>JALSTK010000039.1 GCA_026983775.1 Calditrichia bacterium
CTTCCAGCCCAGATTATTTAAACGGGAAACATCCAACAGTTTGCGCGGCGTACCGTCCGGTTTGGTGGCGTCAAAATCCAATTCCCCGGCAAAGCCCACAATGTCTTTAATTAAAAGAGCCAATTCTTTAATGGAAATATCTTCACCCACGCCGATATTTACAAAGTCGTTACCGGAATAGATTTGCATTAAATACAGGCAGGCCTCGGCCAAATCATCCACATGTAAAAACTCCCGTTTCGGGCGACCTGTGCCCCACAGGGATAAAGAGACCTTCCACGAATTACCCGAATTGACACGAATGCCAATCTCATTAAGGCTAGTAATGATTTCTTGCTCCGTTATTGTTTCTGAATATGTCACATGCGGAGATAAAGAATATTTTTTAAGGTCATGCCTGATGCCATTAAAATCTTTATGTTCCAGCAAATGGGCCAGATGCATTTTACGGATCAAGGCCGGCAGCACATGGGAAGTTTGCAAATTAAAGTTGTCATTCGGCCCGTAAAGATTGGTGGGCATAACCGAGATATAATCCGTTCCATATTGATCGTTATAAGCCTGACACATTTTGATGCCGGCGATTTTGGCTATGGCATAGGGCTCATTGGTAGGCTCCAGTTCGCCGGTCAGTAAATATTCTTCCTTCATCGGCTGCGGAGCGTATTTGGGATAGATGCAAGAGCTGCCTAAGAACATCAGCTTTTTAACACCGTTCAAATAAGATGAATGGATAATATTGTTCTGAATTTGCAGATTTTCATAGATGAATTGGGCGCGATAGGTATTATTGGCCATAATACCGCCCACTTTGGCGGCGGCTAAAAAAACGAATTCCGGCTGTTCCTGTTCAAAAAATCCCTTAACGGCTTTTTGATCCAGTAAATCCAGTTCGCTCCTCGTTCTTAAAACAAGATTGTTAAAACCGTCTTTTTGTAGGCGTCGAACAATGGCCGAACCCACCATACCGCGGTGCCCGGCGACGTAAATCTTGGAGTTTTTGTTCATTTTCTGTCCACGAATTTCACGAATTTTCACGAATAATTTTTTTGATTAATCTTTTATAATTAAGTTGTTGCCCGCTTTGTTTAATTGCTGTTGTTGTCCATTATCTGTCCACGAATTTCACGAATTTTCACGAATAATTTATTTGATTAGTCTTTTATAATTAAGTTTTTGCCGCTTTGTTTAATTGCTGTTGTTGTCCATTTTCTGTCCACGAATTTCACGAATTTTCACGAATAATTTTTTTGATTAGTCTTTTATAATTAAGTTATTGCCCGCTTTGATTAATTGCAGTTTTGTCCATTATCAGTCCACGAATTTCAGGAATTTTCACGAATTGTGGTTATTTTACCAATCTTATATATTGTAGTTTTTGTTGGCCGAAATTAACAAGTATTCCTAATTTGAAGTTAGTCGCTTTTAAATAATTTAGAACCTGGGCCTGATGCTCTGTGGATAATTCATTTAATGCTTTTACTTCAATGATTATTTTGCCATAACATACAAAATCAGCGTAATATTTTTTTTCTAATACCTGGTCTTTATAAATGATCGATAATTCTTTTTCATGTTCATATGGAATATTTCTTTTATTAAACTCAATCATCAACGATTCATGATAAACAGCCTCTAAAAAGCCCGCCCCAAGCTCTTTGTGTACTTCCATACAGGCGCCTATAATGGCATAAGATTCTTCTTTATATATTATATTTTCATTCATTCTTAATTATTCGTATTCATTCGTGTAATTCGTGGACTAAAAGCCCCTCCTCTGCACCTTTTCCCAATCGGCGCGGGCCATAATCCGCACTAATTCTTCAAATTTAACCTCAGGCTGCCAGCCTAACTCTTTTTTAGCCCTGGCGGCGTCACCGATCAGCATATCCACCTCCGTGGGCCGATAATATTTGGGATCAATAGCCACTACAATCGTCCCTGCCGGCAGATCATCGCCTTTTACTCTTTTTTCTTTTTTCTTTAATCTTGCCCTCGTATCCGCTCCTTCTCCCGCCCATTCCAGTTCCATATCCAATTCTTTAAAGGTTTTATCGGCAAACTCCCGCACCGAATGCGTTTCCCCGGTAGCGATCACAAAATCCCGGGGGGCATTTTGCTGCAACATACGCCACATGGCCTCTACATATTCCGGGGCATAGCCCCAATCACGTTTGGCATCCGGGTTGCCGATGAGTAATCGATTCTGAATGCCGTATTTAATGCGAGCTGCGGCGCGGGTAATTTTGCGCGTTACAAACGTTTCTCCTCGCCGCGGCGATTCATGATTAAACAGGATGCCGTTACAGGCGAATATGTTGTACGCTTCCCGATAATTAACGATGATCCAGTAGGCATACAGTTTAGCCACGCCGTAAGGAGAGCGGGGATAAAAGGGTGTTTTCTCCGATTGCGGCACCTGCTGAACCTTACCAAACAATTCGCTGGTGGAAGCCTGGTAAAATTTGGTATCGATGCCGGTTTCTTTTATGGCATCAATAAAACGCAGCGTACCCACTCCATCCACTTCCGCCGTGTATTCCGGCACTTCGAAGGAAACTTTTACATGACTTTGGGCACCCAGATTGTATATCTCATCAGGCTTGATTTTTTCCAGTAGACGGTTGAGATTACTGGAATCGGTCAAATCTCCATAATGCAAAAAGAAGCGCTGATCATGTAATTCAGGATCATTGAATACATGATCGATACGTCCGGTATTAAACGAGCTGCTACGCCGGATAATGCCATGGACCTCGTACCCCTTATCTAATAATAATTCCGTTAAATAGGATCCGTCCTGCCCGGTAATACCGGTAATGAGTGCTTTTTTCATTGTATCGTTTTCCGTTTGTACATTGATAAGATTTCATAAAAGAGGAAATGGAATACTACGCCACTATACCCGATTCCTGTATCCTGTGTCTTCGATTCTATGGATGCTTTCCCTCTGTTCTTTACTATTTCTTTGATTTTTTCCGTCAACTGATAGAACCCATTGTCCACCCGCCTGCCTCAGGCACAACGGAAGACATAGAGTTTTTATAATATTTTTTTGTTTTTCATCCTTTTATACTATGTTCCTTATCTACCCATTACATCTTCGCCTTTTTTTAACCAGCTATCCAGTTCTTTCACAATCTTGTATGCTAATTCCGAATGTTCGATTGTAGGCTCGCCACCAGGAATCAGGCCGGCATCCGGAGGATAACGAACGTCAATATAGACAGATGATAAGAATTGCAAATGATCTTCGGATATTGGAATATTGACGTTTATTTTTTTACATAATTCATACAAAGCGACGACGTCATGCATTCGAGGCGGCTGAATTTTATGCGCTTCTAAAATACCTTTCAGAATTTTTTCCACATATTGCTGAGCATGAAAACAGATACCTCTATTTATCTTTTCCTTATTTTGCCAAAGTGAAAAGACAATTTTCAAATCATCCAGAGCATAGGCATACCATTTTTCATCAACCGGATTTTTATTTCTGGCGTCTTTCATATAGTATTTTACCGTTTCTCATAACATCAAGAATAAAAAAACTTTTGTCATTTAATAATTGTTCAAATTCGGCCGGCGTATAAACGAGTATATCCATGGGTATTCTGGCTTTGCTGGCTTTTCTCGCCTCAACTCTTCTCCAAATCGGATGCTTATCCGTCTTTTTAATGAGTAAAAGGTCTATATCGCTATCTTTCGTATACGTACCATCGCTATACGACCCGAAAAGAATAATTTTTTCCGGTGCATAATTTGTCTTTAAATTTGATACAATTTCATCCAAATAAGCAGTCAAATACTTTTTCATAATTATTTTGTTAATGTGATCCTAATAGGAGACGCATTTTCAATATTAGTTTTTATAGATGCCGCGGTTTTAAATAATCGATACGGCAAACTCCTTTCTATTTTTAAAGCCCGAAAGGAATCCACATTCAGGGCACCACACACAGAGCTTACTATCTAAAACACCAAAACCCGTTAGCCTTTTAAAGGTATAATTTCTCACAGAGCCCGCCTGCCTCGGGCACGGCACACCCGCCTTTGGCGGGCCCAACTTGATTGGGCATCCAGACCTATATCCGACTGGTGAGAACCTTTCTGGATTCCCGCCTGCGCGGGAATGACACGGTTGGGTAAATAACCTATCCAAAATTCAGACACATGTCCGAGTGAAATATTCCCGGATTCCCGTTTGCACGGGAATGACAGCAAGGCCAGTCTGTTATGCTATCACACAGGTCATTCCCAACTTGATTGGGAATCCAGACATAGACCCGGGTGGCGAGAGCATCTCTGGATTCCCGCCTGCGCAGGAATGACACGGACACTATTACCCGCCTTTGGCACGGCCTGCCCGCCTTTGGCGTGGCCCGCCTGCCTCCGGCACGGTGAAATTCGTGGATTTTAAAACAGCCCCATCCTTTCGAATCAGAAAACTGGACACCGCCCCTTATACCCTATACCTTATACCCTATTTTTTCTTTTCTAATGCCTT
>JALSTK010000040.1 GCA_026983775.1 Calditrichia bacterium
AAGGTAATCAGGTTCGCCGGGCAACGATTCGTAAAGGGGGTCTGCATTTTAACATCAACAACCAGTTACCGGTCAACGCCCATATTCGTCTGGAACTGCCCGATATTCAACACAACGGCGAAGCGAAGATTGTAACCGGCTACATTCCCGGAGGTCAGGCCGAGCAGCTGGATGTGGATTTAACCGGCTGGGAGCTGGTAAATCATCAAAATCCGGGAGAGTTCCTGGATACCTTGTTTTATAACTTGTCGGCGACAACGGATTCTACGGAAGGATTCGTTTCCATCTCTTCCGGTGATTTTGTTGCCGTGGATGTGCATTTCGATTCGCTCTATTTTCAATCCCTGACCGGGAAAATTGCTCCGGTAGAGGTGGATATACCGGCCACAGAAGTCAATAACCTCGATTTTTTCAAAGATTTTGAGGGGGGGATTCGCCTAGATGATCTGGTCATGACCTTGACCGTCCAGAACCAGGTGGATTTTCCGGTGGATTTAGATTTGAAGATTGCCGGTTATCACCAGGCCGATGACCAGAGCCAGCCCCGGGATTCGGTTGTGATTCATTTACAGAGGGAGGTGCAGCCCTCATCCGTTTCACCGCAGACGCAGATTATTCTCGATGCCAATTCAACGACTCCCAGTATTGTGGATTTGATCGAAATATTGCCGACTCAATTAATCGTTACAGGTACGGCTACGGTTCAGGGAGAAGGCAGCGTGCAATTGGGTGAGGGGGTACGCGTCCTGTACTCGGTGGAATCACCGTTAAGCCTTGAACTGAAAAATCCGATTATCCGTGAAAGCGGAATAGATACCTTAACGAAGGACGATATTGATTCTTCTGCCCAACAGCGCATTACGGAAGATATCCGGGAAGCCTATGTGGAGTTTATTATAAAAAATGGTTTACCTCTCGGAACACAAATAAAATTTTACATGGCAACGGATTCCACCCGATTGTATGACGAACAAATTGCCGATTCATCAACCAAATGGATTCTGGAAGCAGCGGCAAACGCCGGTACAGTGGGTTCGGACGGCTATGTGCATACACCCCAGGAAACCAGGACGCGCATTAATTTATCACATGACAAGCTGCAGATTTTTAATCACTTACCCCTTTACACCCGGCAGGTGGTAACTATTTTGCCCACCAATGGAACCGTACGGGTACGCCAGTCCGACAAGATAAAAGTCGATGCGGTGGTGCACGTTAAATACCGGGTGGATTTAGATCAATAAATGGATTGGAAGACCGATGAAGAAAATCATATTTCTGCTGATACTTTTCATAGTGAGTCTATATGCCCAGGAATTTGACGGTAGTAGTCTGGGAATGGGCGGGAATTATACTGCCAAAGGGTTGGGTATTGATGCTTTATATTGGAATCCGGCCAATCTGGCCTTGCCCCGGGGCAACGCCGTTGAACTTAATTTGCTTTCCCTGAATAGTTCGGTCTACAATAATAGTTTTAGTTTTCATACCTATAATCGTTATTTCACCCAAGCGGGAAACCCGGATAATTTTTTAGATGAACAGGAAAAAAAGGATTTTTTAGGACTCATATCCGGGAATCAGATAGCGTTGGATATCCGGACAAATACCAATGTCCTGGGTCTTGCTTTCAATAATTTCGGAATGGCCGTTCAGGCCGTAGCTTACGGACATGTTGCTGTGAACCGCAGGCCCCTTGACATGGCTTTGAATGGTGAGGGAATCGACTCGACTTACGTGTATCATGAACCGAACCAGGCCAGCGGAAGTTCTTATTCCGCCGCCAAGATATCCATCGGATACGCCTATCCATTCAGAATCAGCCGCTTCCTTCCGGGATTCTCCGATTTGGCCGTGGGTTTCGCAGTGAATTATTATATCGGCATTGGTGTGGCCCAGGTAAGACAGGTGGATGCGATGCTCAAACGAATCCCGGGTGATGATGAATCGATCGTCATAAATGCCATGCTTCGCGCCCGCTTTGCCACTCCGGATAACGGTTTACTGCCGGGACGGGGCAAGGGTTTTGATTTCGGTTTTTCCAGCGGATACGGATCCCGGTGGAAATTCGGTTTAAGCTTTTCCGATATTGGATCCAGTATTAACTGGTCTGCCAATACCCAGCAGCATGTAACTATGCATTACGATTCTGTCAAAACCCTGGATCTGATCAACGGTAATAATAATGGGGATCATGCGGTGGATCAGGATACGACCACGGACATCGCATCTTTTTCCACCAAACTGCCGGCTATAATGCGTATCGGGGTTGCTTATCGTTTCTTTTCCAAGCTGCTGCTCACGGCAGATTACCGGCAAGGCCTTAACAAGGCATTTGGAAATCCCAGGACCCCAAGAGTAGGAGTCGGTGCCGAATACACCCCGTTAGACTGGCTACCGGTCCGGGGAGGCTTTGCTCTCGGTGGGAACGAATCCTTTTTGATCGCCATGGGATTTGGCCTTCATTTCCGGTTCTTCGATTTTGATTATTCCATTGCCATGAAAAATGCCTTGTGGCCTACCCATTCGGAAGGGGTGTTTACGGCGCTTAGTTTCAAACTTAAGTTATGAGCCATTGCGGATTCCCAATCAAGTTGGGCCCGCTGATGCTATGCCACATGAAAATAGGTGTCATTCCCGTGGCAACGGGAATCCAGGAATAGTCCCGCAAATCGGAGATATGTCCGGATTCCCAATCAAGTTGGGAATGACACGAGAGAAGTGAGGTACCGGCAGGTGTCAGCCCGGGATACGATGGAAGCGGGAATTCAGGACCTTCTGTTCTTCAAATTCTTGCAGAGAGGGATTTTACCGTAATAAATTAGTGATACAGCCTAACTTGGGTTCAAAAAATAGGTGGGGATTTTTGAAGCATAGCAGGCCAAAACGGTCTTTGGTCGTATCGCTTCTGTCTCCGGTTTGCTTATTTTTTCCAGATCAATAGCAAGGAAATATCATCGAAAAGAGGGGCGTCACCGGTAAATTTTTCAAATGCAACCAGGAGCGCGTTTCCTATTTCGGCCGTCGGCCGATGTACATGTTTTTGCAATATTTCCTTAATCGGCTGTTCTCCCCAAAAAATATTGTCTTCATTTCGTGCCTCGTTTAATCCATCGGAATATATAAGAAGGACTTCATTGTTTTTTAAGTGTATGGTATGTTCATGAAATACGGTGGAGGATTTTAGTCTGATGGCCGGATCGCCTTTGGCCAGTTCCTTTAAACCGTCGGGCGAGGCAATCAGGGGTGGCATGTGGCCGGCATTGATCATGGAAGGCGGTCCTTGCCGGCGTTCTTGATCCAAATAAAAATGTTTAAGGGCTCGCCATTCTTTTTTAATACGGCCGAGCAAGCTGCCCGGGCGTAAATCTTGCAAAATCGTTTTCCCGATTTTTGCTTTCGGGCGGGAATCGTGCATTTCCAATCCTTTTTATGTCTTAAGATGGCTTTAGATAGGTAAATAATTGAATTCGGATGCCTTGAAGTTGAATTTTAGCGGAAGCGATCTGCGCCGGCTACAATCGCCGGCCTGACCGGCGCGTAAATTGCAGGAGGCGTTCCTTTTGCCATGTTGTGTTCCTAAATGCTTTATTCGGAATATAGTAAATGGTATTACATTGTCCCTCGGATCGGTACGTTGGTTATTTAATCCTACACGATTTTAGATAAAATATGCAACATGGGAGGCTATTATGAAACAAAGGTTTGATTTTGATGGGACCGATTGGCTGCTCATAAAAAAAAGAAAATTATTTTTAGCTGAAATATTGACAAATAAAATTTTTTATGTAAATTAGAAGACTTTTTGAATTTGGATGTGTGCTGGCGTAGCTCAATTGGTAGAGCAGCTGATTTGTAATCAGCTGGTTGGGGGTTCAAGTCCTCTCGCCAGCTCTGCATAGACAATAGATGTGTTAACTGGCCGGATTGGTTATGTTGGCACCGCGTAATTTAGAACTTATGCGGGAGTAACTCAGCTGGCTAGAGTCACAGCCTTCCAAGCTGTTGGTCGCGGGTTCGAATCCCGTCTCCCGCTCTAGTCTCCCTTTTCTAAATTACTATTGAAGCTCACGTAGCTCAGCAGGTAGAGCACATCCTTGGTAAGGATGAGGTCACCGGTTCAAGCCCGGTCGTGAGCTCTTGAACTTTTTAATTTATTAAATCAGCAATTTTTCGGAGGATGAGACATGGCTAAAGAAAAATTTGATAGAAGTAAGCCCCATGTGAATATCGGAACCATTGGTCATGTGGATCATGGTAAGACGACTTTAACGGCAGCCATTACCCAGGCCCTGGCCAAGAAAGGTAATGCCGAGTTTCGTAGTTTTGACAGTATAGATAATGCTCCGGAAGAGCGGGAGCGCGGAATCACCATTGCTACGGCTCATGTGGAATATGAGACGGAGAAGCGGCACTATGCCCATGTGGACTGTCCGGGACATGCCGACTATGTAAAGAATATGATTACGGGTGCCGCCCAGATGGACGGAGCGATTCTGGTAGTCAGTGCTGCAGACGGCCCCATGCCTCAGACCCGAGAGCATGTTTTGCTGGCCCGTCAGGTGAATGTGCCTTACATCGTTGTCTTTCTAAATAAGACGGATCAGGTGGATGATCCGGAGCTGATCGAGCTGGTCGAGCTGGAGCTTCGTGAGCTGTTGTCTTCGTATGATTTTCCGGGTGACGATATACCGATCATCAAGGGCAGTGCCTTAAATGCCCTGAACAATCCGGAGGATGAAGAGGCGAACAAATGTATCTTTGAATTGATGGATGCGGTAGATGAATATATACCGACTCCTCAGCGCGATATAGACAAGCCTTTTCTAATGCCGGTAGAGGATGTATTTTCCATCACGGGTCGCGGTACGGTAGGAACCGGCAGAATCGAACGCGGCGTGGTCAAGGTAGGGGACGAGGTAGAGATCGTCGGTTTGGGCGCGCACAAGAAGACGGTATGTACGGGTGTTGAGATGTTCCGTAAATTACTGGATCGCGGAGAGGCCGGAGACAATGTAGGCTTGTTGTTGCGCGGGATCAGCAAAGAGGAATTGGAGCGCGGTCAGGTAGTAGCCAAGCCGGGGTCGATCACTCCCCATACGAAGTTCAAGGGTGAAGTGTATGTACTGACCAAGGAAGAAGGGGGTCGTCACACGCCGTTTTTTAACGGATATCGTCCCCAGTTTTATTTTCGCACCACGGATGTAACGGGATCGATCCAGTTGCCGGAAGGAGTAGAGATGGTTATGCCCGGCGACAATATTACCATGGAAGTGGAGTTGCAGAAAGAGATTGCCATGGAGAAGGAGTTGCGTTTTGCAATTCGTGAAGGTGGCCGTACGGTAGGTGCCGGTGTTGTGGCAGAGATTATTGAATAAGAAAAGGTCGAGTTGTGAGAGATAATATTATTCTTGAATGCACGAAATGCAAGTCGCGGAATTATACGACCACTAAAAACAAGCGTTTGCACAGCGGACGTGTAGAATATAAAAAATATTGCCCGCGTTGTAATGCTCGTACCATTCATAAGGAAAGTAAATAAAGCAGCTAGGCGTGTAGCTCAATTGGCTAGAGCACTGGTCTCCAAAACCAGGGGTTGGGGGTTCGAGTCCCTCCTCGCCTGCTGATTTTTTATTACAATTTGGAGCGGTAAAAAAAGATGTTTAAAAAAATTCAACAATTTATAGATGATGTAAAGGTGGAGATGAATAAAGTCTCCTGGCCGACTCGTGACGAGCTGACCAATTCTACCATAGTTGTTGTAGTGGTTAGTATATTATTTACCGTATTTATATTTTTATCCGATGTAATCATCGGGAAAGTTATTCAACTCTTTTATTAGTCTCAATGGTGTTGAGAGGGAAATCCAGTGAGTGAAATGAAATGGTATGCGCTTAGAGTCTATTCCGGTAAGGAGGCTACGGTAAAAGCTCATATCGAAAACGAAATCAAGTTGCAGGGCATAGAAAAGAAGATCGGGCATATTGTAATTCCTTCGGAAAATATCATTGAGATGAAGGATGGCAAGAAGCGCGTAAAAAATAAAACATTTTTTCCCGGTTATATGATTATAGAGATGATTTTGGATAATCAGACCAAACATGTCATCGGAAATGCACCGGGAGTGGTTAGTTTTGTAGGGCCGAGAAATGAGCCGGTGCCCCTGCGTCCTTCGGAAGTAAAATCTATTTTAGGAAAAATTGAAAGAAGTCGTGAAACAGAGGCTAAGGGCAAAGTATCGATTCCTTATAAAGTTGGGGATCCGATTCGGGTAATCGACGGACCGTTTAATGACTTTACGGGATTCGTGGAAGAGATAAACGAAGAAAAAAACAAAGTAAAAGTGAATATAAGTATATTTGGTCGGCCAACGCCGGTTGAGTTGGATTTTCTGCAAGTTGAGCTCGAAAAATAATCAAGAGGTTGTACGCGATGGCGAAGAAAGAGATAGGAAAAATAAAATTACAGATACCTGCGGGACAGGCAAAACCCTCGCCGCCGGTTGGCCCCGCTCTGGGTCAGCATGGGGTGAATATTATGGAATTTTGTAAGGCGTTCAATGCATCGACTCAGGATAAGGCCGGGTATATAATTCCGGTGGAAATTACCGTCTATGCAGATCGTTCTTTTAGTTATATTACCAAGACTCCGCCCGCTTCCGATTTGCTTCTAAAAGAAGCAGGGCTGGAAAAAGGGTCGGGTGAGCCGAACGTGAATAAAGTAGGTAAAGTAACCAGGGATCAGGTGAAAAAGATTGCAGAAATGAAAATGCCTGATTTGAATGCAGCGAATATCGAGTCTGCTATGCGTATTATAGAAGGTACGGCTCGAAGCATGGGAATTTTAGTAGAGTAACTAAATATTTGATGAGGTAGGAATGAAGCGAAGTAAACGTTATCAGGATCTCACTGCAAAAGTAGACCGCGCTACTGAATATAGTCTGGAAGAGGGAGTGAAACTGCTCAAAATGGTTTCCACGGCTAAATTCGACGAGACGGTTGAAATCGCAATGAGATTAGGCGTTGATCCGCGACATGCAGACCAGATGGTAAGAGGTACGGTAGTCTTGCCAAACGGTACGGGTAAAAAGGTACGCGTGTTAGTATTTGCCAAGGGAGACAAGGTGCAGGAGGCTCTGGATGCCGGTGCCGATTACGCTGGTCTTGAAGAATATGTGGATAAAATAAAGAGTGGCTGGCTCGATTTCGATGTGGCTGTGGCTTCGCCTGAGGTGATGAGTATCGTCGGCCGGCTGGGTAAAATACTTGGTGCACGCGGTTTAATGCCTAATCCCAAAAGTGGAACGGTAACGCCCAGAGTGGCTGATGCAGTCAAAGAAATTAAAGCCGGGAAAATAGATTTTCGGGTCGATAAAACGGGTATTGTGCATACCGGAATCGGAAAAGTCTCGTTTAATGAAGAGCAGATTATTGAAAATATTCGAACCTTTGTCAATACGGTGGTAAAAATGCGGCCGGCTTCCGCCAAAGGGACTTATTTAAAATCGATCTCTATATCAAGCTCAATGGGTCCGGGTATCTTTCTGGATCGTAGTGCTTCTTCATATGCAATATAAGAATTAGAAGGATGCGAATATGCCTACACAAGAAAAAACAGCGATTATCGAGGAATACGCAGAGAAGTTTAAACAGGCTAAAAGCGTCTATCTGACGGACTATACGGGGATAGATGTCATAACCGTTACCGAACTGCGCAAGCGTTTTCGCGATGAAAATGTTGAGTACAAGGTATTGAAAAACCGCCTGGCCAAGCGCTCGTTAAACAGCGTCGGCATTTCGGATTTGGACCCTTATCTGCAGGGTGTTACCTCGTTTGTGATCGGTTACGATGATCCGGTAACTCCTGCAAAAATCATCAAAGAGTTCAACAAGAAGAAAGAACGCTTGAAGATCAAAGCGGTATTTTTGGAAGGTCAGGTTCTTGATGCCGCGGAAGCGGCGAAATTGGCGGATCTTCCCAGTCGTGAAGTTCTGCTTTCACAGTTCGTCGGTCTTTTGCAGGCTCCGCTGACCAAGCTGGCCGGAACTCTGCAGGCTTCGATGCAAAAATTTGTGCGTACGTTAGATGCTCTAAAAGATACAAAAAATAATTAAAAGAAAACAATTCATTATACTCGAATAGTTTGGAGGTTACAATGGCAGATTTGAAAAGAGAAGATGTCCTTGCATACCTGGAAAAAGCAACTATGCTGGAAATTTCAGAGCTTATTAAAGACATCGAAGATAAATTTGGTGTTACTGCTGCTGCCCCTGTTGCAGTGGCTGCAGGCCCTGCTGCCGGCGGTGCTGCTGCCGAAGGTGCTGAGGAAAAGACGGAATTTGATGTAGTGCTTACTTCCCCAGGGGATAAAAAAATCCAGGTAATTAAGGTCGTTCGCGCACTCACTGGTTTGGGTTTGAAAGAAGCGAAAGAATTGGTTGACAGCGCGCCTAAAGCGGTTAAAGAAGCCGTTTCCAAGGCCGAAGCCGAAGATGTTAAAAAACAGATCGAAGAAGTCGGCGGCGTAGTCGAACTCAAATAATTTTTAGCGAATGATTTATTAAATATTAAAAATGAGGTGGTACCTTTGAAGGGTAGGAAACCGATAGACCGTCATTTTTTCATGCATATCCCACCGGTCAAGGAATATCCCAATCTTCTGGAGATCCAGACCAGATCCTATGAAGCCTTCTTACAAGCGAAGGTTCCGCCAGAGCAGAGAAAAAGTCAGGGATTGCAGGCTGTTTTTAACAGCCTCTTTCCTATTTCTGATAGTGCCGGGAATTTCGAATTACAGTTTGTTGAATATTATATCGACAAACCCAAGTACGACGTTCAGGAATGTCAGGAACGGGGGGTCAGCTATGCTGTGCCCATTAAGGCTAAAATGCGTCTGGCGATTAAGGATGTAACCGGTGAGACGGATAATTTCACGGAATTTATTGAACAGGATGTTTATCTCGGTAATATGCCGTACATGACCGATCGCGGCACGTTTATTATCAACGGTGCCGAACGGGTGGTGGTGAGTCAGTTACATCGTTCTCCGGGGGTGTTTTTCTCTGAAACACAACATCCTAACGGAACACCATTGTTTTCTGCAAGGATCATCCCTTTCCGCGGATCATGGGTGGAGTTTACAACCGATGTAAATGATGTCATGTACGTTTATATTGATCGTAAAAAGAAATTCCCCGTAACCATGCTGTTGCGGGCTATTGGCTTTGCGACAAACGAAACGATCCTCGATCTTTTTCAATTGTCCGAAGAAGTCAAAATCAATATCAAAAAATTGGGTTTGTTGCTGGGTAAGACGCTGGCCGCGGATGTGGTCGATAAGACTACCGGGGAAGTGGTCGCCGATCAGGGCAAAGAAGTAACTCAGGATCTGGTGGATCAATGTCTTGCTCTGGGAATCAAATCGCTGCGCGTGATCAGGATCGATGATCCGAATGCTCCGAATGTGATTGCCAATACACTGCGTAAAGATATTGCCAAGACAGATGTCCAGTCGATCGAGGCTATTTATCGGCAACTGCGTTCCGGCGAACCGCCGGACGTGGATACGGCCCGAGCCCTGATTGAAAGAATGTTTTTCAATGAAAAACGGTATGATTTGGGCGCAGTGGGGCGCTATCGGATCAATAAAAAATTAGAACTGGATATCCCGTATGACACGACCGTCTTAACCCGCGAAGATATTGTTGCGATTATTAAATATTTGATCGAGTTGCATGGCGGTATTCGTCAGACGGATGATATCGATCATCTCGGTAATCGTCGGGTTAGAACCGTGGGCGAACAATTGGCAGCCCAGTTCAGCGTGGGCTTATCGCGTATGGCCCGGACCATTAAGGAGCGGATGAACATCGGTGATTCCGATAAACTGACTCCGCAGGATTTGGTTAATGCCAGAACGATTTCCTCGGTGATCAATACCTTTTTCGGGACTTCGCAGCTTTCGCAATTCATGGACCAAACCAATCCTCTGGCGGAATTGACTCACAAGCGGCGTCTTTCCGCTTTGGGGCCCGGTGGTCTGACCCGAGAACGCGCCGGCTTTGAAGTCCGTGACGTGCATTATACTCATTACGGACGACTCTGTCCGATTGAAACACCGGAAGGGCCGAATATCGGTTTGATCTCTTCCTTGTGTGTTCATGCCCGCATAAACGACTTCGGTTTCATTGAAACACCGTATCGTAAAGTGGAAAAAGGGGTTGTAACTAAAAAAATTGAGTATCTGTCCGCTACCGAAGAAGATGCTTTTACCATAGCCCAGGTAAACGCACCGCTCAAAGAGGACGGACATTTTGAGCGCGATCGGGTGAAAGCGCGTATCAAAGGAGACTTCCCCGTTGTTCAGCCCGAAGAGCTGGATTATATGGATGTGGCTACCAATCAAATCGTTTCACCGGCTGCATCGCTCATTCCTTTTCTGGAACATGATGATGCCAACCGGGCCTTAATGGGTTCTAACATGCAGCGTCAGGGAGTGCCTCTGTTAACGCCGCAAACACCCATCGTCGGAACCGGTATGGAAAAACGGGTTGCCGAAGATTCCGGTACCTTGATTCGTGCTTCGCAGTCCGGTGTTATTGAATATGTGGATGCCAATAAGATTGTTTTGAAGGTGGATGAAATTGAGAAGCCGACTGCCGGAAAAGAGCGTCTTCTGGAACAGGGCGATCGGATTGTCTATAATCTGATTAAGTATCGCCGCACCAATCAGGATACCAGCATTAATCAAAAGCCCCTGGTTTCACCCGGTCAAAAGGTGAAAAAGGGAGAAGTGCTGGCTGACGGTTGTGCGACGGACCGCGGTGAACTGGCCCTGGGTCGAAATGTGCTGGTGGCTTTCATGCCGTGGAACGGATATAATTTCGAAGATGCCATCATCATTAGTGAACGGTTGGTTCGCGATGATGTATTTACTTCGATCCATATTCAGGGTTTTGAACTACAGGTACGGGATACGAAACGCGGTGAAGAAGAACTGACTCGTGAAATTCCGAATGTAAGTGAAGAAGCAACAAAAGATCTGGACGAGAACGGTATTATTCGCGTCGGCGCGGAAGTGAAAGCCGGAGACATCATAATCGGAAAAGTTACCCCAAAAGGGGAGACCGATCCGACTCCGGAAGAGAAGTTGCTGAAAGCGATTTTCGGTACCAAGGCCGGTGATGTAAAGGATGCCTCTCTGAAAGCTCCTCCGGGAATGAAAGGGGTTGTGGTAAGCTCCCGGCTATTTTCACGGAAGAAGAAAGAGGGTCATGATCGTAAAGAAGAGAAAAAACTGATCGAACAACTGGAACTGGAAGCGGATCGCAAACGCAAATCCGTGGAAATACGACTGGCGGAAAATCTTGCTGAAAAGTTCCATGACCTGAAAACGGTCGGTATTCGCTATGTGGACGGCAAAGTAGCGGTTAAAGCCAAAACAAAGATCAGCGATACTACGTTCAGTAAAATAGATGTGAAGAACCTCGATATTAATTCAACCTGGTTCGATGAGGATCCGAAAAATACGTTTGTTCGCCAACTGTATTCGGACTACCGCAAAGTGATGACGGATATTGAAAACGACCTGAAACGGGAAAAGCATAAAATCACGGTCGGTGACGAGCTGCCTCCGGGTATTGTTCAGTTGGCAAAAGTTTATGTTGCTGAGAAGCGCAAGCTGTCCGTTGGCGATAAGATGGCCGGCCGGCACGGTAACAAAGGTGTCGTTTCCCGGGTGGTAGCCGTGGAAGATATGCCGTTTCTCGATGACGGAACCCCGGTTGACATTATTCTCAATCCGCTTGGCGTACCCTCGCGTATGAATTTGGGGCAGATTTTCGAAACGACGCTGGGCTGGGCAGGATACAAACTGGGAAAAAACTATGCGACCCCTGTCTTCGACGGTGCCAGTTATGAAGACATCGTTGAAGAGTTGAAAAAGGCCGGATTGCCGGAATCGGGTAAAATTCGTCTGAATGACGGCCGAACCGGTGAACCGTTTGATCAGGATGTAACGGTTGGTTATATCTATATGTTGAAGTTGTCGCATCTGGTTGACGACAAGATTCACGCCCGATCCATCGGCCCGTACTCCTTGATTACGCAGCAACCGCTGGGTGGTAAAGCTCAGTTCGGGGGGCAGCGTTTTGGTGAGATGGAGGTATGGGCTCTGGAAGCCTATGGAGCCGCCTATACTCTGCAAGAGATTCTGACGGTGAAAAGTGATGATGTCACCGGCCGTTCCAAAACCTATGAAGCCATCGTAAAGGGCGAAAACTTACCGAATCCGGGAACTCCGGAATCGTTTAATGTCTTGATTCGTGAGCTTCAGGGACTTGGTTTGAAGGTAAGAATGGAATAGCCAAACGCGCTTATTCCCTACCTTTTAACCTGTAAGTGAAATGATATTAATTTAGGAGTTGATATTTTGAATATCAGAAGAGGACCTAATAAATTTCATAAAATAATCATTGGTCTTGCTTCACCGAATGATATTTTAGAACAATCCCACGGTGAGGTTACAAAACCGGAGACCATAAATTATCGTTCTTTTAAACCGGAAAAGGACGGTCTTTTCTGTGAAAAGATTTTTGGTCCGGTAAAGGATTGGGAGTGTCATTGCGGTAAATACAAACGCATCCGTTATAAGGGTATTATTTGTGACCGTTGCGGTGTGGAAGTAACGCAAAAGAAAGTCCGTCGGGAACGCATGGGCCATATCAGCCTGGCGGTACCCGTTGTTCATATCTGGTTTTTCAGATCCCTGCCATCCAAGGTCGGTTATATGCTGGACATGTCTCCCAAAGACCTGGAAAAAGTAATTTATTATGAAAATTATATTGTTGTTAACCCCGGTAAAAGTAACTTAAAATTTAAGCAGCTCATTAACGAGGAAGAGTATTTCAATCAGTTGGATGCTCATGGTGACGCGAACGATGATCTGGCTGATGATGATCCGAATAAATTTGTGGCAAAAATCGGTGGCGAGGCAATTCACCAGTTGTTGAAAATGATCGATGTGGAAGAATTGTCGCAGGAACTGCGAGCCGTAATTCGCTCGCATACTTCCGAACAGAAAAAATTAGAAGCCCTTAAACGGCTGAAAGTGGTTGAATCCTTCCGGGTGCGCGAAGAGAATACGGAATTTCGTAATAAGCCGGAGTGGATGGTTATGGATGTGATTCCGGTTATTCCTCCGGAGCTACGTCCTCTGGTACCGCTGGAAGGCGGACGTTTTGCTACCAGTGATTTGAATGATCTGTATCGCCGGGTGATTATCCGTAATAATCGTCTAAAAAAGCTGCTTGAGATCAAAGCTCCGGAAGTAATCCTGCGCAATGAAAAGCGGATGCTGCAGGAATCGGTCGATTCTCTGTTTGATAATTCCAAACGTACATCGGCCATGCGTTCGGACGGCGATCGTCCCTTAAAGTCTCTTTCCGATATGCTGAAAGGGAAGCAGGGCCGTTTCAGGCAGAACCTACTCGGCAAGCGGGTCGATTACTCGGGACGTTCGGTAATTGTGGTCGGACCCACGTTGAAATTAAATGAATGCGGCCTGCCGAAAGATATGGCCATAGAGCTCTTCAAACCGTTTATTATCCGTAAACTGGTAGAGCGTCGTTATGTGAAAACCGTAAAAAGTGCCAAAAAATTAGTGGAACGTCGTGGTCCGGAAGTTTGGGATATCCTGGAAGAAATTATTGAAGATCATCCCGTCATGTTAAACCGGGCCCCAACCCTTCATAGGTTGGGTATTCAGGCTTTTCAACCCGTATTGATCGAAGGCAAGGCTATTCGCATCCATCCTCTGGTTTGTGCCGCCTTTAACGCCGACTTTGACGGTGACCAGATGGCTGTGCATGTGCCTCTTTCCTATGAAGCGCAGGTGGAAGCAAAATTGTTGATGCTGTCCAGCCATAATATTCTCTCTCCTTCGAGCGGCAACCCCATTGCTGTTCCCAGCCAGGATATTGTTTTGGGAAGTTATTATATAACCAAGATGCGCTCCGGTGTCAAGGGGGAGGGGATGCGATTTGCCTCACCGGAAGAAGTATTGGTTGCCTACAACAGCGGTAAGGTTTCTCTGCATGCCAAAATTTCGGTACGCATTGACGGCAAAATGATCGAGACCACCACGGGGCGCGTAATGTTCAATCGTATCGTACCTAAAGAATTAGGGTATGTGAACGAATTGCTTTCCAAGAAAACCATCTCCGGGATTATCTCGTTGTGTTACAGAAAAGCGGGAAATAAAGCTACTGCCGAATTTTTGGATAATTTAAAAGAACTCGGTTTTGTAAGCGCCATGAAATCCGGAGTTTCGGTTGCGCTCTCCGATATTGTTATTCCACCGGAGAAGAAGGTCCTGGTGGACATGGCTCAGGGCGAGGTGGATGAAATTCAGGAACAGTATGAGCGGGGTATTATTACCGACGGTGAGCGTTATAATAAGATCATTGATATCTGGACCCGGGCAACTTCGGATGTGGCTGAGACCATGTTCCGGAAGTTGCAATCCGCGGATCAGGGATTTAATCCCCTGTTTATGATGTCCGATTCGGGCGCCCGGGGCAGTAAAGAACAGATCCGACAATTGGCCGGCATGCGTGGCTTAATGGCTAAACCTCAGAAATCCCTGACCGGTCAAACGGGTGAAATTATTGAAAACCCCATTACAGCCAATTTTTTGGAAGGCCTTTCCGTAATCGAATATTTCATATCGACCCACGGGGCACGTAAGGGTCTGGCCGATACGGCCTTAAAGACTGCCGATGCCGGCTATCTGACCCGCCGTCTCGTTGACGTTGCTCAGGATGTTATTGTAACCGAGCATGATTGTGGCACCATTTTGGGTCAGGAAATCACCGATTTAAAAGAGGGAGAAGAGATTATCGAGCCTCTTTCCGATCGTGTGTTAGGCCGGGTTGCGGCGGCAGACGCCATTGATCCCGTTACCAATGAGGTGCTGGTTAAACGCGGTGAAATGATCGATGAGGAAGTTGCCGGAAAGATCAACCAGTCTTCCATTCAGGTTGTGCGGGTGCGAACCGAATTAACCTGTGAAGCCAAACACGGAATCTGCGCTTTGTGCTATGGAAGGAATTTGGCTACGGGTAACCTGGTCGGTGTGGGCGAAGCGGTCGGTGTTATGGCTGCCCAGAGTATCGGCGAGCCGGGTACACAGCTAACCTTGCGTACTTTCCATATCGGCGGAACGGCTGCCCATATTGCCGCAGAATCGCATATCGATTCCAAGGTAGAGGGCCTGACGAAATTCATAAATATCCGGACGGTGAAAAATAAAAATAAAGAACAGGTGGTTACGGGCCGGAACGGTAAGATCGAAATACTGGATAAAGAAGGTCGTAATATAACCACCTATAATGTTCCCTATGGGTCCACGTTGCGGGCCAAAGATAATGTATCGATCAAGAAGGGAGATATCCTGTTCGACTGGGATCCTTACTCTTCGGTCATTATTAACGAACGGGCCGGTATAGTCAAATTCGTTGATATTCTCGATGGTCAAACTTTCCGGGAAGAATTGGATGAACAAACCGGTCGTAAACAACGGGTCATTATTGAATCGAAAAATAAAAACCTGAATCCACAGATTTTTATCGTGGATAAAAACGGTGAGAAACTGGCCCAGTACATTATCCCGGTCAAAGCTTTCCTGCATGTCAATGACGGAGAAAAAATTAGTGCCGGTGATGTGCTGGTAAAGATTCCCCGTGAGATCGGTAAAACCCGTGATATTACAGGGGGGCTTCCCAGGGTTGCCGAACTTTTTGAAGCCCGTCAGCCTAAGACCCGGGCGGTGGTTAGTGAAATCGAAGGATATGTAAAATTCGGCGCCGTGAAACGCGGTGTGCGTGAACTGATTGTCGAATCCGAATTGGAAACGAAGAAATATTCCGTTCCTCATGGCATGCATATTCTGGTCCATGAAAATGATTTCGTTGAAGCCGGGGAACGTTTAACGGACGGTGCGGTATCTCCGGAAGATATTCTGAATATCAAAGGTCCGGCCAAGGTACAGGAGTATCTTGTGAATGAGATTCAGGAAGTGTATCGTCTGCAGGGTGTGAAAATAAATGACAAGCATATCGGCGTGATCGTTCGCCAGATGCTGCAAAAAGTAATCGTCGACGATCCCGGTGATACATCCTTTCTGCCCGGCGATAAAATCCACAAGATCGATTTCCTCGAAGGAAACGCTCAGGTGGTTAACAGGATCGTGGTTACCGATCCGGGTGATTCTCTTTTCCGTGAGGGCTCTTTAACGGACAAAAAGAGTGTGGATATGATCAACAAGGACCTGAGAAAAGCGAAGAAAAAACCGGTGAAATTCCGTAAAGCGCAACCGGCTTCGTTTAAACCTCTGTTGCTCGGTATTACCCAGGCCGCATTAACCACAAAGAGTTTTATATCCGCTGCTTCTTTCCAGGAAACAACCCAGGTTTTAACCGATGCGGCTATCTCCGGGAAGGAAGATGATCTGATCGGATTGAAAGAGAATGTGATTATGGGTCACCTCATCCCCGCCGGAACCGGTATGAAAACTTATAATAATATGATGATGGATGTGGATGAGGAAGAAGTCGAAGAGATACATCTCTCGGAAACGGAAGAAACAGCGGATGGTGAGGTAGAAAAAACTACCGAAGAAAATGAAAATTAGATTTGAAATCATTAAAGAAAAGTATTAAATTCTGAATCTGTAACTTTTTTGGGAGGTCGGGTTTTGCCCACGATAAATCAACTGATCCGTAAGGGACGAAAAGTAGTTATAAAGAAGACCAAAGCACCGGCTTTGGGAAATTGTCCACAGAAAAGAGGGGTTTGTACACGTGTATATACAACAACGCCTAAGAAGCCGAATTCCGCTTTGCGCAAAGTTGCCCGTGTACGTTTGACAAACGGAATTGAAGTGACATCCTATATTCCCGGAGAGGGACATAATTTACAGGAGCATTCGATCGTTCTGATTCGTGGTGGTCGTGTAAAAGATCTACCCGGTGTTCGCTATCATATTGTACGCGGAACCCTCGATACAAGCGGAGTGGAAGACCGTCGCCAGGCTCGATCGAAATACGGAACCAAAAAACCTAAATAAGTAAACAACGTTAAGTGGAGTTGAGATGCCAAGAAGAAGAAGGCCTCAAAAAAGATCCATTCTTCCGGATCCGAAATATAAAAATGTAGTGGTCGCTAAGTTTGTGAATGGATTGATGTTAAGCGGTAAGAAAAGCGTTGCCGAAAAAATTTTTTATGATGCCATGGACATGATTCAAAAAAAGATGAAGAAAGATCCTTTAGAGGTGTTTATCAAGGCCATGGAAAATGTAGCGCCTGTGTTAGAGGTGAAATCACGTCGTGTGGGTGGGGCTACTTATCAGGTTCCGGTCGAGGTCCGTTCCAGCAGGCGTCAGGCTTTGGCGATCCGCTGGTTGGTTCGCTATTCCAGGTTGCGCAGCGAGCGCACCATGGCAGAGCGTCTGGCAAATGAATTTATGGCTGCTTATCGTAATGAAGGCGCCTCAGTTAAAAAACGAGAAGATACACATAAAATGGCGGAGGCGAATAAAGCTTTTGCCCACTTTAGATGGTAGATTGCAGTACTGAATTATGGCACAGAAGAAAACCGAAAAACAAAATATACGTAATATAGGCATTATGGCCCATATTGATGCCGGGAAAACAACCACTACAGAGAGAATTCTGTATTATGCCGGTCGTTTGCACCGTATGGGTGAAGTCCATGATGGCGCTGCTACCATGGATTGGATGGATCAGGAAAAGGAACGCGGTATTACGATTACTTCTGCGGCAACCACGGTGTTCTGGAAAAAGACGATGATTAACATTATCGATACCCCCGGACATGTGGATTTTACAGTGGAAGTGGAGCGTTCTCTTCGAGTTCTGGACGGGTCCATCGCTTTGTTCTGTGCGGTCGGTGGGGTTGAACCCCAATCGGAAACGGTTTGGCGTCAGGCTGATAAGTATGGTGTTCCCCGTCTGGCCTTTATTAATAAGATGGACCGTACGGGGGCTGATTTCTACGGTGTTTTGCAGGAGATTAAAAAACGTCTCGGTGCAAATCCCGTTCCCATTCAGATTCCGATCGGTGCCGGAGACATGTTTACCGGCCTGGTGGATCTGGTTACTATGAAGTCGGTTCTCTATAATGAAAGCTCTCTCGGTGCATTATATGAAGAGGGGGAGGTCCCCAAGGATATGGAGAGCGATGCCGAAAAGTATCGTAACGAAATTCTGGAAGCGGTTTCCGAATATGATGAAGAATTAATGGTAAAATATCTTGAGGGTGAAGAAATAACGGTGGACGAGTTAAAAGCGGCCATTCGTAAAGCTACCCTGGATGGTAAAATTGTTCCGGTTTTATGCGGTTCTGCCTTCAAAAATAAAGGGGTACAGCGCTTATTGGATGCGGTTATTGATTATTTACCCTCGCCTCTTGATAAGGGTTCCGTGATTGGAACGGATCCGGATAAAGATAAAGAAGTGGTTCGTAAACCCCTGGATGAGGAGCCTTTCTCGGCCCTGGCTTTTAAAATAATGGTTGATCCTTACGTAGGCCGTTTAACCTATATTCGGGTCTATTCCGGTGTGGTTCAGGCCGGTTCCTATGTCTATAATTCGATTAGCGGAAAAAAAGAGCGGGTCGGGCGCTTATTACGAATGCATGCCAATCACCGGGAGGATATTCAGTCTGTTGCCGCCGGTGATATCGTTGCCGTGGTGGGACTGAAGAATACGCGTACCGGGGATACTCTTTGTGATTTTAAAAAGCGGATCGTGCTTGAATCCATGAGTTTTCCGGAGCCGGTTATTTCCGTGGCAATCGAACCGAAGACCAAGGCGGATCAGGAAAAGCTGAGCCAGTCTCTGGCTAAATTGAGTGACGAAGATCCTACTTTCCGTATCCGTACCAACGAAGAAACGGGCCAGACGATTATCAGCGGCATGGGTGAATTACACCTGGAAATTATCGTTGATCGTTTATTACGCGAATTTAAAGTGGGCGCCAATGTCGGTAAACCGGAAGTAGCCTATAAGGAAACAATTACCAAAAAGGTCGAAGCCGAAGGGAAATTTATCCGTCAGTCGGGCGGCCGTGGCCAGTATGGCCATGTAAAAATTGAGATGGAACCGAATGAGCCCGGCAAAGGATTTGAATTTATCGACGCCATTGTGGGGGGTGTGATTCCCAGGGAGTACATCAATCCCGTTAAACAGGGCATTGAAACTGCCATGCGAAACGGTGTACTGGCTGGATTCCCGGTGGAAGATGTGAAAGTGCGTCTGTTTGACGGATCGTATCATGAAGTCGATTCGAGCGAAATGGCTTTCAAGGTCGCCGGATCCATGGCTTTTCAAAATGGTGCGAAGAAGGCAGGACCGGCTTTACTGGAACCTATCTTTAGCATTGAAGTGGTAGTGCCCGAAGAGTATTTGGGGGACGTGATCGGTGATTTAAATTCAAGACGTGGTAAAATTTCCGGGATACTTCCCAGAAGAGATGCGCAGATTGTGGACGGGTTGGTTCCTTTGAGTGAAATGTTCGGTTATGCTACTCAGTTGCGGTCCATTACGCAGGGCCGGGCCATATACACCATGCAGTTCTCTCATTATGATAAAATACCGCAGAGTTTGGCGGAAGAAATTATAGCCGGCACTAAAGGTGCTTAGGAAAGTTTGAAAAAATCCCTGGAGGAGACATGGCTAAAGAAAAATTTGATAGAAGTAAGCCCCATGTGAATATCGGAACCATTGGTCATGTGGATCATGGTAAGACGACTTTAACGGCAGCCATTACCCAGGCCCTGGCCAAGAAAGGTAA
>JALSTK010000041.1 GCA_026983775.1 Calditrichia bacterium
GGCATCTATTTTTACCGGATTCAGGTCGGAACTGATTTTAAACATATGGGTAAAATGATCCTTATCCGATGAGCATCGGTTGATATAGTAATCTGAAAAGATAAGGAACCTGTTTTCCTGTTTGCCAGTTTCGGAAAGCAATAAACACCTTGTTTCCCTTCGGGACATAATCGTCTTTTAGTCGATAGTATGAATCGTTTTAAGACAGGTCACTGTTGTGTATCTTACTACCCTGGTTTAAATGCTCGTCGGTTTCAATACGCAATCTGCCATCCTTAATCTTTAACATGAGAAGGATCTCACGTTCAAAGATTTCATACTTTCCGCTTCCGAATCGAAATTAATATTTCTGAAAAGGTTGCTCATTGCCCCGGATTTCTCTATTTTGTTGCTGAACAAAACATTTGCCTGATCCAATGTGGAAATGTACTTATGAAAAAAACAACCTTCATTATCGGCTTATACCTGGTAAGTATCGTTTCGCTTAAAGCCCAATATCAAAATATTAAAATCAATAGATTAGATAATAATCCCGAAGAAATGACTATAGCCGTTAATCCCTTAAATCCGGATAATCTGGCCGCCGGGGCAAATATTAATTCTTATTTCTATTCTACAGATGGTGGTTTGAACTGGTACGAAGGAACCTTGTCCTCTCAATACGGAGTATGGGGTGATCCTTGTGTGCTTTTCGACAATTTAGGGAATTTGTATTATGCCCATCTGTCCAATCCTTCGGAAGGAGATTTTTTGGACAGGATTGTAGTACAAAAATCAACGGATGGCGGAAAATCATGGAATAGCGGAGTTGGCGTCGGACTGAACGGTAGCAAAGATCAAGACAAAGAGTGGCTGGCAGTGGATCGAAGTCAGTCCCTTTATAAAAATAATCTTTATATGTGCTGGACAGAATTCGATGCATATGGCAGCGGCCTGAAACAGGATAGTAGCCGAATTTTATTTTCTTACTCAAGAGATCAGGGTGAAAGTTGGAGCCGTCCTTTAAAAATCAGTGATTCCGGAGGAGATTGTTTGGATGACGATAATACAGTGGAAGGGGCCGTGCCCGCCATTGGCCCGGATGGGCAGATTTATGTTAGTTGGTCGGGACCAACCGGTATCCTGTTCGATAAATCGTTAGATGGAGGCCAGAACTTCGGTAAAGATATATTTGTAGCCCATCAGCCGGGTGGCTGGGCTTTTGATATTCCGGGTATCAGTCGGTGCAACGGTTTACCCGTTACCCTCTGTGATATTTCGAATTCGAATTACCGGGGTATGCTTTATGTTTTATGGTCCGACCAGAGAAACGGTTCCGATGATACGGATGTATTTTTAAGTCGATCCGAAGATGAAGGTGAAAACTGGAGTCTTCCCATCCGGGTAAACAACGACTCAGGCAAGGCCCAGCAATTTTTCCCCTGGGCAAGTATCGATCCGCAGACCGGTTATATTTATGTGGTTTTCTATGATCGCAGAAATAGCATGGGGAATGAAACGGAAGTATACCTGGCTAAATCTTCCGACGGGGGACAGACTTTTTCGAATTACAAAATCAGTGAATCGCCCTTTACACCGAATGCCGCTCGTTTTTTTGGGGATTATATTAATGTAGTGGCCTGGAACGGTAAAATCTATCCTATCTGGATGCGTCTGGACCTACTGGATTTGAGCGCCTGGATAGCCCTTATAGAAGAACCGCGGTTAAAAGACAGTCCACCTGAAAATCCGACAACGTTTCTCCTGGAACAGAACTTTCCCAACCCCTTCGGCAAAAGCCAGGTAACAGAAATCCGATATCAGTTACCTACGTTCAGTACGGTGCATGTGGAAATATATAATATGTTAGGTCAAAAGGTAAAAGAGTTGGTGAATGACAGACAGTCACCGGGTATATATCACATTCGCTTTGACGCCGGAGATTTGACCGCAGGAGTCTATATATACCGGCTTACAACGGGTAGGGGATATGTTCGAAGCCGAAAAATGATTTTACTGCGTTGACCCCGGATGAAAGCTATTTATAAGTGAATGAATTATCGAGTGACCTGTATTAACTTTACCAGGAAAAGAGGGATATCATGAAACAAATCGTATTCCTTCTCTTGTTTTTTAGCGCCGGGCAGGCACAATCTTTTCAGCGCGGCGTGAATATTACCGAGTGGTTCCAGTCGTCTGGCGCCCATCAGATTCAATTCTCCAAATATACGCGTCAGGATCTGGAAGATATCAGCAGCCTGGGTTGCGATGTAATTCGCTTACCTATTAATTTGCATGCCATGACGGGCGGACCCCCGGGCTATCCGTTGGACCCGTTGCTGTTTACCTTTCTTGATCCGGTAGTCGATTGGGCCGAAGAGTTGCATTTATCCCTGATCTTAGATGATCACAGTTTTAATCCTGCCGTCGAAACTCCACCGGATATTGACGAAATTTTAGTTCCGGTCTGGCAGCAGATGGCCCGGCACTATAAGAACAGGTCTCGGTTTATTTATTATGAAGTTCTCAATGAACCCCACGGAATTTCTGATTCGGATTGGAATACAATTCAGCAAAAAGTCATCAATGCCATCCGCGAAATCGATTCGGTGCATACCATCGTGGTGGGTCCGGCAGGTTGGAACAGCTTCCATAACTTACAACAGATGCCGAACTATGCGGATTCCAATTTACTTTATACGTTTCATTTTTATGAACCTTTATTATTTACCCATCAGGGCGCCAGCTGGACCTCTCCGCCCATGGTATCTCTTTCCGGAATGCCCTGGCCATACGACCCGAATCGGATGCCCGATTGTCCCGACGATTTAAAAGGAACCTGGGTAGAGAGCGCCATGGATGATTATTCAAGCACCGGAACCGTAGGTCATTTGCATGATATGCTGGATATTGCCGTAAACTTTAAAGAGCAACGACACGTTCCTTTATATTGTGGAGAGATGGGCGTCTATATGCCGAATAGTCCCCCGGTGGACAGAAGAATGTGGTATCAGGTTACCCGCTCTTATCTGGAAGAGAAGGGAATTGCTTGGACGATGTGGGATTACAGAGGAGGATTCGGCCTCTTTAAGAAGGGTAGTAATCAACTGTTTGACTATGACCTGAACACGGATTTACTGAAAGCACTGGGCTTTAATGTACCCGAGCAAAAAGCGTTTATTCCACATCCCGATTCCACAGGATTTTGGCTGTATAAAAACGGCTTTGAACACGGAATCTACGAGGCCAGCTGGAATGAGCAGGGCGTTCTTGATTATTATTCTGATAAATCAGAAGATCAGAGCGACTTTTGTATGTATTGGCAGGGGGCAACACAATATTCCAAAATAGGTTTTGATTTTATACCCAACAGGGATTTTACTCTCTTGAAAGACCGGGGTTATGTTCTTGATCTCTGGATCAAGGGGGATACACCGCAGTCGGCTTTAGACTTGCGTTTTTTGGATACAAAAACCGAGGACCCCGATGATCATCCCTGGAGAATGAATTACACACTTTCTTCGGCGCTCTCCATCTGGGATAACCAATGGCACCATTTGCAAATTGCCTTAACCGATTTTATCGAAGGCGGTTCCTGGGACAACGGTTGGTATGCGCCCCAGGGGGCGTTCGATTGGACAGCTGTAGATCAGTTTCAGATTGTGGCCGAACACCTGGATCTTACCGGCATGCAGTTCTGGTTTGATAATATACAAATTATGGATCCCAATGCAGTAGGAATACGAGACAAAAAGCATTATTTCCCTGAATCAACTCAACTTTACTGTAATTACCCCAATCCCTTTGGCAAAAGCCGGCTCTTTGATGGTCATGCAGCGACGATCATTGGCTATTTACTCAAAGGGTCCCTTTCAGGGCGACGGTCAACCACCAGCCATGTGCATTTAACGGTTTACAATATATTAGGGCAAAAAGTCAGGGAATTGGTAAATACGCGGCAGCTTCCTGGAAGCTATTCCGTAACTTTCGATGCCGGCGATTTGCCCAACGGTATTTATTTCTATCGTCTTTCAAGCAGTAACGGATTTTCGGAATCAAGGAAAATGCTTCTAATCCGTTAAGAATCCGGCATATAAAATGAGATAGCCGATCATTCCGCGAGGTATTTCGAAATAAATATTTTAACGGCACCATCGGCCATGTGTTATTTTACTTCTAAAATAATTATATCCCTTTTCGAGTATTAAATTTACTAAGTACTAATGAAAGGGTGATATGATGCATATGCGTTTTATAAAAAGTCTGGATACGTTATTTGTGAGTATATTTTTTGGTTCTTTCTCGTTTTGTGTGGGAAAATAACAATTTGTGTCCTGGTTCAGCGGGAAATGGACTTTTAGTGTTAAATTATTTGTATAAATTCTTCGGGCAGCAAGGCTATGAATCTAACATACCATAGAAACTCTG
>JALSTK010000042.1 GCA_026983775.1 Calditrichia bacterium
GATTCAGGAAATTTTGAAGCGCTTCCCGAATGGTCGCGTCATCTTCAACGACGGCAATATTGATCATAACCTTAGTATACCTCTTAAACCTGTCTGATGAAATCCCATGAACAGGGGATTTTAAATAGCCTGCCTTTTTAGAAGAACTACCGTTCCATGCCGATTGAAAAACTCAATCCGGGCATCGATACGTTTTGCACGCATTTTCATATTTTTAATGCCGTTCCCCGGAAGCGCGGCCCCTAAATTCAATCCCCGGCCATTGTCAGTGATTTTCATTACGAACCGACCGTTACTATTTCGTAGCTCCACTCTTACATCGGTTGCGCCGGAATGACGGCTGATATTATTAATGGCCTCTTTATAGATAAGAAATAAATTTTGACGCAAATCGATCGCCATTTTCCGTCCGGGATCGAATCCTGTTATGAGAAACTCAAGCTGAATATCTTTGGCAGAGAGCAAATCAACGGCCATATCTTTCATGCGATCCAGCAAATCCCCGATTGTGTCATTGCGGGCATCGATCGACCAAATAATATCGCTCATGGTAACAATTACCGCCCGGCTGATTTCCCCGATGCTGCGAGCCATGGCAGCAATACGACTGTATTCCTTCGTATTCTGTATGATTTCCGAATTAATGGCAATTTTAGTCAGTGCAGATCCGAGATCGTCATGCAAGTCACTGGCAATTTGTACCCGCAAGCGTTCAATTTCCAGCATTCTTGCCAGCCGAATCCTATATAAAAAATAGAATGATACAAGCAGAATGAACAGGGCGATCAGACGGAACCACCATGTTCTCCAGAACGGCGGAGAGATAATAATATTCAAGGCGACTTCCCTGTCCGACCAAATTCCGTCACTGTTACTTCCCTGGATTCTTAAAGTATAGTTACCGGGAGCAAGATTTGTATAACTGGCATAATGCCGGGTCCCGGCATCGATCCACTTTCGGTCGAGCCCTTCCATTTTATATTTATAACGGTTCTCCCCGGGGGCATTGAAATCGAAGGCGGAAAATTCGAAAGAGAAAAAATTTTGCCAGTACTTAAGGTGTATCCCGTTTGCCTTTAATACTTTCTTGTCCATAGGGAGCGCTTGATCAAATATTTTAAACGAGGTTAACTGAATGGGCGCTTCAAAAGCGCTTGCTTTTATATAATGGGGATAGAAGGCATTAAATCCATTCACGCCGCCAAAAAAAAGTTGTCCGTTTTTACCTTTTAAACAGGAACCGGCATTAAACTCATTACTCTGTAACCCATCGGAAGGTGAAAACCGTTTCACCTTCAGGGTATGAGGATTCAGGCGATAAAGTCCATGGTTCGAACTTAACCATAAATTACCGTCAATATCATCCAAAATACCATATATAACCTCATTCGACAAGAGGCCTTTCGCCGGTATATGGTGAAAGGGTGCGTCCGCCAAATCACTCAGTTCCAAATAGGACAGCCCGCTACTGGTACCTACCCACAAAATTCTTCTTCCCTTTTGGTTGGTTTCATAAATCGTATGAACAATATTACTGATCAGAGATTTTGGGTTACCGTCCACATGTAAAAATCGGGTAAACGTTCCGTCTCTCTCGTTAAAACGACAGAGACCTCCCCCCCAGCCTCCGACCCACATCATACCCTTACTATCCCGGAACAGAGTGCTAATATAATTACCGGACAGACTAAGGGAATCTACCGGATTACTTTTATATTTTTTAAAGCGTTGATGCCGAATATCGAAGACAATGATTCCCTGATCAAAAGTGCCTATCCAGAGATTATGATGTATGTCGAAGCAGAGCGACATAATGTAATTCAACCCTTTCGTCCCGGGAAGGGAAGAGTCATCCCGGATACGGATGAATTTTTTGGAACGCATATTATAACGATTTAATCCTCCCCCCCTGGTCCCGATCCATAGCGTATGGCTAGGTTCACATAAAAGAGAGCTCACGTTATCGCAACTTAAGCTGTTCGGGTTCTCAGGTTCATTTTTATAGGAAATAAATTGTGCTTTTTGAGGAAGATATTGATTCAGGCCACCGCCGTCGGTGCCGATCCACAGCGTTTGGCTTCCGTCCAGGCAGAAAGCCCATATCTTGTTATGACTGAGTGTCTTCGGGTCATGCGGATTATGTCGAAAATGTTCAAAACGGTTTAGTTTTTTGCTCATCAGATTTAACCCGTTGGCACCAATCCACACCAATCCCGAACGATCCTGCAGCAGGCTGTAAATTTTATTTCCGCTTAAGCTAAACGGATCGTCAGGTTGATAGCGGAAATGAAGAAACCGGCCCGAAGCTCGATCCAACTTATCGAGGCCGCCGGAGACCGTACCGATCCAGAGTTGATGTTCACGGTCTTCCAGCAGGCAGGCCACATCATTGTGACTCAGAGTGTTCGGGTTATGCGCATGATGAAGAAAATGCTCGAAACCATCGGTTTGGGGTGAAAAACGGTTCAGACCCCCTCCCAGGGTACCGACCCATAAACTTCCTTGATGATCTTCAAGAACGCTAGTTACCCGGTCAGAGCTTAAACTGCCCGCATCCCCTGCCTGATGTCGGTAAACTTTGAGAGACAGGCATTGCCCGTTCCGGCAGACCATACGCACCAGGCCATTCCAGGTACCGATCCACAAAACACCTTTCCTATCCAAATAAATGGTTCTGATCAATGCAGAGGGGAGACGCTCATCTTTAAAAGGGACAAAGCGGTCTTGCTCCGGGACATAGTATTTTAAACCGTTACCCCAGGTTCCCACCCAGAAGGTGCCGCTGCTATCCGTACACAGTGAAGTGGGACGTTGTCCGTTAATATTTGCGTTGCCATTCTGTGTGTGTAAATATCGTATAAATTTATCCTGAACAGGGTCATATCGATTCAGTCCCTGCCAGGTAGCAATCCAAAGATTCCGATCCCTGTCTTCGTTAATATACCATACCCATGAATGGGACAAAGAAGTACTGTCCAGGGGATTGTGTTTATAGACGGTAAATTGGTAACCATCGTAGCGATTGAGACCGTCCTGGGTACCACACCAAATATAGCCGTAGTGGTCTTGATAGATACAGTTTATCGTATTTTGAGACAGCCCGTCTTCCACGGAGAGATGCCGAAAGCGAAGATTCTGAGAAAAAAGAGAAACAACAGCCAGATATAAAAAGAAGACGACCCTTGTCCATCGTTTCATATGATGCCTGCTTTGTTTACATGGAGACACAATAAATCAAAAAATTTAGTTTAAAATATATCTATACCGAATACTTAACCGTTCGCAATCTGCTAAAAAATTTAAGGGCTTTTAAACGTTATTCAAAATATTTATTGGAAAAATTCCTGATGGGGCATTAACCGTCTATTAAATAAGACTATTTTGGTTCTATGGCATTTTGTGAGGATATGCTAATTATTATATTTTACTATAATATCGATTTTTCAAATGAAAATCCTGCGTGGGCATTCGGCTAATCATCCGTCCCTGACGGGACGACCTAAAATACGCTCTTATCATTTCCCGCCAATAAATTGGCGGGCTAATCTCAGATTTTCCCTCCGGGAAAAGGAATAGACAACCGAAATACAACAGCTTTAAGGCGACATAGGATCTTTAACCGTGAACTTAATACTTTCTTACCTACCTTTAAATGTAACCTGAAATTCCAAAGTACAAATAACAAAAATCAAATAAATCCCAAAAAACAATAACTCAAATATCAAGTAACCCTTCATCCTTTGGGTGACTTATTAGATTTTGGATTTTGACGCCATTGTTATTTGTTGCTTGTTTTTTGTGATTTCCAAGATATCACTTTAGCAAATACGGCTTTTAACCATCGCGTTCGTAGTAATCCGCACGATTGGACATAGATTCGTATTTTATCTGATGGAATCTTCTTCACGTAAAGCAACAGAGCCAAAAGAATACCGATTGGTTAACAAACAATCCCGGCAGGGATGTTTGCTATTAGCCCGGCGATTCATCGCCGGGAACAGGTAGACAAAAAAGTAGCATGTCCCGTCAGGGACATTTGAATAAACCTCGGATGCAGTCTGTTAACCCATAGAGAAATCGCCCACTACCGGACGATCTGAAAAAACGGGTAATTTTAAAAATTTAGTTTCTCATTACATTGAGTTCTTTATGCAAATTTCACTCCGTATACTTTCCTTCAGCGTCGCGCTCTCTTTTTCCGCTTTACCACAGGCCAAGCCTGTGGCTACTCATATTCGTATCCTTCGGATACTATTGTTTTTATATACAATATGAACAAAACCATAAAAAATTGTTTCTTTCCTTTGATCGGTCTTCCGTTAATATACGGCTTCATAAGAAACCCGGTAAAGCCTAAAAAACTTTTCATTTTTATTGACATTTTATTTTTAGCATCTTATTTTAACATAGTTATTTATTCAGCTTCAGGGAAGACTCGATGCAGTAAACGGAATTCCAAACCCTGGAAAGCACGGATTGAACCATGGACTGTGCGTATAAAACCGGTCGTTTTGTTTATTCAACCGCTCAACTGCCGAATCGTATATCTGTAACAGAGTCTACCCCCCCGGCCTGTTTTGATCGGAAAGCGTTTGTCCCGTGCGACCCTTCTCCGCCTTAAGGAATTTACCTGTTTACATGTAACCCAAACGTTCGGAGAACATATCATGAAACCCCGTCAATCCTTTTTCTTTTTTCTTTGCTCTTTACTCTTTACCCTTTCCTCTTGCCAAAGAAGCACGGCTCCTTTGCCGGATACAAAAAATTTGCAATTGAAGGTAGAAGACGTGTCCTGCACCGAAGCCTGGTTACGTTTAACAAGCAGCCCTGCCTATTACGGAAAAAATTTAAAACTCTTGCGTGGCGACAGCCTGATTATAAGCAAGCCCTTAACGGCAAACGATACTCTGCTGTACGACCGCGGTTTGTGGCCTAATAGTCCCTATACCTACCGGGCCCGGGTCTATGACGGCGGACGGGTGCTCAGTCAAAGTCCGAACGTAACGGCCACCACCCTGGACACCACTTCCCACGACTTTACCTGGCAGACCTATGAGTTCGGCGGCCAGGGCGGCAGCAGCGCTTTTTACGATGTCTCAATCATCAGCCCCACCGATATCTGGGCCGTGGGCGAGATTTACACGGCCGACGATAAATACAACGCCGCGCATTGGGATGGAGAAAAATGGGAGTTGAAAAAAATTACGTATGGTGGATGGTTCTGGACAATAAATACGGTTTTTGCCTTTTCGCATAATGATGTTTGGTTTTCAGCATTTGTTAAATGGAACGGGAATAGAGTTGTTGAATATCCAATCCCTGATGTACTAACGGGTTATGGTTTAAACAAAACCTGGGGCACTTCGGATCACGATTTGTATGTTGTGGGTAATGGCGGTTTGATTGCGCATTACGACGGGCAAAAGTGGCAGCGGATCGAGAGCGGGACGGAGCTTGATTTAACTGATATCTGGGGTGCTGAGAAACAAAAACAAATCTTGGCTGTTGCCAATGATTTAAGTGGAGAAACACTACGTACAACTATACTTCAAATTAGAAACACCACAGCAAATAAAATTTCATCTAACCCCGTTTTTTATCCTCTTACTACTTTATGGTTTATTCCTTATAGGAAATATTATGTAGGGGGAAGCGGATTATATCAAAAGAATTTCCTTTCAGATGGTTTATGGAAAAATGGTTTATATGACATAACCCAATATTATATTACTTCAATTAGAGGAAGTGCTATAAATGATATTTATGCGGTTGGTTCTTACGGTGAATTCTTACACTGGAATGGGGTAAAATGGAAGAGCTTTATTTATAAAACCGTGCTAAATAACGGGGCTTATGGATCCATATCCGTTAAAGGGAATTTTATAATAGCCGTAGGATTTAATTCTGCTAAAGCAGTTATACTAAAAGCTATGAGATAAAAATGTCCTCAATAGAACGACGGCCAATAAATTAACCGCTTTACGATATTACTACGAAATAATGATATAGTTAGGTTTATCACGTTAATCAAAGAAAAAAATTATGCCATTTTATTTAGCCAAAAAGAGCATTAAAAATATAAGAAAGGATGAAGAAATGAGAAATATATATTTTATTATATTTTTTCTAATAATGACAAATCTTTTCGGTATAAAAGTATTTGCTCAGGAAAATACCAAGTTCTGGAGTATCGGGCATTATTTAAAGCCCATGCCTGTTAGTCAAGAACTTCATAAGTTAGGATTAAGAAGTGTTCAATCCGGTGAAAATATTTCCACAAATAATTTAGTTTATCCTTCGGAGAATCCTCAAACAGAGATAAGTGCTGCAATAGATAAAAATAACACTCTTGTTTTAATGGTTGGTACCAATACTGGTAATACGGGTTTTATAGGTCAGGGTTGGTATGCGACTACCGATGGGGGGTATAATTGGTATGGAAGTGATTATTATCCAAATAATTCTAAAAATTTGGGTGATCCCGTTATTATTTGTGACGATAGTAGCCATTTTTTCAACTTTTCAATAGGATTTGCAGGAGAATACGACATATCCGGGTATCCTCTATCTCATGGAATTCAGGTTGTGAAAACGACAGACGCAGGTCAAACTTGGGACTCTACCATTACATCTGTTGATCCGACATACAGTACTGGCGCAGACAAACCAATGGCAGTTGCAGATGATAATTCAAACAGCCCTTATAAAGGAAATTTATATGCTGCATGGACAGATTTTAACAAAAAACCAGGGAAAGCGGTTTTTTCAAGATCTGTTGATGGAGGAACTCATTGGTCAGATACATTGATAGTACTTGATACTTCAACTCAGGATAGGAACCAAGGCACAAGTTTAGCCGTGGGGCCAGCAGGTGAACTTTATATTGCTTGGGCAAATTACACCAATGATAATAATCCGGCCTCAGGAATGGGCTTTGTTAAATCGACAGACGGAGGGGAAACTTTTACGGAATTTAATGGGACCCCTGCATTTACATATTCTGGAATACGAATTTCAAATACTGGTATAGCAGAATTCGGAGGCATTAGGGTAAATGATTTTCCATGTATTGCTGTTGATAGAAGTAATGGTCCGTATCGTGGATATATCTATGCTGTTGTTGCAGAAAATACAGGCCGAGATACCATTAACTCTGATATTAAATTTGCTCGTTCTAAAGATGGTGGCGAAACTTGGGAAACCGGGTTTACTAATAATAACGGTTATGTAAACACGAATAGAAATAAACAACAATTTTTCCCTTGGATGAGTGTTGATGATGTTACCGGAAGAATATCAGTAACCTACTATAGCCAAGATACTGTTGGTTATGCTGTTAATACCTATGTAGCTCTTTCTTATGACGGAGGTCAAACTTTTAAAGAATACAAAGTTAGCGATGTTTCTCATACACCTCAACCGCTATACAGCAACGGTTATTCAGGAGATTATATTAATATATCTTCCCATAATAGTAAAATATATCCTTTCTGGATGGATAATCGAAGCGGTCCACAGAAATATCAGGCATATTTTTCTTATTCTATATATTCTATTGATCAGAAACTAACTAACACATCAACATTCGGCACTGTAAAAAAATGGGACGGTTCTGCCTTTAATTCAGTGGGCCTTTTACCTGTAACGCTAAATGTTCCTAATTTTTCAAACGAAATATTACAAGGTGAACAGGATATTCACTCAAAACAAAAATATAATGCATGGTACCTTAATTCAAATAAAGTTACAGAAATTAACAATCATCATAAATTTGCGATTCGGCCTGGCAAGCCGATTTATCGTTCTCAGTTTCATTTTGTTGATTCAACAGTTATTGTAAAAACAGATTTTATAAGTGCCAACAATGAAAGCATAGGTGATATTTATTTTAAAGATCCCTGGTTTATCGATTCTACGGATGCTGCTTACGGTGATGCGTTGATGAACCGGGGAAATGCGGCTATATTTCACCAACGCAACTCACCCTTTCGCCCCGATTTTGACACTGAATACAACGGCATAAAATACCAGGGCGTGTTTTTGGATCAAGGTTGGCCCGGATGGCATCCGCCTTACTACTCCGTTAAAGCCGAGGCGCAGCAAACCTTCACAGCCCACGGGCAGGATATCACAGGCTACTTTTTAAACTGGGAAGGCACGGATGTTACCTTTCAACATGCGGATCAACAGGAAACACCGCTTGTTTTCCACGCCGAAAATGCCGAAGCGCGGGCGGTGTACAAAGGGCACTTAGTTTCCAGCGTGGCCCGGGCCACGGGCTACAATAACGGTCGGCGCATGGCCAAAGACGGGTCAGGTAAACTTCATTTGGTGTACGAAGACCACGGCCAGACCTGGTACACTACTTCTACCGACAACGGCCAAACCTGGAGCAAAGAAGAACAAGTCCCCTTAATTTACGGATTAGCCTGTAATCCCTCCATCGCCATTTCCAACGGTCAACCGAGCGAAGGTATTCATGCCCATGTGGTCTGGGAAACAATTCTAACCAATACAAACGGTCAGGAAGTACACGCCATTGCTTACGCTAAAAGAACCCAAAATGGCTGGGATACTCCCGAAATAATATCGGAGGGATCGCTCACATTTAACGGCAGGTGGAGCGGTCCGGACAGCCGTAGACCCGCTATTTACGCCGAAGGCAGCGATGAATTACATATCACCTGGGCATCAGCCAATACTATTAAAATAATCAACCATTCGTCATTTGGAACATGGAGCTCCGTGGCCACCGTTCCTAATGCCCATAATGGCTATCCCGAAATCGTTCTAACGCCGACCGGCAGCCAAAGAATACGCCTGGTGTGGGCGGACAACGGAAAAATCAAATATATAGGCGGCGCCTACAATTATGACAACACCTGGAGCTGGACTTCAATTTATACTTTAAGTGACCATGCACCCTCTTTCTTCCAAAATCATAATAACCCTTCCATTACGGTAAGCGGTAATAATCATTTCCATGTGGCCTGGGAATGTGAAGATTTCATAATGGAATATGCTAAAGATATCGTCTATCAGGAATACGGCTCTTCGAGCAACGCCCGGCCTGTTGGATCATTATATACCATAGCGGATGTTGATTTGGGCTTAACTTTAAAAGAGGTTAGTATCTCCTCCAACAGTTCCGGAACAATTAGTTTTCATTACGATTATCTGGATAAAATTTACAACAAATTAAAAACTGGCGGCAGTTGGTCGACCTATTATCGGGGTCCGGGGCAATATCCGAGTTCCGTGTTTAACGATATTCAAAAAGGAGTCTGGACCCGCTATACTTCTGCCCCCTATTTGTTAAATACCGAAAACCTGCAAAACCATCTTTCCAAGACCGCCGGGCCGGTAGTTTCCGCTTTCAAACGCTTCTATTATCTCCTGCCCGAAGACAGTACCTATCTTCAAGCGGATCTCAAAAGTTTCAACTATGAGGGCAGCCCCCTGTCCTTTGACGATACTTTAAAAACGGATTCGATTACGGTAAAGGGTCAGGTATCGTTTACTTTTCGGATGGATATCAAATCGGAAACGCTTAAAGAAGATGAGACCTTACTCACCTTCTGGTTTGTCGGTGATCAGGGTAAATATCTGCTGGATGAAGTCACGCTCGAGGCAAACCATGAGCAGAAAAGTTTGGAGAAGAAAATATATTTCAAAACCGAAAAACCCATGAAGGGTTATGTACAGATCGATTTCCCACAGCAAAAACCCTATATCATGAATGTGGTTCCACAAACCATGAACACTGCTCTGGCCAAAAAGGTGCCGACTCAAAACGGTTCGGTGTATGTTCCCGAGAGTTTCCGCTTGAGTCAAAACTTTCCCAATCCGTTTAATCCCACCACACAGATAGTAGTAGATTTGCCGCAGGAAGCACAAATTACTTTGGAAGTGTTCGACATCAACGGCCATAAGGTAGCCACTCTGGTGCGGGGACGCAAGGCAGCGGGCAGTTACCATGTATTGTTTGACGGCAGCAAATTAGCCAGCGGCGTCTATATCTACAGACTGCAGGCCGGCGGACGAACTTTCAGTAAACGTATGCTACTTATCAAATAATTTCCACCCGGCAAAGGTAAAATAGCCGCGAAAGACTCCTCTTTCGCGGCTTCACTTTTAGCGATGATTTATTGTATTGCTTACCGGTCCTCCCGATCGCCGTAACCTGTTTTCCCCACGTAATAAAAATATTTCATAAAAGTATTGAACCTTTTACCCGAATATGACGTATTTTAGCATATCCGAACAACCTGTATGTAGGAATCATAACCCCATTGTTAAGGAATAACACATGCGTTTTTCCCTACTTCTTATTTGGAGCTTACTCGTCATGCTACCCATCCGTCACCTGTCTGCCCAGGCCCATCACACTCCGGAAGGGTTCCATAATCCCTGGCCCGGTTTCGAAGACCGTGGTCTCGGTGATCTTTTCAAATGGATGATCTGGGATCGCATTACAGGAAAGAAACCGGATCGGCCCGATACGTACCATTTCAAAGTTGAAGCGAATGACGGGCGATTCTTAAGAAAAAATCATACCCAGAATACCATCACCTGGATCGGCCACTCTACCCTGCTTATTCAACTGGACGGGCTTAATATTCTCACCGACCCCATATGGAGCGAACGGGCTTCCCCGGTGCAATTTATGGGACCGAAGCGGTTCACCCCACCCGGTGTGGCTTTTAACGATCTTCCCTCGATCGATGTGGTTTTAATTTCGCACGACCACTACGACCATTTAGATAAAAATACAATACAACGTCTCGGTAACAAGCCCTTTTACCTGGTACCGCTGGGTGTAGGTGACCTGCTTAAAAGCTGGGGCATTACCCATTTCCAGGAATTGGACTGGTGGGATGAAATCACCTTTAACCATTTACGCTTTGTCTGCACTCCCGCCCAGCACTTTTCGGGAAGAACCCCTTTTGATCGTAATTTGCGCTTATGGGCCGGCTGGGTGATACAGGGTAAAGATAAAAAGATATACTTTGGTGGTGATTCCGGTTATTTCCCCGGCTTTCAGACCATCGGTACCCGATTGGGACCGTTCGATTTAGCCGCCTTACCCATCGGTGCTTACAAACCGCGCTGGTTTATGTCCGCGGTTCATATGGATCCGGCCGAAGCGGTTCGGGCTTATCTTGATTTGAAGGCTAAAATTTTTGTGCCCATTCACTGGGCCACCTTTGATCTTGCCGATGAACCTCTGGATGAGCCCCCAAAATTGCTCAAAAAGGCCATCCACAAACAGCAGCTTAATGCAGATAATTTCTGGATTCTAAAAGTGGGTGAAATGCGTATTCTGCACGATTCAATTCAGGCCCGGGCCAATAAAAATTTTAATGCAAAAAACGAAGGGCAAAAGTAGCGATCGAAAGATAGATTAAGATCCCGATAATATCATTTGTAGTAGAAATAAAAGGCGCCGCGGCCAGTGCCGGATCGATATTAAAACGCTTAAAAGAGAGGGGAATAAGAGCCCCGATCACGGCCGCGTTATTGATAACCAAAAACATGGAAATAGCCAGAATAGCTCCGAAAAAGGCGCCATCCCAAAAATAGACCACCCCAAACAAAATGGTTGAGAAAAAAACACTGATGACCATCGATATTTTAAATTCCTTAAACAACCTGCGTTTGGTATCACCTATATTAATATCGCCGGTAGCCAGACCGCGAACCACGATCACGCTGGCCTGCTGACCCGTTGATCCGCCCATGGCCATAACAATGGGAATAAAAAAGGCGGCCATCACTTTCTGTTGCAGCGTGGTCTCAAAACTATTGAGGACAAAGGCATTGACTATTTCACCGAAAAACGCCACCAATAGCCAGGGAATTCGCGCCCGGGAAAGAATAAAGGTGGATTCCTCCATAATCTCTTCATCGGGAGCACCGGCCATATAAGCCAAATCTTCCGATCCCTCTTCTTCCAAAACATCCACGATATCGTCCACCGTAATCCGACCGATGAGATGCTTTTGCTCATCCACCACCGGAGCGCTGACCAGGTCGTATTTACGAAACAGATTGGCCACCTCTTCCTGATCCATACCCACGGTAACAAAGGGGATGCTGTCGTCCATGATTTCCTTGAGAGGCGTTGAACCCTGGGCCAGCACCAAATCGGTCAGTGAAACACTGCCGATTAAACGTTGCTGCCCATCGATCACCCAAACATTGTATATTTCATCCAGTTCTTCCCGTTTTTCGCGGATACGATCAATGGTCTCATTCACCGTAGCCGTCTCCGGCATGGCCAGAAACTCCACGGCCATGATACCGCCGGCCGTGTCTTCCTCGTGATGAAGAAGCTTTTTAACTTCATCCGCATCCTCGTCGGGCAGTTGATCCAGTACACGGGCGGCGACCTCCTGGTCCAGTTCGGAGATTACATCGGCCGCATCATCGGAATCCATCTCTTCCACTAAAGAAGAGATCTCCTCTTCGCTCTTATCTTCCAGAATCTGGTCGGCAACGGGTGTATCCAGTTCGGATAATACCTCGCTGGCTATTTCGGTAGGTAATAAATCGAAAAGATATTTACGTTGATCTTTTTTTAAACGATTTAAAATTTCTTCGATATCGGCGGGATGTAAGTCTACGATAATATTAAGCAGGGCGCCCGCATTTTGATCTTCAATGAGTTGCTCGATATCCGGCAAAATGCTCTCGAAGTTGATATTAATCATCCGGCATCCCCGTTTTTATTTTCCGGTTCAGTTCATTGGCAAGGTTTTTAAATGCTTTTACCGGTAAAGCCTCCGGCCGCTGGTTCAAATCGATTGACTCCAGCGAATATACGATAGTTTTATCAAAAATTCTACTCAAACTATTGCGTAACATCTTCCGCCGGTAGTTGAAACAATGGCGAATAATTTTTCGGTAAAGCGTTTCATTCTGAACTTCCGTTAAAGCCGGGAAAAAATCAATTTGTACAACTGCGGAATCCACCTCCGGTCTGGGGAAAAAATTGCCGCGTTTTACTTCAAACAAATACCGTACCTGCCCGTAACTTTGCAAAGAGACCGATAAAATTCCGTAAGCTTTTGAACCGGGCCCGGCTACCAGCCGCTGGGCCACCTCTTTTTGCACCATCAGCACCGCCCGCTGTAAATGGGTATACGAATCAATAAGTTTAAAAATGATCGGACTGGTAATATGATAGGGTATATTACCGATAACTTTCAAATGCGGTGCTATCTGCGTTACATCTATATTTAAAAAATCATCCCGGATCAGCTCCATACGTCGGCCGAATTGTTGCTGAAGCAGTTCGGCCCAGCGGGGATCGAGTTCAACGGCTAAAAAACGTGCCGGTTGGGCCCGGACGATAAATTGAGTAAGGGCACCCTTACCGGCCCCGATCTCCAGCACAACATCCCGGGATTCAATTTGCAGGGCGTTAACGATTTTTTTCTGAATATGAGGTGCGGTCAAAAAATTTTGTCCGAAGCGCTTTAACGGACGCTGCGAGCCGGGCATCATCAATCTTACAAATCGAGTTTAAAAAATGAAACGGCGTTTTCGCTGGTCACCCTGGCTACCTCTTCCACGGGAATTTCCTTGAGATCCGCAATTTTCCGAGCCGTATGCACCACATAAGCCGGTTCGTTACGTTTTCCGCGAAAAGGCGCCGGCGTTAAAAACGGGCTGTCCGTTTCCAACAACAGACGTTCCAGAGGAGCCTGCACAACCAATTGATCGGAAGTACTTTTTTTAAAAGTAATATTACCGGTAAAGGAAATATAGAGGTCCAGTTCCATAATTTTTCTAAAGAATGCGTCATCCCCCGAAAAAGAGTGCAGCACGGCTCCCAAATCGGCCAGATTCTGCTCAGCCAAAATTTCGTACATATCCTGATGGGATTCCCGGTTATGGATGATCAACGGTTTTTTCAACTCTTTGGCCATATGAATCTGATACACAAAAGCATTCTTTTGTTTTTCCCGGGTTGCCCGCATGTGATAATAATCCAGGCCGACTTCTCCGATAGCCACTACCTTGGGATGGGTTGCCAATTCCTGAATACGATCGAAATCATGATCCGCCACCTCGGCACAATCCGTGGGATGAATGCCGACCGCCGCGTAAACAGCGGCATACTTTTCGGCCAGGTCCACCGCTTGTAAAGAAGAAGTTAAATCCGTGCCGATGGTAATCATGGCAGCTACATCATTCTCGATCGCGCGCTGAATAACCATTTCCCTGTCTTCATCAAACGACTTGAATTGCAGGTGGGCATGGGTATCAATAAACATAGCAATTTTCTTTCATTCGGTTAGCGAATAGGACTTCCCGAAGGGATGTCTTCCATGACGGTTAAAAGGATTACTCTATCATCGTGAGACGCGGCCAGCAACATCCCCTGCGATTCCTGTCCCCGGATTTTAACCGGTTTCAGATTCGCAACAATGATAATTTTTTTGCCGATCAAATCCCCGGCCTTGTAATGTTTGGCCAGACCGGCCACTAATTGGCGCTGCTCAGTGCCGACTTTGATTTGCAATTTCAATAACTTATCCGACTTTTTGATCGGTTCGGCTGCCAAGACTTCTGCCACGCGCAGATCAATCTTACCGAACGTTTCAATATCGATCAATTCCGGTTCATTTTTTGCTTCCCCCGGCGAAGCCTGCTTCAGCCTCTTCACTTCCGCCTCAATCGCATCGTCTTCAATCTTGGTAAAAAGAATACGCGGCTCTTGCAAAGAATGGCCGGCCGGGAGCTCGGACTTCATAAACTCCTGCCATTGATGTTTTTCGCCCATATCAAGCATTTGCCATATCTTCTGCGCGGTGAAAGGAAGCAGGGGCTCGGCTAAAACCGATAAAGCCCTCACCGTTTGCAAACATAAATTAATGGTCGTGGCGCAATTATCCATATCGCTCTTCCGGGTAATCCAGGGCTCTTTGTCGTTAAAATACTTATTGGCAAAACGGGCGATATTCATCAATTCATGCACATAGGCCTTAATTTGAAAGGTATCGATCAGCTGCCCCAATTTATCCGGGGCCTGCTCAAGCATGGTGAGTAATTGGCTATCCAGCTCGCTGAGTTGCTTTTGTTCCGGAACCTTACCGCCAAAATATTTGTGGACAAAAGTCATGGTACGGTTAATAAAGTTACCCAGAACATCGGCCAGCTCGTTATTATGCCGGGCCTGAAATTCTTTCCAGGAAAAATCCGTATCGCGGGATTCCGGTAGATTGCTGGCTAATACATAGCGCAGGGCATCGGGGTCGAATTTTTGCAGATACTCATCTAACCAAACCGCATAGTTACGACTGGTGGACAGTTTGTTTCCTTCGAGATTCAAAAATTCATTAGCCGGAACATTATCCGGTAAAACATAGTCGCCGTGAGCCATAAGCATGGCCGGAAAAATCAAACAATGAAAAACGATATTATCCTTACCGATAAAATGAATTAAGCGTGTCTTTTTATCCTGCCAGTAATCTTTCCATAGGTCCGGGTTACCCTGTTGTTCGGCCCATTCTTTAGTTGCGGAAATATAACCGATGGGAGCGTCAAACCAGACGTACAGAACCTTTCCGCTGGCATCGACACCGGCCTCCCGGGCCACATCTTCCGGCACAGTAACGCCCCAGGGCAAATCCCTGGTCACCGCCCGATCCGTAAGGCCCGTATTGAACCAGCTCTTAATCTGACCCAGAACATTGGACTTCCACTCCGGATGGGTTCCAATCCATTCCTCTAATTCTTTCTGAAATTCGGCCAGAGGCAGGTACCAGTGGGTTGTCTCCTTTAAAACAGGGACGGCATCGGTAATAGCGCTGCGCGGGTTAATTAATTCCGAAGGACTCAGCGAAGAACCGCATTTTTCACATTGGTCGCCGTAAGCTTCTTCATAGCCGCAAACCGGACAGGTGCCCCGTACGAAACGATCTGCCAAAAAGATATTGGCTTCCGGATCGAATAACTGTTTTTCCTTTTTCAGTACAAACACCTTTTTCCGGGCCAGCGTTCGAAAAAAATCCCGGCTGGTCTGATGATGAACCGGCGAAGAGGTGCGTCCGTAATAATCGAAACTCATTCCAAATCCTGCAAAACTCTTCTTGTTCAGTTCATGGTAACGATCAACGATTACCTGAGGAGAGATATGCTCTTTTCTGGCCCGCAGCATAATGGGCACGCCGTGTTCATCGGAACCGCAAATATAAATAATATCCGAACCCTTAAGTCGATGGTAGCGACTGAATATATCCGCCGGTAAATAGGCACCGGCCAGATGCCCTAAATGAATAGGCCCGTTCGCATAGGGCAAAGCACTGGTAACCAGAATCTTTTCAGCCAATGGCAAACTCTCCTTTTTAAAACAAGATAATACACAGGTCAGAATTTAATCGCCTGCTTTCTAAGATGCAAATATGGTAATTTTTCGGATTTTTGAGAAAAAAATTATTTTGAGGAAAGAGTGTCACTTAGCAAAGGGATATCGGCAGTCGTTGCTTGTCCGTCACTGACGGTGATATTCACTCCGCTGCTGTCATAGCCCAGTTTGGAGGCATTTACGTGATACACACCGGACGCAACATTTTCAATTTTATAAGTTCCCAGACTGTCTGTAGTCACCGAGCTGGTGGGCGGATTGGTGACGACTTTGGCTTTGGCCAGACCGCTTCCGGCTGCAGCATCGTACACAGAACCTTCTATACTTCCGGGAGAGACATTCTTAAGCGTATTTTTGCAGGAAAAAAGCAGCCCTGTAAACAGGATAAAAAGAGCCACATATTTTAATTTAATCATTTTCCCCACATTCCCGTTCTATGAATTCACTTGCTTTGCTGATTCTAAATCTTTACACTGTTGTCGTCAGAATCATAAAAAAACTTTAACACAATTCATTTATCTGCATTAGAATGATCAAATTTTATTTACTAAGCGGAACCGTCCGTAGCGGGAAAACAACATCCTTACAAGAGTGGCTGAAATCCGTGTCCGGTGCGGCAGGAATTCTTGCCCCCGTTGTCCGTGGTAAACGATATGTGCTCGATATCCTTTCCGGCAGAAAACGATTATTGGATGCCGATCAATCCACGGCTCGCATCCTGTCTATCGGTCCACACCGTTTCGACAAAAAAACCTTTCTTTGGGCAAGGAACGTCTTATTTACCGCCTGGGAAGAAAAACCACCATGGTTGGTAATCGATGAGATCGGCCCACTGGAACTATCCGGTCAAGGTCTGGAACCGATTATTCGTACTATCGTAGCGCAAGCTTATCGTCAGGAACATACCCGCCTGATATTGGTGGTGCGCAAAAGTCTCATCCGGCAAGTTTACACGTATTTTAAACTCCCCGAAGACCAAACGAAGGTGATCCGAATGGACGATTTACCGACTCTGTTATAAAGACAGAGTTTGGATTCGGTTCAATAATTTATTAAAATGGCGGCCATGCAGAAAAGACAACAAACCTTTCCCTGGGGTCATGCGAAACGCTATAACAGTTTTAGCCAATATCAGCGGAAGATATATGGTGAGAGGGTACAGAAAGTCTCGGTAGATGCGGGATTCACCTGCCCCAATCGGGACGGTACCGTGGCCAGCGGGGGTTGTATCTATTGCAATAACGAAAGTTTCAATCCCGGTTACAATGATGCCGGTAAAAGCATCACCCGCCAAATCGAAGAGGGTATCGAATTTCTAAAACGCCGATATAAAGCCCGGAAATTTATCGTTTACTTTCAACCCTATTCCAATACCTATGCTTCGCTCGATACTCTGAAACGTTATTATGAAGAAGCTTTAAGTGTCCCGGATGTAATCGGATTAACCATCGGTACCCGACCGGATTGCGTGGATGAGGCTAAGATTGCTTATTTACAACAATTAGCCGCGACCTGCGATATTACCGTCGAATATGGTCTGGAATCCATCTCGGATACGACTCTTAAAAAAGTGAACCGGGGACACAATGTGCAAGCCTATTTAGATGCCCTGTACATGACGGCAAACCGGGGCATTAAAATTTGCACCCATATGATTTTCGGCTTTCCCTGGGAATCACCCGATTTGTGGTTGCAGACGGCGGAATGGCTTTCCGATAAACCCTTCGATTTTCTAAAAATACATCAGTTACATGTGGTAAAGGAAACCGCTTTAGCCCGGATGTATCAAAAAAATCCCTTCCCCCTTCTCGGATATCAGGACTATATGGATCTGATTATTTCATTTTTAGAGAAACTTAATCCGCAGATCGTTATTCAACGTTTGTTCGGCGAAGCTCCTCCGCGTACACTCCTGGCACCTCACTGGAATCTTCGGAATACCGAGCTTCTGCAAATATTGGATCAGAAATTGGAAGAAAGAGATACCTGGCAGGGTAAACATTACGCAGGACGTTGAGTTTTGCGCACAATGGCAATACCGCCGAATATGATCAACATTCCCAGTACCAATTCCCAGGTAATCGTTTCCCCCAAAACAAACCATCCCCACCACAAGGCGAGGGGCGGAGTAATAAAGGTGATCAGCGACATGAGCACTGCAGAAGTGTTCTTCAACATGGTAAAGTAAAGGACAAAGGCGATCGCCGTGCCGAAGATACCGAGATAGAAAAGCGAAAAAAGAGCCTGCCAGGAATACACCGCGCTCTGACCCGATTCAAACAGAAAATGCATTACAAACAGCGTAAGGCTGGTATATAATATGGGAAAGGTATTCAGCGTAACGGCATGATATTTCTGTCTGGCCTTTTTACCCATGATCGTACCCACTGCAGAAAAGGCCGGGCTTAATACAACCGCCATCATTCCGTATATAGCCATCGGACCGCCCAAATGCAGCTGATCCTTAAAGATAATCAAAACTCCCAGGAAGCCGACGCTGATTCCAATGAATTTTTTAATCGTAACTTCTTCCGAAGGCAGAAGATGGATAGAAAACAGAGCCACATAAAAAGGCATCACCGAAAATAGAACGCTGGTCAGACCGGAATTAATATATTGTTCTCCCCAATAGACCAGGGCATAACCGGCTGTAAAATTAATGAAACTGAAAAAAATAAAAAACAGATGAGTACGTATATCTTTTGGAATGGCTAATTTTAATTTTTTAGCAAAAGCCAGCAAAGTCAGGAAGGCAATCAAAAAGCGCCAGCCCGCACTCAGAAAAGGAGGCATGGTCTCCAGACCCAGCTTGATCACCAACCAGGTAGAACTCCAAATAAGGGATAAAATGACAATTATCAGTCCGGGACGCATCTTTGATCCGTCTTTAGTTGATTAAAGGAAGGAAGGTACGATGCGCGGCAGATAAAAACAAGCTATGCTCTATTTTATGATTTTTAAAACATGAAATTTTATTTCGTATAAGGTATTTTAAAAGCTAACAATTCCCACGGCCCTCTGTCACGGGTGTAAGTACTTCTTCCTGTATTGTGGTATGCAAGACGCTCTTGAAGGTCTTGAGTCTGACCGATGTAATATCGACCATCTTTTAAGGATTTTAAAAGATATACGTAATACATATCTATTTCTTTCAATAAAAAAAGCCTGTTTAGTTTATTAAACAGGCTTCCTGCACTCCCAATCCCGAGAATCGGGAGAACCCCTGTCGTCCCGAGAATCGGGATGGCCCAGGCCTCTCTCGGAAATTTATAATTTCTATGAAATC
>JALSTK010000043.1 GCA_026983775.1 Calditrichia bacterium
ATTCTGAAATAATGTTGCTTTTGAAAAGGCTCATCAGCGGTTTAACCGCATGTAATACGTTCGAATCGAAAACGGAGTTATGAAGAAAACGGCTTTTATTTTTCCGGGACAGGCTTCGCAGTATGTGGGTATGGGCAAAGATTTATACGAATCGTATGCCGCTGCCCGGCGCCTCTTTGAACAGGCCAACGAAATAATGGGAATGGATTTGAAAAGAGTCTGTTTCGAGGGCCCGGAAGAGGAACTCAAAAAGACCTATATAACCCAACCTGCGATTTTTGTGCACAGTGTAATCGTCGACCGGATCTTGCAAGAACGGGGAATGCAGCCGGCGGCAGTTGCCGGACATAGTTTGGGTGAGTATAGTGCCCTGGTATCAGCCGGGTCTCTGACTTTCGAAGATGGCTTGCAACTGGTTCAAAAGCGCGGAAAATTGATGTTTGAAGCCGGTCTTCGGAAACCGGGAACCATGGCGGCAATTATCGGCCTGGATAAAGATCAGGTGGAAAAACTGTGTCGGGATGTACAGAACGAGGGTATTCTTCAGGCGGCAAATTTTAATTCTCCGGGACAAATTGCTATATCCGGTGATGTTACTGCGATTCGGGCCGCTCTGGTCAAAGCCAAAGAGATGGGCGCCAGGAAAGCGGTTGAATTGGTAGTCTCGGGAGCCTTTCACAGTCCGCTGATGCAATCGGCCCAGGAGGGCCTGCGGAATGTGCTTGAAACGACCGATTTCCGGGATGCCGAAGTACCTCTTTATTCCAATGTAGAAGCCAAACAGGTGCAGGATAAGGAACAAATTCGTTCCTTACTCTTCCGGCAACTTACCAAACCGGTTTTATGGCAGGATTTGATCCGGAATATGATTCAAGACGGTTATAACCCGTTTTATGAAATTGGACCGGGTAAGGTTTTACGTGGATTGTTAAAACGTATTGACCGTTCCGTACCTTGTAAAGAGGTCGGTACGGTAGAAGACATAGAAACCATTGGAGAAGCGATATGAGCGATCAGGCAAGAGTAGCCATTGTTACCGGAGCTGCTCAGGGCATAGGAAAGGCAATTGCTGTAAAATTGGCACAGGAAGGAAATAATATCGTTGTTTCCGATATCAACGAGAAAAAAGCAGCGGAAACCGCCGAAGAGCTGAAACAAACAGGCGTACAGGCTCTGGTAGTAAAAGGCGATGTATCCAAAGCGGAAGATGCCGCTATGCTCATCAAAAAAACCGTGGAAACGTTCGGCACGGTGGATTATCTAATTAACAATGCCGGCATCACACGCGATAATCTTATCATTCGTATGTCGGAACAGGAATGGGATATGGTCCTGAATATCAATTTAAAAGGAGTTTTCCTCTGTTCCCAGCAAGCGGTTAGAGTGATGATGAAAAAACGCTTCGGACGTATCGTTAATATTGCCTCTGTCAGCGGAATACTGGGAACCGCCGGTCAGGCTAACTACGCCTCTTCCAAGGCCGGGGTCATGGCCCTTACCAAAACTTTTGCCCGGGAATTCGGGGCCAGAAATATTAATGTAAATGCCATAGCTCCCGGATATATCATTACGGAAATGACCGACCAGTTACCCGAAAACGTTAAAGAAGAATATTTAGCGCAGATTCCTTTGAAGCGCGGCGGTACTCCGGAAGATATCGCCAATGTGGTTTCGTTTTTAATTTCACCCGCATCATCCTATATAACCGGTACCACCATCCATGTCAATGGTGGTATGGTGATGTAATCAAAGAAAATTACCGTTCAACTAATACTTAGGAGAGTAAAATGGACATTGAAGCACAGGTCAAAGAAATTATTATTGATCAGCTCGGCGTTGACGAAGCACAGGTTAAACCCGAAGCATCTTTTATCGATGATTTAGGTGCCGATAGTTTGGATACGGTCGAACTCGTTATGGCCTTCGAAGATAAATTTGATATTGAAATTCCGGACGAAGAAGCCGAGAAGATGCGTACGGTTGGAGACGCCATTGAACATTTGAAAGCAAAATTGGAAAAATAGATACAAATTGGGAGAGATAAATAGGCCTTTATCTCTCTCTCTTCTATATTCCGCCAGGGTTGTGTAAAGCCCTGCGAGTGCTCAAAATATTTAAAAAAATTTGAAGACGTTAATATATGAATCCACTCTAAAAACCGGAGATCATTCTTACACGAAAGCTCTTTATGAAACCTTTTTGGAGTCGACTCATATATTCAATCACTCCGGTATGATGTTCCCACCGGAGCCAGTCCTTCTTCAAATGATACGATTGCTTTACAAACAAAGATGATGTCGGTGTATCGCAAAGCAGCGGAAAAATCTAAATTTTTAAGATGACAATGGAGAACATTGCCCATGGCAAATCGCAGAGTAGTCGTTACCGGAATGGGTGCCATCACTCCCGTTGGAAATACGGTAAAGGAATTCTGGGCCTCTCTTTTGGAAGGAAAGAGCGGGGTCGAACGCATCACTTTATTTGATGTCAGTGCATACGTGACTAAAATTGCGGCTGAAGTAAAAAATTTCGATGCGAATATGTATTTTAATCGCAAAGAAGCGCGTAAACTGGATCGTTTTACTCAATTTGCCCTGGTGGCCTGCGAAGAAGCGGTTCGTGATTCCGGACTCGATCTGGAAAAAGAAGACCACGATCGTATCGGTGTAATCGTCGGTTCGGGCATCGGGGGTATGACTGTATTTGAAGAAGAACATACCAAGTTGGTGCAAAAAGGACCGAAACGGATCAGTCCCTTCTTCATTCCCATGATGATCGGCGATATTGCGGCCGGACAAATTTCCATAAAATATCAATTTAAGGGTCCTAATTACGGTACGGTTTCCGCCTGCGCCACAGCCGGACATAGCATCGGTTCTGCCATGCGAACTATTCAGTATGGCGATGCCGATATCATGGTCTGTGGTGGCGCCGAGGCTTCAATCAGTCCCATGGGAGTCGCCGGTTTTAATGCCATGAAAGCCATCTCTACCCGTAATGATGAACCGCATAAGGCCAGTAGACCTTTTGATGCTCAGCGCGATGGATTTATTATGGGAGAAGGATCCGGTATCCTGATTCTGGAAGAGATGGAACATGCCCTGGCCCGTGGCGCCCAAATCCGGGCCGAAATTGCAGGCATCGGTTTCACAGCCGATGCCTATCATATTACACAACCCGCTGCCGAAGGGGAAGGCGCGGTCCGAGCCATGCGGGCGGCTCTACAGGATGCTCATCTGGAACCGCAAGAAATCGATTATATTAATGCCCACGGAACATCGACTTTAGCCAATGATAAAAACGAAACAGCGGCCATAAAAAAAGTTTTCAATGAGTATGCCTATGAATTGCCGATCAGTTCCACTAAATCAATGACCGGCCATCTGTTGGGAGCTTCCGGTGCCGTAGAAGCCATCGCAGCCATTATGGCCATTACGGATGATCAAATTCCACCGACTGTAAACTATGAATTTCCCGATCCGGATTGTGATCTTAATTATGTACCCAATAAGGCGATTGTTAAAAAGGTTAACACCGCTCTCAGTAATTCGTTTGGTTTCGGCGGACATAATGTATCCTTATGCTTTAAAGAATTTGTGCGCTAAAAAAATAGGTCGTTTCCCAGGGCATCTGAATATCAGCATACGAGACGGTCGTTTTTTTCACTAAAACTAAGAATCGTGATGATCAAAAGAATTTTCCAACGGATTGGCCCGGCTCGCCGCAACGATCCTGTCTATCCCGTTGATTTTGGTGAAGTCGAGCAAATCATTCACTATAAATTCAAAGACAGAAGCCTTTTGCAGCAAGCCTTCAAGCACCGTTCTTATCTAACTCTTTCCCATGAATCTGCCGAGCAATCCAACGAACGCCTGGAATTTTTGGGGGATGCCGTCCTGGATTTACTGGTGACAGAACATTTGTTCCGTCATTTTCCCGAAGAGAACGAAGGGGACCTTTCGGCAAAAAAATCGGTCCTTGTATCCAGACGGGTAGTCGGTAAATTGGTTGAGGAACTCGATCTTGGCCGTTATCTGCTTATCAATCGCGGTGAAGAAAAGACCGGCGGACGCAGCCGTTTGTCCAATTTAGCCAACCTGTTTGAATCATTGTTAGGGGCTATTTATCTGGATGGCGGTGTTGAACCGGCTAAAAAATTTGTCCATGATTTTTTGCTGCACCGCATGGATGAATTTCTTAATATGAAGACCTTGTATAACTACAAATCGGCTTTGTTGGAATTTTCTCAGGCTCAGGGCTGGGGGGCTCCGCAATACCGGGTGATTCATGAATCCGGGCCGGATCATAATAAGCGATTTATTGTAGCAGTGGCGGTAAATGACAGAGTGCGTGCCCAAGGGAGCGGTTTGAGTAAAAAGAAGGCGGAACAAATGGCGGCTCAAAATGCTTTGATTCAGATTAAAGAAAACCAGGGACAAAGAGATTCCTAGGCAGAGGAAAGAGGGTAGAAATTGATTAAAATTGTAAACGTTGTCGGAGCCCGGCCGAATTTTATGAAGATCGCGCCAATACAGCGCGAAATGGCCAGATATCCTGAAATGGATGTTCATTTGGTGCATACCGGTCAGCACTATGATGAACGTATGTCCAAATTATTTTTTAATGACCTGCAAATGCCCAAGCCGGACACCTATCTCAATGTGGGCTCGGATACTCATGCCGCTCAAACCGCTCGCGTTATGATAGAATTCGAGAAGGTCTTGAATACAGAAAAACCGGACCTGGTGATCGTTGTCGGCGATGTAAATTCTACCGCAGCCTGTAGTCTGGTAGCCTCCAAGATGGGGATTAAGATCGCTCATGTGGAAGCAGGCTTGCGTTCTTTCGATCGCACTATGCCGGAGGAGATTAATCGGCTGGTAACCGATGTGATCTCGGATTTTCTTTTTGTAACCGAACAGAGCGGACTCGATAATTTGAAACATGAAGGCATCGATGATGATAAAGTTTTCTTTGTGGGACATGTCATGATCGATTCCCTGATTCGTTTTTTCGATAAGGCCGAAGCTTCTACTATTATGGATACCTTACAGGTCAGGCCTGATGAATATGCGTTGGTTACCCTGCATCGTCCCAGCAATGTGGACAACAGGGAAAGTTTTGTCAGGCTGCTCGATGCGTTCGAAGTAATCGAAAAGGACTTAAAAATTATTTTTCCCATTCATCCCCGGACGCGAAAAATGATTGATCAACTCGGATTACGGGACAAGGTACGGGCCATGAGGAATTTACATCTGTTGGAACCGTTGGGATATTTAGATTTTGTAAAACTGGAACGTCATGCTAAATTACTGCTTACCGATTCCGGAGGGATCCAGGAAGAGACGACCTATCTGGGCATTCCGTGTATCACCATGCGGGAGAATACGGAACGACCGGTAACGGTTGAAATGGGAACGAATATGCTGGTGGGCTCGGATACGGATAAGATTATCCGCGAGACAAAAAATATCCTTGACGGTAAATGGAAAAACGGGCAAATTCCACCTTTGTGGGATGGTAAGGCTGCCCAAAGGATTGTTAAAATAATTAGCGAGGAATTGAGTTGAAAACTTTTATCATAATTTTTTTCATGGCGCTCGCGGTTCCTTTATTAAAGGCACAGACCCAGAATCCCCAAAATTTAATTCAGCGAAAATCATATATGGACCGGGAAAGTCCGAAATACCAGACATCGTTCGAAAAATTTTATAAAAACCGTGCTATCTTGCAAATAGGTTCTCCCCAGATATTAGAGCAGGAGATCCCGGATAGCCTGTATATCGTCGGTCCGGGGGATCAGCTTAATATTCATATCTTCGGTGAATTGGAAACGGAATTTCCGGTTACCGTTCTACCGGAGGGAAGTGTAATTTTACCTTCGATCGGTTCTTTACCGGTTGCCGGTTTGAGTTTGAAAGAAGTTAAACAGAAAATCCGTTCGTTTATCGGGCATACTTATATCAAAGCCGATGTAAAGGTGGACCTAACCGGTATGCGTAAATTCCGGGTCTATTTGGTTGGCGAGGTGCAAAAGCCGGGCACTTACTTCGCTCAGGCCTCAGACCGGGTTTCTGATGTAATCCAGATAGCCGAGGGTTTAACGGACTGGGCTGATGAAACCGGTATTCAGGTGCGCCATTTAAACGGATCAACGGATACGTTAAACATCTCCCGGTTTTTACGATTTGCCGAAAAAAACAGTAACCCAACCGTGTCCGGGGGGGATGTGATTTATGTGCCGCCAATCGATTTGAATACTGCTTATGTTTTGGTGGAAAGCCATAAACAAAAAAATCTTGAAATACAAAATACAAATCCCAATCAAGTGGTTCCTAATAAAACGAGTATACGTAAAATATATCACCTGTTAAAAGGAGAGACATTAAGAAAATTTTTAGAGCGTATAGGCTCGTATAGTGCTGAAATCGATTTATCCCGGATAACTCTTGTGCGTAACGGTGAAGAACGGATCATAGATATGCTTGACCAGCAGGATTCCTATAACGATTTTTCCTTACAAAATAAGGACTTACTGATTATTCCGGACCTGATTCATGAGGTTTATGTGCAGGGAGAAGTTAATCTTCCCGGGGCATATAGCTATAATGTTAACTTAACGGCCAACGACTATGTTGGTAAAGCCGGTGTGCTGGAGACAGCTAAAGGAAGTGATGCCATCATTGTTATCCATGCCTCTGCAGGAAAAGTTGAACATGGCGGGAAAGTGATAGTTGAGAAGGGGGATACGATTATTGTTCCGCGCAAGAATCGTGAACTTGTGCGGGATTATATCGGCATTATCGCACCGGTTGTGAGTATGCTTATCTCCACGTATTCGTTTTATTTAACGGTAACACGAAAATAATATTAGAATTTATGATAAAGATTAATAAATAAGGTTGCAGAGATAATGAATGATGCAAAGGAAAATAAGATATTAAATTTATTTGAATTTTTAACAAAAAAAAGAAGAACTATTTTTCTATATACGTTTTCTATAGCCTTACTTTCAATAATAATTTCTGTATTATTGCCAAACTGGTATAGTAGCAAAGCTGTCATTATTCCCCCGGAAAACAGGGGAATGAGTGCAGCAGGCGCTTTAATATCTGATCTACCGTTTTCCAGCCTTTTTTCTTCATTTAGCGGAGGCGGGAATGAAGGAATCAACAAATATATTTCCATTTTAAAAAGCAGGCGTGTAGCAGATGAAATAATTAAAAAGTACGATCTTACTGAAGTATATGATTTTACGGGAAATTTCTATTATGAAGATGTTGTTAAAAAGCTAAATTCAAATGTTGCGATATCAGAGACAGACCAGGGAACACTGGAATTTTCTGTATTGGATAAAGACCCTCTTAGGGCAAAAGAAATGGTTCAAAGCTATCTACAACTCCTTGATAGCCTGAACCAGGTATTGTCACGCAGAGCTGCTCATTTCCAAAGAATATTTATAGAAAAAAGAATTGACGAAACCTATAAAAAACTTGCCGTATATGAAGATAGTTTGGATGCTTATCAACAGAAAAACGGGTTTATTGCTTTAAGTGCAGAAGCTTCTTCAGATATTTCAACTGCTGCAGAAATTCAATCACGATTATTAATTTTACAAATCCAGCATAATTTACTCAAATCACGGGTATCATCGGATAATATAGAACTTAAGAAAATTAGCGATGAAATTAAAATTATTAAAAAGAAAATAAGATCAATTCCTCCTATTTTAAAAAAATCATTAAGAATATATAGAGAGATAAAAATTCAAAACAATATTTTGAAATTTTTAATTCCGGAGTATGAACGTGCGAAAATCGACGAATTAAAAGATACTCCGACCATACAGATTTTAGACCCTCCCCAGGAACCTACAAAAAAGACAAAGCCAAAAAGATCCATAATTGTTATTTTAAGTACTTTGCTTGGTTTCTTTTTTGTTATAGGCTATTTTTCATTTAAATACCGACTATCGGAGTTAGAAAAAACAAATCCTACTGAAGCTGCTAAATGGGCATATATACTGAAGAATATTTTTAAGGTATGGAGTAAGTAAATATTAAAATGGAAGGGAAGCTGACCCGGGAAAATGATTGGATTGTTTTAATTCCTCTTTTTCTTGTCCAATCGATCGCAATGCTTTCATTCTTTAAAAATGACTATTTCTTTTATATTTTTTCCGGAAGTATACTTTTTTTACTTCTTTATCTCATCACCGATCAGAGTTTTAAATTTTTTCTTGGGGCAGTCCTAGCTGCCAGCGGTGTCTCTTTTCTCATCGGTGATTTAGAATTCACTTTGATACAAATATACTTCATTTTTACATTGCTGTATTTAATTTTAAATATGTTGAGCGGTGAAAAAGTGATTTTCGAAAGTAAAATAAATAATATTATTTTATTACTCTTTGGAATATTTATTCTTTCTTTCGCTAAGCTTAAGGTACCAATTGAGGGAGTTAAAGAAATTATACGTTGGATCATTTTATTGATCCCTTTATATTTTACTGTATTCATTTTATCAAAGAAGAAGCAAATTGAATTTTTTATTTATATAATATTTTTCACTATGTTTTTTCAATTTATTGCATTATTCTTTTTTTCGGTGGATGAGTTTGGCAGAAAAAGTGGATTTTTCCCAAATCCCAATACACTTGCAATTTTAATTCAACTCAGCCTACCGATTGCTATTTCTGTTTTAATAGTTGAAAAAGAAAGGTTCTTAAAACTGTTCAGCATATTATATGTTATTTTAGCAAGTTATTCGTTACTATTGACTGGGTCCAGAGGGGGGATCGTCGCCACATTTATATCTGTATTTATTCTACCTTTTTTAGTGAGACGGTTTATTTCGAAGAAAAAGTTTTATTCTCTTCTTTCTTTATTTCTTTTTTCTTTTATGATTTTAATCGTTTTATTCCTGCAAAATAAAAATATTTTCATTCATACAAAAGGTGCAATAGGAGCGGTTAGCTATGATACTTCTCTCATTCGGGTTATTGAATACCTGGTAATGATAAAAAATATAATCGCAAATCCTATCTTGGGGACAGGAATAGGATCTTTCCGTATCGAATTCTTACATGATATAAAAAGCTTAGAATATTTGTTTGACTATACAAGTGATGCTTTAAATATCTATCTTAACCTTTGGATGGAAACAGGAATAATCGGATTATTAGTATTTTTAAGTCTAATAGCTTATGTAGTGAAAACTATGAAGCATGTTATTAGCAATTCTCTAAATTTTGGGATACAGAAATCAGATAAATTACTTTATATTTTAATTGGAATTCAAGCTTCAATTATAGGTTTTCTATTTTATGGATTGGTTGAAGTTGTATTTTATTCAATGGGTGCATACCTTTTTTGGACTTATGTGGGTATTTTTGAAGCCATAAAAGTTAAATTCAGGGGTATTAACCATTAATAAGAAATTAAAATCCATTAAAAATACATCTCAATATCTGTTTGCAAACGGTCTATTTTCAATTTCAAGAATAATAGTGGAGATTGTTGCCGCTCAAATCTATTCGAAAGCGGTCTATGGTAACTTTAGACAAGTATGGTTAATATACTATTTATTCAGTAGCTTTTTTGTATTAGGATTACCTAAGGCCATACTATATTTCTTCCCTCTTGAGAAAAATAAGGATAGACCATCATTAATCTCCCAGATTTTTAGCGCATTATCCGTATCAGCTATCGTTTTTGCAACAGTCATATTTTTTATTTCTCCCGTTATCGGTAAAAGTTTTTCTAACCCAAGTATAATTCCTCTGCTAAGAGTATTTTCTGTCTATATTGCACTTAACCTACCGACCGAAATTATGATTCCTCTCTATTTGGCGGACCATAAACTGGTGAAGGCTGGTAAGACTCAGATTATTTTTGCACTATTCTATCTTTTGCCGTTAATTATTTTTATTTTTTTTAAATTTTCTTTGATCTATATTTTTTCTGCCTTAGCCGTTGTTACCTTGTTTAAGCTTGCTTGGACTTGGCAAACCATTAGAGCTGAATATGGTTTGAAAATTAATCTTGATATAAATGACAAATTACGTCTTATTCTTAAATACTCCATTCCGATTTCCTTATCAGCTATAGTTGGTGTATCATATGATTATTTAGATAAGTTTCTTATTTCCATCTTTTATACAAATACTTTTTTTGCTGTCTTTGCAATCGGAACCCTTAAAATACCTTTGATAGATATAATCACATATCAGCTCGCCAATTCTCTAGTTCCTACTCTATCCAAATTATACAAACATAATAAAAACAAGTTGTTCTTAGAATTATGGCATGCTCCCATTAGAAGAGTAACATTAATTATTTATTCAGCCATGTTTTATTTTTTCTTTTTTGCAGACCCGATTATCCCTTTGATATTTTCGGAAAAATATATAGCCAGCATTCCGATTTTTAAGAGTTATCTTCTCATTATGTTTTTACGTATAACAGCTTATAGCCCTGTAATACAGGCATTGGGTGAGACAAAACATATTTTTAGGGGAAGTATTATAGGTATCTTTATGAATCTAGTTATCAGTTTAGTACTAATCGGGAAGATTGGTTATTGGGGACCTGTAATTGGTACAATTGTAGCTAATTTTTTTGTTATATTATATTATTTGTTCATCATTCAAGGGAAATTAAAAATTAAGTTTAAAGAAATACTTCCATTTAAGTTGTTACTAATGATTGCCCTGGATGTTGCTATTATTGGTTTCGTTACAAAACTATTTGTAAATTATCTGAATATGGGCATAGTGTTTGAAGTTGTCTTCGGTTTTATTATTTTCAGTATTGCTGTTACAGTAGATGCTTTATGGCGTAAGTATATTACATTGAATGAAATATTAGCGATTGTCGGATATGAAAAAAAAAGATAAAAAAAGTAAAAAAAATATTCTTATTATTGCCTACAATATCCCCCCTGATGGAGGTCCTGGTGTTTTCAGAACACTAAAATTTATGAAGTATTTGCCGGAGTTTGGATTTAATTCGATTGTTCTTGCTCCCAAAAATGCTCCTTATCAACAAAGAGATTCTACTTTACTTCAGGAAATTCCGAAAACAACCAAAATATTTTATTCCAGAAGTTTTGAGATCCGGAAAAATAGTATTGCCCAAAAGGCAATTAATTCCCGTCGGTCGGCACAGAGAAATATTTTTACAATATTTACTCCAATTCTTTACTGGCTTAAGAATCTTATATTTTTTCCGGATGAACAAATTGGCTGGATCCCTCATAGCATTTATATTGGTTCAAAGATTTTAAGAACTCATGATATTGATATTATTTATTCAACTTCACATCCTTATTCGGGTCATCTGATAGGATTATACTTAAGTAAAAAATTTAAAAAAAAATGGATCGTAGATTTCAGAGACCTTTGGACCTTGAATCCAATATTTCCTTCTTCAAAAAGAGATAGATTCTTAGAAAGAGTGATCATAAAAAATGCTTCGGGTGTGATCCTTAATAATAAAGGTGCCTTTGAAAAAATGTCTGAATATTATAATGAATATAAAGATAAATTTACCTGGATAAATAACGGTTATGATCCGGATGATTTTAAGCATTTGGAAGACCTCAAAGTGAAACCGGAGGTATTCAGTATAACTCATACCGGCCAATTTTATGGCAATATAAAAACTAAAGGGAAGTTTCCCAGAACTCCAAAATATTTTTTAAAAGCATTCGATAAGTTCGTTAAGGATGAAAATCTTCCACCGAAAAAAATTAAAATAAATTTCGTAGGTAACCTGGAAAAGAGAGATAAAGAACTCATCGAAAATCTTAAATTGGCTGATTATGTGAGAGTATGGGGCTACCAACCTAAGCAAAAGGCACTTGAAATTCTATACATGTCTAATATTGCCCTATTAATTATCGGTGATATTTCAAGTTCTGATACGGTTATTGCTCAAAAACTATATGAATATATGGGGCTTAAAAAATTTATTCTGGCTATTACCAATTCCCAAAATTATAAAAATATTCTAACTCCTTATAAACATTTTATCCTTGTTCCCGAACCTACAAATATTCAAATGATTAGTGATGCTTTAAAAAAAATATATGTGGACTATTCTACCTTTAAAAAGGAAGAATTTAAAAGTATTGAGTGCTATTTTAGAAAGAATTTAACGGAAAAACTTGTATCTTTTATTGAAATTATATTAAATGAAAATAAAAGTTCTACATCTGATCAATAGCATGGACCCGGGAGGTGCAGAAACTTTGTTGTTAAACTTCTTCCGTTATGTCGATGAAGAAAAATTTGACTGGTTTCTTGTTTTCTTTCATGGCAATGGTAAAGCTTTAAAAAATTATACGAATCAAAAAGTAACTATATATAATTTTGCAAAAAACGAGAAATTTACATTAAATTCACTCTACCAAATAATCCGTTTCATCAGGAAGAATAAATTTGATATAATCCATACCCATCTGGTACATGCCGGTATTATCGGGAAGATATTAGGTTTTGTTCTAAGAACACCCTGTGTCTTTTCTACCCGACATTATACTTATATGGAAAAAGAAAGATCGTTTTTTTACCATTTGGAGGATTTATTAAGTAGGTTTCTTGTGACTAAAGTAATTAGCATCTCAGAATCTGTTACGACCTATTTACAGAAACTCGGAATCCCGAAAAACAAGATTGTATTGATTTATAATGGTATAGACATTAATTTTTTTAGAATAAATAATTCTGTTCAAAGAGAGCCGAATTCACTTATTTCCGTAGGAAGGTTAGTGCCGGCAAAAGGTTATAAAATTTTAATAAAGGCCTTGGAATTACTTAAGAATGACTCGTTAGACTTTAAATGTATCATCATTGGAGATGGCCCCCTTAAACAAGAATTACTTAGCCAGGTTCAGGAAAAGAGGCTTAGTAAATATATTGAATTCTTAGGGGAACAAGATCTTATTTCCATAAGAGACTATTTACAAAAAAGCTCTGTTTACATTTCTAGCTCCCTGTATGAAGGATTCTCCTTATCTCTGCTGGAAGCTATGGCCTGCGGAAATATAGTCATTGCTACTAAGGCAGGTACTTCAGAAGAGATAATCGAAAATGGCGTCAACGGCCTTTTAGTTGATCCTTCAAATCCACAGGACCTCAAAAATAAAATTAAATTTGCCTTACTTAATGAAGAAACACAAAAGTATAGAAGAGCTGCAAACCTTGCTGTGAAAAAAAGTTATTCAATAGAAAATATGGTAGTTCAAACACAGAAATTATATATGAACTGTTTAAAGAATAAAAATAATTTGATGAGTAATGTATAAAAGAAGAATTAAAATTATACACATCCAGCTACTTCCTATTATGAGCGGTGTGCAAAAAGCCATGTTTGAACTGCTATCCGGGCTTGATCAGGATCGTTATGAAATCATGGTTTTATGCAAAGAAGAAGGAGAACTAACAGAAGAGTTGAGGAAGCTTTCTGTTAGAACGATCACTATGGGCACTTTGGTTCGGCCAATAAATCCGTTTCTTGATATATTAGCCTTATTTAAGTTGTATTTTTTATTTAAAAAGATTAAACCGGATATTGTTCATACCCATTCCTCTAAAACCGGGTTTTTAGGAAGAATATCTGCACATCTGGCGGGAGTCCCCGTTGTTTTTCACACCATTCAAGGTTTTGCAGTGCATCAATACTCATCGAGAATATCAAACATGTTTTTAATTCCAATAGAACGCTTTGCAGCCCATTATGCTGATATGCATATTTCCGTGAATGAATATGACCGAATATATGCAATTAAAAAAAAGATTATTCCTCCGAAGAAGATTGTTACCGTATATAATGGTATTCGAAACTTTAACTCATATCCAAAAGAAAGCATGAGCAGAGTTAGAGAAAGTTTGAATATACCGAAGGATTCCATTATTGTTACTCAGGTCGGCAGACTGTGGAAACAAAAAGCTCCCCATGTGTTTGTCAGAACTGCGGCAAAAGTACTTAAAAGCTATCCGCGTACCTTTTTTATTATGGTGGGGGATGGAGCGTCTAAACAAGAATTAATATCCCTGAGTAAGAATCTAGGGATCAGCGAACATATCAGATTTCTTGGGTGGAGAAAAGATGTGGATAGAATCCTGGGAATTACGGATATTTTTGTATTAACATCACTTTGGGAAGGATTATCTATTGCCATTTTAGAAGCAATGGCAAAAAAAATAGCAGTTGTTGCATCTGATATAAAGGGGAATAATGAACTGGTCGTTGACGGTAAAACAGGATATTTATGTGAACCTAATAATAGTAACTCTTTTTCTGAAAAAATAGGTCTATTAATAAATAACAGGGAACATTTAAAATCCATGGGAGAAGAAGCGTTCAATCGATTTAATAAATATTTTACCGTTGATCACATGGTAAAGCAAATTGATGATCTTTATCAATCATATTATAGATTAAAAGTGAAGCAGGATAAAGCGGATATTTAAGGATGAATATTTATTCAAAGTAATTGGACCAGCAATGGTTAAAGAGAATCATGTCATAAACATTAAGATTTTACCAATTTTAAGATGTCCGGTATGTAAGACCGGCTCATTGAAGGTGGAACATTCGCTTATAAAGTGCCAAAATACCGGCTGTCAAAATGTATTCCCGATAATTGATGGTATACCGATACTCCTAAATGAGAAAAATAGTTTATTTAGTACAACTGACTTTATAAGTCATAAAGCAACGACTTTTTCTTTTAATCATTCCTTTTGGATGAGTTTAGCGAAAAAGATTATTCCCTCAATGATTGATAATTTCCAGGTGAAAAAAAATATGGACCGTTTTATTAAACTAGTATTGAATAAGAATGAACATCCGAGAGCCTTAGTTATCGGAGGTAGTATCCTTGGTGAAGGAATGGATAAGCTGGTAAATACTAAAGATATTGAACTGATCGAAACAGATGTTTCGTTTGGAGAACGCACAGCGCTTATATGTGATGCCCATGATCTGCCTTTTATGGACAACAGTGTTGATGGAATAATTTTACAGGCGGTTCTTGAACATGTTATTGATCCCAACCAGTGTGTTTCTGAAGCGTACCGTGTTCTGAAAGAAGGTGGGATTATATATTCAGAAACACCTTTCATACAACAAGTACATATGGGAAAATATGATTTTACCCGTTATACGGAGTTAGGGCATCGAAGACTTTTTAGGAAATTTGATGAAATTGATCGTGGTGCAGTGGGAGGTCCGGGCATGGCATTGGCCTGGTCCTATCGATATTTTTTATTGAGCTTTTTTGAAAACAAATATTTTAGAAACATAATAAAAGTATTTGCTAATCTTACTTCTTTTTATTTAAAATACATTGATAGATATTTAATTAAAAAACGTGGCGTTTTTGATGCTGCCTCAGGATACTATTTTATGGGGAAAAAAGTAAACAAGATAATTGACGATAGAATAATTATTGAGTCATACAAAGGTCTGGTATAGACGGATTTATTTTAAGCCGTTAAATGAACCCATCGAAAGGTATCTAATAAAGATAATTTTTGCTGCTTATCCGGAATAATTGTAATTTTAATCTCAGAATAGAATTAATTAGAAATTTGTGTGATAAAATGAATCAAAATAAATTCTTATTTTCTTTGTTTATTTGTTTATTCCTGATCCGGGCCGCTCTAGCTTCCCCGTCTTCCGTTCCTCTTTCCGATCCCATTTACCCGTTTCTGGATCGTATGGAAACACTGGACTTTGTCCATGATGTACACGACGGTATCAAACCCTTTAGCAGGGGACAAATCGTCGGCTATCTTAAAGAAATAGCCGCTCATCGATCTCAACTGACCCGCATCGACCGCCAGCGGCTCGCTAATTTCTTGCTCGATTATCGCTGGGATCTCAATCCTTCCCAAAAATCGCCCCTGGTAGAAAAAAATAAAACATGGTATTCCATTCTATCTTCCTTTCCCAATTTTAAAAAGGATTTCGTCCGCTTTTTTCGGCAAAATCAACCGGAAGAAAGAAATCATGTTGCATTTTGGGAAACAAACCAGGATAATTTTTATCTGGATTACGAGCAAGGCGCCACGTATGAACATCGTTCCGATCATGTTTACCGCATCGCCAGCTGGCAGAATTATCAATTCAGAGGAACGATCCATAACAATTTCAGCTACCGGGCCGAGGTGAGTTTGCAGGGCTTCCGCGGTGACGAACCTTATGTCTTCGGCCACCCCTTACTTAAAAACAGCTGGAGCCAAAAAAACGATCCGGGCCCGCGTTATGCAGATCGCACCGGCGGTGAGTTGAGCTGGCATACGGACTACTTCGACCTTCGGCTCGCCCAACAGGAATTGGAATGGGGCTACGGGGCTTCGGGTAAACTGATCCTTTCCCGTCATCCGGAACAATACCCCTATCTCAGTATTAGTAAAGATTGGGGCTGGGGAAAATTTATATCCCTGCAAGGTAAGCTACAATCTTTTCCACAGGATACCCTTGCCGACGGACTGAAACTTTATCCCGATAAGTGGCTGGCCGCTCATCGTCTGGAAATCACACTCGGGCATCGGCTTACTTTGGGGTTTAATGAAAATTTTATCTACGGACAAAGGTATGCCGACTGGTCCTATCTGTTGCCTTTTAATTTTTACCGGGCCGTGCAACATAAATTACGGGATCGCGATAATGCCACCATTTCGGTTGATGCCGAATATTTGCCCGGAAAGGGAATAAAGCTGTATGGTACGGTTTTTATAGATGAATTCAAAGCACGCAAAATCGGCACCAACTGGTTTGGCAATAAACATGCGTTCCAGGCCGGGTGTTCTGTTTACGATCCTTTGGGAATTGCCAATTTTAATCTGACGCTGGAATACACCGCGGTTATGCCCTGGGTCTATACCCATAAGTACAAAATCAATAGCTATACATCGGATTATCAATCGCTAGGCTATTGGGCCGGGCCTAATTCCGAGGTGTATTATCTGCGCATGTCCAAAGACTGGCACCGAAGGCTGAACACGGCATTCTTATTCAGACAATGGAAACACGGTGCCAATTTCCCGGATGAAAATATCGGCGGCGATATTCTGCTCGGCCATACGACTCTGTTGGGTAACCAAAAAGAACCCGATGAGACACGCCGGTTTCTCGGAGGCATTTTGACCACGGAAAAACGGTATGTATTTTCTACCCGCTATGAAGCCTTCAACGGTCTTTTCTTCTCTGCGCAATGGAGAATGATTCGTACCATTCGGGATGGTAAGGCAACCTATAACAATGAATTATTTACCGGAATCTTACTGCGATATTGACGGATGTTTATTAAAATCATAATTCTTTTTTTAATTTCATTAACCGTCGCCTTCGTCACCACCTATTTTACGCGGCGCTTGTCCATCAAATACCGGATCGGTGAAAACGCAGACCCGCGCCGGATGCACCAGGGATTTATGCCTCTCCTGGGAGGACTCGGTATTTTCGCCGGATTCGTTACCGGAGTCCTACTCTCTCGCTGGTTGTTCCCCGGACAGTTTTTCCTTATCTTCGATCAATATTTTGGTCTGTTAATAGCCGCCGTCCTGATTATCGCCTTAGGATTCTATGATGATCTGAAAGGGTTGAACGCACCGCAGAAATTTTTAGGTCAGTTCCTTATCGTCTCCATTTTGATCCTGTCGGGTTGCATGATCCGGATTATTGAATTACCCTTCGGCGGTACCATCGACCTGGGAGCACCGGGCGGTATTTTAGTGACCTATCTGTGGCTGATCGGTGTCAACAATGCCCTTAATTTATTGGATGGCCTGGACGGACTGGCTTCGGGGGTGAGTCTGATTGTTAGTATAGTATTGGCTTTAGTGGCCTGGCAATCGCATAACTATGCCCTGTTTATTCTGATCTTGTCTCTTATCGCCGGAATGATCGGCTTCCTGAAATTTAATTACTATCCTGCTTCAATTTTCATGGGAGATACGGGTTCGCTTTTCTTAGGTTTGATGGTAGCCGTTTTTTCCCTGAAAGCCTTCGAGACCCAGCCGGGGAGCATCGGACTGTTGGCACCTATTATATTGCTGGCTATTCCTATCGGCGATACCAGCGTGGCTTTGTTCCGCCGTCTCAACAAAGGACATCATCCGTTTAAACCGGATAAAGATCATTTGCATCACCGCTTAATTTATCTTGGATTATCGCATCGTCATGCCGTGCATATAATCTATCTGATTACTATCCTTTATGCTGTAACCGCTTACCTGATTATTACCCAAATAGCTTTTTTAGGGGAAATACTGCTTGCCGTGGTTATTATCCTGTCGGTTTGGGGGCTTAAACGGATCGGTTATCTCGAAGCACAAAAAATTACCACTCTATACGGTGATGATACGGTCTTCCGGGTCAAGCGGGAAATTGCTCCCCTCTCTATAAAACGAATCACCCATAAACTCGTATTGGCTATAAGCGATATATTAATGCTCAACATGGCCCTGTTTCTTACCTGGTGGATTCGTTTCCAGTCCGGTTGGTTCCGGGTGGAACGTGTGGTAAGCATCGGCCGGTTTATGTTTATTCCGGTCATGGTACTTCTGACCCTGGGCTGGATTCTTTTATTTCTGCTAAACGATCTGTATACGGTACGTTGGGATGTTTCCCGTTTTGATCAGATCCGCCAGATTAGTAAAATCATTCTGTTCGGGGCGATTATTCTGTTTATTCTTACTCTGGACCCGAACCGCATGTTATCGGAAGGGAAGTTAACGCTGATTCTCTACACTCTGTCTCTGCTCGTTTTCGTTAATTTGGGGCGTATCTTTGTGGTATCTATGGAAAAACGCTTATCGATTCTTGAGTATTCTCCCCATAAAACGCTGCTGATCGGCAGGACGGAAAAGGGTCGCAAATTGCTTAAGGATATTCATCACAACCCGCATTTACTGTACGATGTGGTGGGCTATGTTTCTCAGCAGGATGAGCATAAACCGTTCTACGGATTGCAGCGCCTCGGGTCTTACGATGATATTCCTTATTTGATTCGAACCAGAGGCATAGAAGAAATCATCATCGCCATTAACGAACGGACGCGGGATGATATCCTGAATATCGTGGCCCGGGCCATGAATATGACGGTGGTTTTTAAAATTATTCCCCAGATGTATGATGTGGTTTCCGGGCATAAAACGGAAGAGGTGATCGGCCACCCTTTAATTCGTTTATTTCCCAAATCCATGCGTTTATGGCAGCTGATTACAAAACGTGTATTCGATATGGTTTTTTCCTTAATGCTAATCCTGTTACTTTCGCCTTTTGCTCTTTTAATTATAGGAATTCAACTGGTTAGCGGCATCCACCGCCCGTTTATTATTCTGAATACGATCGGGAAACATGGCCGTCGTTTCGGAATGCTTAATTTCCGTACAAAACGGGAACCGGATGGACATCAACCGGCTATCGGGCGTTTTCTGTATCGAACAAGGATTTACAAATTGCCGGCTCTCTTAAATATATTTTTTGGCAAGATGAGCTTTGTCGGTCCCAGACCGGACCTGGAAACGGAAGTACATGACCTTGAAAAACGTATTAAGTTCTATAAGCGGCGGTTCATGGTTCAGCCCGGAATGACAGGCTGGGCACAGGTCAAGTATCGCTATGAAGAAGCCCTTAAATTTCGCAG
>JALSTK010000044.1 GCA_026983775.1 Calditrichia bacterium
GGCAGGATCGATTTGGCACAGGCTGAAGCGGTAGCGGATTTAATTGCCGCCAGATCAAGAGAGGGAATCCGTAATTCCCTAGCTCAACTGAGGGGCAAGCTTTCTCTTGTTGTCGGTCAATTAAAAAGAGAATTAATCGAGCTCTCTTCCTATATCGAACTGGATTTGGATTTTAGCCAGGAGGAGCTGGAGATCATTTCTACTTCAAGAATAGAAGAGGTATTGAACAGCATAACAGCCAGGGTAGAAAGATTATTGGAAAGTTACACCAACAGTAAACCGCTCATTCAGGGTATCGAAGTACTGATTAGCGGAAAGCCCAACGTGGGTAAATCCAGTTTGATGAACGTACTGCTTAACAAGGATAGGGTGATTGTTTCCGAACAGCCCGGCACTACCCGCGATATTGTCCATGAGGATATTTTAATAGACAACTCTCTGGTACGATTTATAGATACGGCAGGTATCCGATTTACAACCAATGCCGTTGAAGCGGAGGGAGTCGAAAGAACGAGGGATTACTACAATCATGCGGATATTATTCTTCTGCTCGTAGACAGTTCGCTGCCTCTCGACTCGGAAGACATTAATATGATTAAGACCGGTGCGACGCTGTACCGATCAAAAATTTTATTAATCGGCAACAAAATGGATTTGGGAGTAAACGAACAGGCCCAAAGTAAGCTTCGAGACTACGGTTTGCCTTTACAATTTATTTCTGCAAAAATGGGTGAAAACATCGACGCAATAAAAGAAGCGGTCCTTAAAAAAGCCTTTCAATTCCACCATAGCAATCCCGAAGAAGTACTGATCACAAATGAGCGACAGAAAAGCATTTTCGAAGCCGCCTTACAAGCTCTGTTGAATGTAAAAGCAGGCCTGAAAAAAGGGTTGGGCTATGAGTACCTGGCCGTTGATCTAAAAGATGCGGTCGAATCGTTGAGTAAAATAACGGGTGAGATAACCACGGACGACATTTTGAATAGTATTTTTTCACATTTTTGTATAGGCAAGTAAAGTTTCACGTGAAACAAAAGCAGTAGAATGATGAACACATACGATATCGTTGTTGTCGGAGCCGGTCACGCCGGGATAGAAGCGGCGGTCATGGCTGCCAAGATGGGAATGAGAACAGCCCTGGTAACCATGGACAAAAACAAGGTCGGCCTGATGTCCTGCAACCCGGCCATAGGCGGATTGGCCAAAGGTCAATTGGTACGCGAAATCGACGCTCTCGGCGGCGTGATGGGCAAAATCATCGACAGGGCGGGTATTCATTTTAAAATGCTCAATGTTTCCAAAGGACCGGCCGTTCAATCTCCTCGCGCCCAGGCTGATCGCCAGTACTATGCTGTGGTCGCTAAAGAAATGCTTGAAACCCTGCCCAATCTCACCTTACTGCAGGGAATGGGTACGGGCATAGAAATTGATCATAATCGAGTTAAGGCCGTATTGTTAAAAGACGGTCATACAATCCGGACCAGAGCCGCCATCTTAACAGCCGGGACCTTTTTAAACGGTGTCATTTATATCGGACTTCAGAAATTGTCGGCAGGACGGGCGGGAGATTTGCCGGCCGTCGGTATCACGGAATCTTTACTCTCTTACGGATTTCAGGCCGGACGCTTGAAAACCGGTACCCCTCCGCGTGTACATCGCGACAGCATTGATTATTCAAAAGTAGAAATTCAGCAACCCGATCCTGATCCCCAGCCCTTTTCGTTTTCCACAAAAGAAATCACACAGCCACAGATAAATTGCTATATAACCCACACAAATGGTTCCACGCACGATATCCTGCGGCTTGGCTTTGATCGTTCGCCAATGTTCACCGGAGTAATTTCCGGGATCGGGCCCCGCTATTGTCCGTCCATTGAAGACAAGATAAATCGATTTGCAGATAAGCCGAGACATCAGTTGTTTTTGGAACCGGAAGGATACAACAATATCGAGGTGTATGTGAACGGCTTTTCAACCAGTCTGCCGGCAGATATTCAGGAGCGATCCATTCAAACCGTTCCCGGCCTGGAAAAGGCAAAAATAATTCGTCTCGGATATGCCGTGGAATATGATTTCTTCCCCCCGCATCAGATCAAGCGCACTCTGGAGACCCGGGAGGTGGAACATCTTTATTTCGCCGGACAAATAAACGGAACATCCGGTTATGAGGAAGCGGCTGCCCAGGGCCTGGTGGCGGGATTAAATGCCGCTTTAAAGTTAAAGGAGAAGGATCCGTTTATATTAACCCGAAGCGAAGCCTATATCGGTGTTCTTGTAGACGACTTGATTAGTAAAATCCATGATGAACCGTATCGCTTGTTTACATCAAGGGCGGAATTCCGTTTATTGCTCAGACAGGATAATGCGGACTTGCGATTAATGGAATACGGCCATGGATATGGTTTGGTAGAAGATAAGGTATACCAAGCGTTTCTAAAAAAGAGGGATCAAATTAAACGGCTTACGGATGTGGAACTGAAGAAAAAGATCGATCCCCGGGTTTTTAATAAATACTTTGCCCGGAAGAGCTCGTCCTTGCGGCAAAAAGCAGCGATCGTTGATTTGGTTAAGCGCCCGGAAGTAGGTTTGAGAGACCTGTTATCCATGGTAGGTTCTGAAAAATATAGCAATGACGCGCTTAACGAAGTAGAATTTAATGTAAAATATGAAGGGTATGTAGATCGTCAAAGAGCACAGATAGAACGTTTTAAGAGAATGGAAAAAAAGAAAATACCAGAGGATCTCAGTTATAAGGAAATAAAAGCCCTTTCCATCGAATCCAGAGAAAAATTAGAAAAGATTCATCCCGACAATCTGGGCCAGGCTTCACGCATTTCCGGTGTCAGTCCGGCTGATATTTCGGTACTTATGATCTATTTGGAAAAGTATAATAAGTTCGATGTTTCACGTGAAACCTGATATAACCGTTGAAAAGTTGCTGCGTTTTATTCGAACTCAGGGCATGGAGGTCGATGAAGGGCAATCCCGGGTCTTTGCCGCTTACCATGAGATGCTTCTGGACTGGGGACGAAAAATAAATTTATATTCAAAGCACGACAGAGAACGATTAATCGCTCGACATTTTTTAGTTAGTTGTTACTATGCGTATTATTTACGGCATTATATTCCGGGAGCCAATCGGATCTTAGACCTGGGGAGCGGGGCCGGTTTTCCGGGGATTATTATAGCGATATTACTCCCGAAGTCTCGGGTGGTGTTGTTGGAATCGTCAAGGAAAAAGAGCCTTTTTTTGCGAAAGGCCGGACAAAATTTAGGGCTCTCTGTAACCGTTGTCAACGAGCGGGCCGAGCGCATGGTGCTTAGCGGGGCCGAGCGGTATTCTGTGGTCGTGGCCAGGGCGGTGGCCTCTTTGCCCAGGTTGATCGAATATGGCAAGCGATTGGCTCGGCCGGGCGGCTTGCTGCTTGCTATGAAAGGATCCAACTACCGTCAGGAGATGCGTACGGAAGATGGTAGAGGGAATAAATTGATCGTTAACGAAATAGATGTATCATGGGTAATGTTCTCAGAAATGATGAAAAATAAGGTACTGTTAAGTGTGGAGTTGTGATGACCGAAAAAGATCTTTTTAAAGAATTATCAACGCTCGTTACGGAGAGTCGAAATCCCGATTCGTATGATATCGATATAATGGATACGGAAGATGCCGTGAGACTTTTTAATGAGGAAGATAAAAAAGTAGCTTATGCTGTTGAAAAAGAGATTCCATATATAGTGCAGGCGGTTGAAATAATAACCGAAGCCTTTAAAAAGGGCGGCCGGTTGTTGTATTTCGGAGCCGGGACTTCGGGGCGGTTGGGAGTGCTGGATGCAGCGGAATGCCCTCCGACTTTTGGGGTCGAGGTCGGTATGGTTATCGGTCGAATCGCAGGAGGATATAATGCCCTGGTCGAGGCTGTAGAAGGATTTGAGGATTTTGAAGAATATGGAGCTCAGGACGTAGCCGAATTGAAAGTGAGCGATAAAGACGTGGTGTGTGGTATTGCGGCCAGCAGACGTACCCCCTATGTCATCGGTGCCATAGAAGAGGGCAAAAAACGGGGCGCTAAAACCATTACGGTGGTATGTAATCCCCGTGAACACCTGCAGTATGATGTCGATGTAGCTATTTGTCCGGTCCCCGGACCGGAAGTTATCATGGGCTCTACCCGACTTAAGGCAGCGACCGCCCAGAAAATGGTCCTCAATATGCTGACGAGTATTTCCATGATAAAATTGGGTAAGGTCTATGAAAATATGATGATCGATCTCCAACAAAACAATAAAAAGCTGGTAGAAAGGTCCAAAAAGATAATCATGATGGCTGCAGATGTGGATTATGATCAAGCGGGACATTGTTTGACTCTCGCCGGCGGTCATGTTAAGACGGCTATCTTTATCGCCATGACCCATTCATCGGTAGAAGAAGCGAAAAAATATATTGATGCCCATGAGGGATTCTTAAAGAAAGCTTTACATGCCTGGAGACGGGATAAAAATCATCAATAAAAGATACCGCTCTAACGGTGAGATTTTATTCTACCGCTTTCTATAAGTCGGATATAAACTAAATTTTTGAAAAAAAGGGATATTGCCTTGTTCGCGGCAGATATCCAATACCACCTATCATATTGTTATTCTTATACTTATCCACCCGGTTGATTTAATTGATAAAAATAAATAAACTACATAAGAATCAGAAACCAAAAGCATACGATGACCCCATTATTAAGTATCGTCATTATTACGGCAATTGCCTTAGCCGGTTCCGTTTTCTTTAACCGTTTTCATATTTCTTCCTGGTGGATGAAAGGGTTGGCTTATTCCGGTCTGTTGTATGTGTTAATGGGATGCTTATCGGGTCCGGAAGTATTGCATATTCTTACAGTAAAAGTTTTAGACGGTCTGAATATCCTGGTTACGCTGGTCCTGGGTTGGGTGGGCTTCCTGGTCGGTCTGCAAACGAAATATCGGGGTTTGAAACGTTTTCCGCTTAAATATTATTTGAACGGATTTATCAATTATCTGATCGCCTTTGTTTTAAGTTTTACCCTGTTAAGCCTGACGAGCTATTTATTAAAACTTAATTTTTTAGAGATACGGGATATCTTTATCCTCTCCTTAACCGGGGCGATCAGTTCGCCGATTATTATCGGTTCCCTTCTGAAAAATGAACGGGTTCATGCCAAGCTTTCCTACTGGCTTCAGTTCAATGCTGCATTTGATAACTTGCTCGGCGTTGTTTCGATCGGCATCTGGTTTTCTTTATTTACCTATTTAAAATTGGATGGTCAGGCAGGGATCAAAATTTTACGGGTTGTGATACCCCTTCTTGTTGCCGGCATGGGTTATATCATTTATAGGACCTTGTTTGATCTTCTTAAATCCAGACAAGAGCGGCTCATTCTAAATTTGGGCTCTCTGCTGGTGGTGGTCGGAACCGCTTACTATTATGGTCAAAGTATTCTTTTTGTTTCTTTTGTCTTCGGCTCCATCTTAGCCAATTCAAGAATAAATACCCGGGCCCTTTATCGCTCTGTTCAGGATATTGAAAAGCCGTTATATATTTTACTTCTGTTTTTTGCCGGTGCCTATTTTTCGGTATCTCCGAGTAAAAATTTAATATTGTTGATAGGTTTGTATTTTGGGACGCATTTCATAAGTAAAATTTTTATGGGCCCCATTTCAAATAGGAGTCATTTAATTCGGGAAAAAGTTCCGGTCTGGATTGGTATTGGCAATATCGGCATGGGAGGTCTATCCCTGGCCATGATCATCGAATATTTTTTGTTATCCGGTGCAGGCCCAAATGGGTTGCTATTAAGTGTGCTTATTCTATCTATTTTAATTAACGATCTGATTGCTTTCCGCTATTTACAGGGTGTGGTGGTAATCGGCTCCAGAGTGAAAAAGAATCTGCTCTCCATAAAGTAAATATGAAAAAAAGTATTACGACTATTCTATTACTGGTGCTTTTCATATTAATCAGACGGTTTGCGCCGCCATCGGATCATGTACTTCATGCTCAATCCGCGGTACTAACGGGTATTGTATTGTTATCTGCATACTTATTGGCCCTTCTTCTGAAAAACGTCAAACTGCCCAAGTTGACGGGTTATATGATATTGGGTGTCCTTATCGGACCGGTAGGTTTGAATTTTTTGGATCATTCCGTGCTGGACTCACTCCGGTTTTTAGAAGATTTAGCCCTGGCCTTTATTGCCTTAACCGCAGGGGGAGAACTTAAATATGAACGTTTTCGTCAAAGAGCAAAAACGGTTCTCTCTTTACTGACGGGACAGATGGCTGTGGTTTTTACAGGTTTGTTTTTTACGCTGTTCTTCTTTGCCTCGCATATTCCTTTTTTATCCGATTTACCGGAAGATATAATCATCGGGCTTTCGATTTTATTTGCGGGTACGGCCCTTTCCACATCTCCGGCCACAACCATCGGAATCATTACGGAATTTAAATCAAAGGGCAAGATGACGGATATCGTTCTTGCGGTAACCGTATTAAAATCCATAATGGTGGTCTTGCTCTTTCCTTTGATCATGGCCTGGGCAAAAATTTATCTAATAGCGGGGACGAGTATAAATTATGAATTATTGAAAACGGTTGGGGTTCAAATAGTAGGCTCGATTGTAATCGGTATCGCTATCGGCTATATCATTATCACCTATTTGAAATATGTTCAAATTGAACGTAGCTTATTTTTATTGGGCGTGTCTATAGTGATAATTGAAGTAAGCGCCTTGGTGCATGTGGAAATTCTGCTGACTTCAATTATTGCCGGTATTGTGGTAGAAAATTTTTCGAGAAAGGGAGAAGATTTAATCGAAAATATTGAAAAGAGTTCTCTCCCTTTGTATATAATTTTTTTCAGTTTCGCCGGTGCCGGCCTTCATCTGGATACGATTCAAAAGGCATTGGGTTTAACGGCCCTTTTGGTGATTCTAAGAATGCTTTTTCTTTACCTGGGGAATATCACGGGAGCCGTTTTGGCAAAAGAGGATGGGGATATTAAAAAACTATCCTGGCTTGGTTTTGTGGGCCAGGCCGGTATTGCTCTCGGCCTGGCAACGATTATCGAAAATACGTTTCCCGGCGCCGTTGGTACAACTTTCAAGACGATCCTGATTTCATCGGTTGTGATTAACGAATTAATGGGGCCGGTATTTTTCAAATATATTTTAATTAAAACCAGAGAAACGACAGAGGGAATATGAAGGTACTAAAAATGGGAATCATTCCCGGCGCAGAACCTGTTGAGATTGCAGGAAACGAATACGGTATTCTGTTATTGCATGGATTTACATCGTCTCCCTATGAAATGAAATACCTGATTAAATTACTTAAGGGGAAGGGTTTTACCATTGCGGCTCCGCTCTTAAAAGGACACGGCACAAAACCGGAAGACCTCGCAGATTGCAAATGGTATGATTGGTTTGAAGACGCCAAACAGGCTCTTTTTAAAATGCGTAAGACATGCGATAAAATAGTGGTTATCGGCCTTTCCACCGGTGCTTCTTTGGCTTTGCATTTAGCGGCTCATTACCAGATTGAGGGAGTCGTGGCCCTCTCTCCGGCCCTGTTCCTGAAAGAGAAAAAGGCAAAATTTGTTTTTTATGTACCCTCGATAATTAAATTCCGTAAGAAAAAAAACGGCCCCGATATACGCGATGAAGCGGAGAAACAAAAGGCGGTAACTTATCATAAAACACCGTTGAGTGCGGCCCGGGAAGTGATGCACTTATATGAACATATTAAAATGGATTTACCGGATATGTATTCGCCATTGCTGGTTATTCAGTCCCGCCAGGATCATGTGGTAGATTTTAAGAGTGCGGAATGGGTTTATGAACATAGTTCATCAAGCGTGAAACAATTTTTAAAGCTGGAGAAATCCTATCATATAATTACACTCGATGTGGAAAGAGATATTGCCTTCCGTGAAATTCTTACATTTTTGGATCATCGCTTCAAATAGCAGAGGGAAACCTTGCTTATTTTATTAATTTTAAGTAAATTACAAAGATTAAAGACGAATAATATACAAATTTTGTGGTCCAAATTTTGACTTAAAGATCATCTTACCTTGTGATCTCATTCTATGATTCTAAGCTGATGGGGTTTTGTTATGAGCCAGTTTAAAATACTTTATCTTGCCAGTGAAATAGCACCATTTGCCATGGCTGGCGGGTTGGCAGATGTAACCGGCGCTTTGCCCAAGGCATTCAAAGGGTTTAATCATGAAATCAGATTAATGATTCCCAAGTATAAATTTATAAATGAACGGAAATATATTCTCCGTGAGGTAATTCGCTTACGCGAAATCCCGGTAACTCTAAACGGCAAAACAGAAATAGCCAACGTTAAATCAGCCTTTTTACCGGACAGTAAGGTGCAGGTATATTTCATAGAGGTGGGGGACTATTTTAACCGAGCGGGAATTTATATCGATCCCAAGACCCAAAAGCCCTATCCGGATAATGCCGAACGGTTTGCCTATTTTTCCAAAGCAGCCATCGAAACATTGAAGATTTTATCCTGGCAACCCAATATCATCCATTGTAATGATTGGCAAACTGCATTTGTTCCGGTTTATCTTAAAACTTTATATCAGAGCGATGCCTTCTTTAAAGGCGTTAAAACCATTTATACCATTCATAATTTGACATCCCAGGGCGCATTCGATCTGGATGTGGCCGAAAAAATCGATTTTGATCTGAGTCAAACCCAGGAAGGAGGCATGTTCAATAAAGAGGGGAAATTAAATCTGACCAAAGGGGCTATTTACTTCTCCGATTTTATTACCACGGTCTCTGAAAATTATGCCAACGAAATCATTTCCGACGACGAGCAGGGTTTCGGATTTGGCCCTTTGCTTGAAGAAAAAGGGGCAAAATTTGAGGGTATATTAAACGGCGTCGACTATTCGGTCTGGTCTCCGGATAAGGACAAATATCTTCCCCACCATTATTCCAAAGAAGACCTATCGGGAAAACTGGAGAACAAAAAAGCGCTGTTGGAACGTATCGGACTGCCCTATAAAGAAGACATCCCGTTGATCGGAATGGTCGGTAAGATTACCGAACAAAAGGGGTTTGATCTGGTGCTGAAGGCTATGGATCCCTTAATGAAATTAAATGTACAATTAATTATCCACGGTGACGGTGATAGAGCTCTGGTTGAAAAATTACTTGAATATACCAAGCAGTTTCCGGATAAGTTTAATATGCATGTAACGTTTGATGATAAAATAGCACACCTTGTCGAAGCCGGCGCGGATATATTCGTAATGCCGTCTAAGTATGAACCCTGCGGACTGAACCAGATTTATAGTCTTAGATATGGTACGGTACCGGTCGTTTCGGCTGTAGGCGGGTTATTTGATACGGTGGAAGATTTGGATGAAGAGAGCGGGGAAGGGACCGGATTCATAATGACCGATCTCACTGCGGAGGCGTTGCTGAAAGCCATGAAACGAGCGATTGCCTATTACAAGAAAAAAGATAAATGGCGGGATTTGCAAATCCGAATTATGGATGAAGATTTTTCCTGGGAAGTTTCTGCAAAACGATACCTGGATATATATGAACGCATTATAAATGATTGATCATAATTTTTAATCAAAATGATTCCGAAGCGGAAGAACTTTGGTATTCCAAAGCACTTCCGCTTTACTTTTTAAAATGAAGATAGCAGCTAAAGAAAAGGCCGTATTCTTAGACCGCGATGGAACAATAAATGAAGAAATGGGTTATATAAACCACGTTTCCAGATTTCGGATCTTTAACTTTGTCCCGAAAGCCATCCGGATTCTCAACCGGGCAGGATTCCGGGTTATCCTGGTCACGAATCAGTCGGGTGTGGCCCGGGGTTATTTCAGCGAGCAACTGGTACGGGAATTACATCATATATTAATCAAAAAAGTGGAAGCAGAGGGTGGGCACATAGATAAAATTTATTATTGTCCGCACCATCCGACAGAGGGAACAGGTATATACCGCAAGGATTGTAATTGCCGTAAACCAAAAACAGGGATGGTCGACCTTGCTGTGAAAGAATTCAACTTAGACCGATCTGCTTCTTATATGATCGGAGATCGATATAAAGATGTGCAGTTTGCATCAAAAGCAGGATTGAAGTCGGTTATGGTTCTAACCGGTTACGGGCGCGGTGAATATGAATATCAAAAGGGAACCTGGTCCCAACAACCGGATTTTATTTTTAACAATTTACTGGAAGCGGCCCAAGCCCTTTCTGGTTTAAACCGGGCTGAAGCGGAAAATAATTCACATTGACAAAAAAATCGGGATTAATTAAATTCATTTTTTTTAATATGAAAGGTAATATGAAAAAGCTTCTTCTTTTCTTACTGCTGGCTATCCTATGGATATCCTGCCAGGATTTAAACTCCATTCAGGCTCCTAAAGAATTTGATCTGAAAAATCATTTCGGGCAGTATGTAGACACAACCCTGTATCCGGATAAAGTGACCTTTCAGATAAATGAAAGGGAGAATACCATCAATGGCCTGGACTTATGTGTCGGTACTTATAAGGGATTCAGGGCCGGATTTTTATTAAAATTTGTAGCCTTACCCTCTATTGATAAAGAGATAGATTCCGTATCACTTCGATTGAAAAGTTTTAGCCAGTTCGGCCAACCAACAGGCATGCAGACCATTGAAGTCTATGAAGTAGATCAACCGTGGAAAGAAGATGCCAATACGGAGGATACTTGGCATACCTATCAGCCGCAAAACCTGTTGGGCACCTATACGTTCGAAACGACCGATACGCTTACTTTTACATTCCCCATAGACACCGCAGTGGTTAACCGCTGGCGAAGAGAGGATAGTTTAAATTATGGTTTATATATCCAACCGGCAGGAGACAACGGCTCGGTTATTCGGGAATTTCTCTCTCTGGAGAATAATGACCCCACGGTATTTCCCAGGTTGTTTTTTAAAGTTAAAAACGACTCTGTATTTGTGAAAGACAGTTTGGCCCTGGGTAATGACGCCACTATTTTTGATTATATGCCCCAGGGGGAAAATATTTTTGATTGGGCCAAGAATCAGGGTGATCTTGTTATTGGTAGTGGAATTGGAGTCCATCCCTTGCTTCATTTTCCCGGTTTAGACAGTTTACCGAAAAATTCTATTGTGCAGGGTGCGAATCTGATCCTTCGGGTTAAAGATCAAAACTTCATTACCAATGAAGAAAAAAATACGTATGATAATGCGAATAGCTCCGATTTGTTCTATATAAGGAACTTGTCAGAAGCAAATACGGACCTGACTGTTTTCAAACTGGATTCATCCTTCACCACCAGTTCGAATTTTAATTACCAGATGCAGCAACAGGAAGGTAATTTGCAGCTCCTGAGCGAGGCGGAACAGACCAAATTCGGCGAAAACGTGGTACAAAATTTGCTCAATGGAAATAAAAAGAGTAAGGGTTTTTATTTGAGGTATGAGGATGAAGTAAGTAGGCTATCTTTTAAGAGGCTGGACGCTTCGTCCATAAAATTAAATATACGATATTTTAGAATGGATAATCCGGGTTTATAGATTATGAAAATCAATAAAAAATATATATGGTTATCAATCCTTGTATTTACTCTTTCATGGGAATCGACTTTTGCCGGCCAGAGTCTGTTTGGAATCAGCAACAAGAGCCTCGGTTTAGTTCGTTCTTCCTTTTCGGGTACGGGATTAGCAAGGTCGTTCGAAACGGCAGCCGGCGATACATTACAGATCAATTATTCCAATTATGCACTGTGGTCCGATTTGTCACGCCCCAGTTATTCCGTTAAAATTAATTATGCGGCGGCATTTGGCGATGATGGTGTAACCCATAATTATTTTAATGATATTGCCGATTTTAGCGGTGGATATCTGGTTATTCCCATAATGAAGAGAAAGCTTGTTTTGGGGATGGGGCTCCAGCCGGTTACCTCCATGGAACAAAGAATTGCCGATTCGGTTCATACAAATGTTAAGGAAGATTTGCTTATTCGTGGAGGATTAAGCCGTGTGTCGCTGAATATATCCTATAAAGTGCTTTCAAATTTCGGGATCGGTCTGGGATATGAGTATAATTTTGGTAAAATATTAAATCAGTTCCATCTCGATTATAGCAGCGCCACGGAAATGATTCCTTTAAAATTTAAATATGAATACAGATTCTATGGCAACGGTCTGGTTGTTAGTACCTTTTATAAACCGTTTAGAAATTTTATAGTCGGTGCGGTGTACCGTCCCGTAACGACGATTAACGCGCGAATCCAGGCAGAATCATCCTCGGCAGAAGTGAATAAGAGTCAGCTAAAAAAAATCTCATTGCCGGCACAATATAGTTTCGGAATATCTTATTCTCCCACAGACCGCTTTGCTTTCGGATTGGATTTACAATATCAGGATTGGCAAAATGAGTATAAAATAAATGATCAGCTGGCAGGTGATCATTTTCAAAAATATTATCGTCTCGGATTTGGTGTTGAGCGGAGACAGAGTAAAAAATTGTTTACAAAGTTTACAGAAGAACTGGACTATCGTTTTGGACTATTTTATGGCCGGTTAAATCAAAACAGCAATGGTAATCCGATCAAAGAGTATGGAGTTTCCTGCGGATTGTCCGTGCCGATTCAACGATTCAGGTCGCATGTGGATTTATTTTTAAATATAGGCCGCAGAGGTGATTTGGATCAAAATGCTTATCAGGAAACATTCATAAATGTAGGTTTATCAATTTCTGCCAGTGAAATATGGTTTGTTAACTATGAGGATTAAAGGACTATGTGGAGGATTTCCCATGAAAGCGATGAAATTTAGCATTCTTGTCTGGACATTTGCCTTGCTCTTTACAGTCAATGCTTTTGCCCAGTTCGATGATGAATTTGAAGAGGAACAACAGCAGCCGACGGAAGAAAGCTGTATCCCTAAAAATTTGAAGACCGGGTGGGATAGCCTGGCTAATAAAAATCTGGATCAGGATATCCGCTTACTCTATAATTTTGGCTATGAATATTACAAAAATAAATCTTACAAGGAGGCCATGCCTTATCTTTGGGAAGTCTTTCTGCATGACAAGGGTAAGTATGCCCGGGCATCCATCCGTAAGATAGCAGAAATTTATTTTAACCAGGGTATGGTAGACAGTACTTTGATTGCCTGCCAGCGGGGTTTGGAGCTTTTCCCGGATATGTTGATTCTTCATCATTATGCCGGTTTGCTGCTCAACAAGCTGGGTAAATTTCGTTGTGCGATTCCCCATTTCGAGGAGTTGGTGAAAAAAGACTCAACCAGCGTTGTCTATCTAAAAACATTGGCTTTTCTGTATTTTAAAAATGAGGATGACCGGGCCATTGATATCCAGGAGCGAGTGGTAAAACTGGAGCCGAACAATGCGGAAGAGGATAATACGCTGGCCACTTATGTCAATCATTTCCGCGGTGAAGGAGCGGACATCGATATTCGAAGGACTGCCTGGGAGAAGGATAAAACAAATGTTGATTTAGCCAAGAAATATGGAGAGACAGCGGCGCGTTCCGGCCACTTTAAAGAGGCTCTGGAACCGCTTAAAATAGTTCTGGATAAAAAACCTTCTAAAAAATTATTTGTTACCCGGGCCGAAGTATTTGAAAATTTAAATGAATTCTCCAAAGCGATTGCCGATTACAAGTCCGCCTTAAAATTGGACGGAAACAATGCGAATATTATGCTACGTATTTCAGTGGACTATCGTAATCAGAATAGCTTCTCGAAATCCGTCTACTGGATTAATAAAGCCTTACGAGTAAAACCTCATTATGGCTTAGCTTATATTACGCTGGGTGAAACCTATGAAGCAGCCGTCTCTTACTGTCAGAAAAAACGTGGCGGAAAGAGTAAGTATGAAGATAAGCTGGTCTATTTAAAAGCATATAAGATATATGCCAAGGCCAAAAAAGATCCGGCCTTTGTATCTAAAGCGAAGAAGAAGATGGAAAATGTATTACCGTTTATTCCGACCAAAGAGGATTCTTTTATGCATAAGCATGCCAAAATAGTGTCTGCTTGTTATAACTGGTTAAAGTAGGAGTGGATCGTGAAAATAGCCATCGGTTCGGATCATGCGGGTTATTTGCTCAAGGAAGTTATTAAAAAATACTTTTCTGAAAACGATATAACCTATAAAGACTACGGCACGTTTAAGATCGAATCCTGTGATTATCCGGAATTCAGCTATAAAGTGAGTCAGGCCGTAGCCTCGGGAGAGGCGGATTTGGGAATATTAATCTGCGGTACTGGGATAGGTATGTGTATTACTGCCAATAAGATAAAAGGTATCCGGGGAGCTTTGGTCTACAATGAAGAAACCGCCAAATTAAGTCGCTTACATAACGATGCCAACATTTTATGTTTGGGTGGCCGTATGCTGGAAGAAAAAGAAGCAATTCAAATCGTCCACACCTGGCTGAATACTTCATTTGAGGGCGGGCGCCATGAAACCCGTTTAAAGTTAATTAATAAATTAACCGGATTGTGATTTTGGAGAAGAACATGTTGGAATTTATTAAAAAACATGACCCTGAAATTTTCCAGGCCATTGAAAAAGAGAGGGACCGAGAAAATAATACTCTGGAGCTGATCGCTTCCGAGAACTTTGTCTCTAAAGCCGTTTTGGAAGCAGCCGGTTCTGTAATGACTAACAAGTATGCAGAGGGGTATCCCGGCAAAAGATACTATGGCGGATGTGAATTCGTTGATATGGCGGAAGATTTGGCAAGGGATCGGGCAAAAAGGTTGTTTGATTGTGAATATGTCAACGTCCAACCCCATTCCGGTTCACAGGCCAATATGGCTGTTTATTTTACTTATTTAAAACCGGGAGCTACGGTTTTGGGCATGAATCTGGCTCATGGCGGCCACCTTACCCATGGCTCACCCGTAAACTTTTCGGGCAAATTATTCAATTTCGTGGCCTATGGCGTCAACAAGGAAACGGGTCGGATTGATATGGATCAGGTTTATAAATTAGCAAAAGAGCATAAACCGGAAATGATTGTGGTCGGGGCCAGTGCCTATTCCAGATTTTATGAATTTGATAAATTCAGGGAAATTGCCGATGAGGTGAAGGCGATTTTATTTGCAGATATCGCCCATCCTGCGGGATTGGTTGCTGCCGGACTGCATCCCAGTCCCATCCCCTACTGTGACATTGTAAGCAGTACAACCCACAAGACCCTTCGTGGTCCCAGAGGGGGTATGATCATGATTGGCAAGGATACGGAGAATACAATGGGCATCGTGGCTCCGAAATCAGGACGCGTTAAGATGATGTCGGAAATTGTCGACAGCAATGTGATGCCCGGTATTCAGGGTGGCCCGCTCATGCATATTATTGCTGCCAAAGCGGTTGCTTTTGGTGAAGCCCTGAAGCCCGAGTTTAAAGAGTATGCAAAGCAAATTATCACCAATGCCCGGGCCTTGGCTGCTGCTCTGGTGGAGAAGGGCTATGAGATTGTATCCGGCGGGACCGATAATCATGTATTTCTGGTAGACCTGACCAATAAAAATATAACCGGGAAAGCGGCAGAAAACGCCTTGCATGAAGCCGGCATTACGGTCAATAAGAATATGGTGCCTTTTGATACGCGCAGTCCCTTTGTAACCAGCGGTATACGGTTAGGTACCGCGGCCTTAACCACCAAGGGCATGAAAGAAGAAGAGATGCGACGTATTGCCGGATTTATCGATTCCGTGCTAAGCAATGTAGATGATACGGATATCCAGAAAAAAGTTCAAACGGAAATCCGGGAGCTTAATAAAAATTTTCAAATGTATTCCCTGTAAATGAATGGACGTTTAATTTTAATAGCCCCCTTACAGGGGCTTTTTTGATATGGCTCACCCAAAAACCGAAGAGATAGAAATGCCCTTCCTGGATCACCTGGAAGAGATGCGCAGACGGATTATTAAGTCCCTGATTGCAGTTGCTGTTTTGACGGTTCTCAGTTTTTTCTTTTCCGATTACATCCTTGATTTTTTACTTTTTTCCACCCGTCACATCAAACATCCGATCAATTTGCAGGTTTTAAAAATACAAACGGTTTTCATTATTAAGCTGGAATTGGCTCTGATTGTCGGTGTAGTTCTTGGTCTCCCTTATATTTTCTATCAAATCTGGGCTTTCATTGCTCCCGGTTTATTGGAGAAAGAGCGAAGATATGTTGTGCCGGTAATCATGTTTGCCACACTAAGTTTTTTAGTCGGAGCCGCTTTCGGTTATTTTGTCATTGTACCGTTTGCCCTGGATTTTTTTCTTAGCCTGGCTCCTACAAATGTCACCAATAATATCGCCCTGGATTTTTATTTTGGTTTCATCGCCCGCCTGGTTCTTGTCTTCGGTGTCGTGTTCGAATTACCTATCGTTAGTTTGTTCCTGACTAAAATCGGTCTGATTACTCCCAATTTTTTAAGGAAATATCGGCGCTATGCAATTGTGGTCATTTTTATTCTGGCCGCGATTTTAACTCCCCCGGACCCAACCACCCAAATTTTACTGGCCGTTCCCCTGCTCGTTTTATATGAATTTACCATATGGATCAGCTATATTCTGTATCGTAAGAAGAGTAATTGAATCGGGTTGATTATCTTATTATATATCTTTAATTTAAAACTTTTATTTAAAACCAATGCCGAATTTTGAGGAATATGGCTGCGTGGGACAAATATCACTTAAAGAATTAAAGAAGCCTTTTCAAAAAGATTTTATCGAATATGAAAAGACTTTTAAGACAATCCTATCTTCGAATGTACAGCTCATAGATACGATTGTAAATTATGTGGTCAAGCATAAGGGTAAAGGATTACGACCCTTACTGGTCATTATGGCTGCAAAACTGGTTGGCAAACCGACCCAGGATACTTATGTAGTGGCCAGTGTCGTTGAGTTGTTGCATTCGGCCTCTCTGGTACATGATGATGTGGTAGATGACTCGTTTATTCGACGGGGATTTCCTTCTATTAATGCCATGTGGAAAAATAAAATCGCCGTGCTAATGGGGGACTATATGTTGTCGAAGTGCCTCATTGCCGCAGCCAGTACGGACAATATTCGGATCATGCAAATTTTAGCAGAGGCTTCAAAAAGGCTGAGCAAGGGAGAGCTTTCTCAAATAGAAAAATCACGCCGCCTGAATATCTGTGAAACCGAATATTATGAAATTGTATCCGACAAAACGGCGGCATTGATTAGTTCTGCAGCGGAATTGGGAGCCATGTCTTCATCGAAAAATATTGATGATCATGAACGTTTAAGAAAATTCGGCGAATATCTTGGAATCGCCTTCCAAATTAAAGACGATTTACTGGACTATTTCGGCCACCAACATATTATCGGTAAACCTGTGGGCAATGATTTTAAAGAAAAAAAGATTACGTTGCCCCTCATCTACGCCTTCAAACAAGCCACCGCCAAAGAAATCAGCGTCATTAAAAAGTCATTGAAAAAAGGGGTCTCCAAGAAAGAGGTCGATCATATTATTCAATTTGTGAAGGACAAAGGTGGAATTCAATATGCCGAAGAAAAAAAAGAAGAATACGCCCGGAGAGCAAAGGATGCCCTGGCCATCTATCCTGAAACGGACATAAAACAGGCTATAAAGAATTTCGTTGATTACACCATCCAAAGAAAAAAATAGTTAATGAGAGAAGATCAACCACGTATCCTGATTCTACGCCTGAGCTCTATAGGTGATATTTTATTGACGACTCCTTTTATCCGCCAGGTTCGGATTCATTTCCCGGAAGCTAAGATCGATTTTGTCGTCAAAAAGCAGTTTTTTCAATTGTTGAAAAATAATCCGCACCTCAATAAAATTTATCAGCTGGACCCGGAGCAGGGAATAAAAGGCTTACTCACCTTACGCAGGAAATTGGTAGCTGCACAATATACCTATATCTTCGACCTGCATCATAATTTCAGAACAGAGCTACTCACTGCCTTTGTCCCCGCTGATGAAAAACGGACCATTCATAAGGATATCCGAAAGCGGTTTTTATTGGTTACGTTTAAAAAGAATATCTATTCTACCATCCTGCCGATACCACAACGATATCGACAGGTTGCCGCGGAATTGGGTGTTGAGGATGATGGTAATGGCCTGGAGATATTATGGAAAAACCGGGTTGCCGAACGGCTATGGAGACGCCTGAAGAGGCTGGATTTAGATCATAATTATCTGGTTCTGGCTCCGGGCGCCGGGTTCAAGACCAAACGCTGGCCAATCGAATATTTTAGAGAAGTGGTTCAGTATATCCTTGAGAACCGGAAGGAAAAAATAATACTTTTAGGGAGTGCAGAGGAGCGTAAGGATTTTGAACCTTTATTACTTTCAAAAAAAGTCGTTAATCTTGCGGGTCAGGTTTCTTTGCTCGAAGCAGCGGTTGTACTAAGTGATGCCAGGCTGGTGGTCAGCAATGATTCCGGGCTGATGCATATGGCAACTGCGGTGAACAGTCCGCTCGTTGCTATTTTTGGATCAACGGTAGAGGAATTCGGATTTTTCCCGTACAAAGCCAAAGCCGTTGTTTTACAGGTTGAGGGTCTGAAATGCCGGCCCTGTTCTCATATAGGTAAAAAAGCTTGTCCTAAAAAACATTTTAAGTGTATGCGGGATATTCAACCGCAAACCGTCATAAATCATATTTCGAAAATGATCCGATGAAAACACTCATTCAATTGATTTATTCTTTTCTAATTTTGCCTTTATTGATTTTAAGCGGGCATTTGATATCCATTTTTAATCCTAAAGTGAGAAAAGCTCTTTATGAAAGATACCGGATTTTCGACAGAGTAAGCGAATGGGCGGAGCAGACGAATTCCGAAAAGACCGTTTTGATCCACGCTGCTTCAATGGGCGAATTTGAGCACATCAAACCGGTTATTAAAGAAGTTTCGGTTGCGTTTAAGGCCGAAGTCGTGGTAACCTTTTTTTCGCCTTCGGCCTATGAAAATGTTAAGCGCTATAAAGGAGTGGACTTATTTTTATATGCACCGTTTGATTTTGCAATTTTCTGGAGGAAACTGTACAGGATTATTAAACCGCGGGTTATCGTGATCTCCAAACATGATGCCTGGCCCAATCAGGTCTGGACCGCTCAAAAATTAGATATACCCGTCTTTCTGGTGAATGCTTCGCTACATGAACATTCTTCCCGTTTGAATCCGTTGGTTCGGCCGGCATTAACATATGTATACCGGGCTATCGATCATATATTTACGATCAGCGATCAGGATCGGTACCGTTTTGAAAGATATTTCAACACGAAAAATGTACGGACGATTGGTGATACAAAATTCGACCAGGTTTTGATTCGTAAAGAACAAAGTTATAAACAAAAGCTGATTGAAGAAAACTGGTTAAACGGGAAGATCTGCCTTCTGTTCGGCAGTGTCTGGCCTGAAGATAGCCGGCACATTGTTCCTGCTCTGGAAACCATATTGATAAACCATTCACAGCTAAGGGTGATCCTGGTCCCCCATCAACCGCATCCGGAGTACATTCATAAATTAAAAACATCTTTGCAGAATTTTGGAGTCTTGTT
>JALSTK010000045.1 GCA_026983775.1 Calditrichia bacterium
ATTACTGGTGGGATACCGGGAAAGGGAAAGACGGGGCTGTACGTAATAGACTTGTCGTCTACTGAGAAATCCGGGTTTATTTATTTTACACCAAAAGCCGGCCCTGATCCATGATCTTTTGCTCATCGAGATAGACCGTGGGTTTGGTAATCACACAATCGATATGCACACCCACATCACAGCTGCCCCCCATGCCGATATTATTTCCAAAGGCGATATGAATCGTGCCCAGCACCTTTTCATCTTCCAGTATCTGACCTGTAATTTTTGCAGCATGATTGGTTCCGATCCCCAGCTCGGCCACATTCATACCGGCTTGTCCGAAAGGGCTCAAGGTTTTGAATAACTGATCGGCTTGTGTTCCGCCTTTAAATTCTGTTGCATAGCCCTGTTCAATAATAATTTCCACCGGGCCGCCTGTAATTCGGCCGATTCCGGCGATGGAAGCATCGACCACTAAGCGTCCCTGACTCTTCCCCTCCACAGGCATTAAATAGGACTCTCCGCTGGGCAGATTGCCGCCCTGGCCCGGCTCCGGAATCAGTCCGGTAGATGAAATAGCCCGAATGTTTTCAATGGGTAAGAGCAGATCGGTCCCGGCTTCGCTTGTAATCCGGGCCAGCCGGGCCTTATTCAATAATTCGCTTACTGCTTCCGTACGGCTGGCAATCTGCCGATAATCGGCGTCGAGGGTACGTATCATGATATCCTCATTAATCCCGGGCATCGTTGCCACCCGCGCTCCTTTTTTACAGGCCGTGCGTCTGGCTTCGGTGTGGGTAAGTGATTTCGTTGTGGGACAAACCACCACATCGTAGCGGGCCATGAGAGCGGCGACAGGCGCAGGCGGTTCCTGACCATTGACGTCGGCCGGAGGCATGGTTACCAAAAGAGCCCGGGCAGACAAGGATTTTCCTGCTTCATATAGGGCCTGTCCGATCGTTTGTTTATTGTCATCGGTGACAATGAGCAGCGTCTCATTTTTTTTAAGGGCAAGACAGGTGGTTAAGGCGGTTCGGGCCGCTTGCTGTAATGAAGACATCTATCAATCCTTTATTTGGAAAAAAGAAGTTAACGTTTTACGGATACATGCTTTCTATTTCTTCGGCATAGACCTTTTCTACGACCTTCCGTTTAATCTTGAGGGTAGGGGTCAACTGACCGTTCTCGATAGTAAAAGGTTGGTCGATAATGCGGAAATATTTGATTTGTTCATAGGAAGCGAAGGATGCGATCAATCTCTGCACCTCTTTCTCGAAGAACCGGATAATAGCCTCATCCCGAATCAATCCTTGCCAATCATCAAATTCGATCTGTTTTCTTGCAGCCATATTAAGCAGCGCTTCCCGCGCCGGTACGATAAGCGCCGTACAATATTTACGTCGGTCGCCGATCACCACCGCCTGATCGATATAGGTGCTGGAAGTGAGGGCATTCTCAATGGGCTGGGGAGCAATATTCTTGCCGCCTGAAGTAACGATGATATTTTTTTTACGATCGGTAATGGTTAAGAATCCGTCCTCACTCAACAGACCGATATCGCCGGTATGAAACCAGCCATCGCTATCGATTGCTTCCGCCGTTTCCCGCTCCTTTTTATAGTAACCGACCATAATATGCGGACCCCGGCTCAGAATTTCTCCGTCTTCGGCAATTTTTATTTCCTGGTCCGGCAATCCCAATCCTGCCGATCCGAAGCGAAACCGATCCAGTCGGTTAAGAGTAATAGCCGGAGAAGTTTCGGTTAATCCGTAACCCTCTAAAATCAGAATACCCATGGATCCGAAAAACAGGCCGATCTCTTTGGGTAAAGGAGCCCCTCCGCTGATCAGGAAGCGTATCTTGCCTCCCATACCGGCCTGAATCTTTCGATACACAAGATAATAAGCGAGGCGGTGTTTGACGCGCAAAATCACCGGAATACGTTCATGATTCATCTGAACCGTTACGTATTTTTTACCGATGTTTAGTGCCCGGTAAAAAATAATCCGTTTTAAGGCGCTGCCCGTTTCGACTTGGTCGATGATTTTGGCATGGATCTTTTCATACAGCCGGGGCACGGAGATCATGATGGTGGGTTGGATTTCCAGTATATTTTCCGGTATGGCCTCGATACTTTCTGCATAAGCTACCATACAGCCATGAAACATGGATAAATAATGTCCGGCCATCCGTTCCAGGACATGGCTTAAGGGAAGAAATGAAAGCAACCTGTCCTCCGGAAATATCTCAAATACCCGGGATACGTTTTCCACATTACTTAAAAAATTACCGTGGGTCAGAATAGCGCCCTTCGGTTCTCCGGTTGTTCCTGAAGTATAGATGATCGTTGCCCGGTCGTTCCTCTGAACGGCTGCCATACATTTTTGTACATATTCACCGTGTCGACCAAGAAAACGGTTCCCCTTTTCAAGAAGAGCCTCAAACGACATCCAGGTATGGGTTTCCGGAAGATTTTCGGTATCATAAACCACGATCTGTTTCAGGTGCTTTAAACGGCTGTTGATCTCAAACACTTTCTGTATCTGATAAAGGTCTTCTGCAAAAACGAGCTTTGCTTCCGAATCGTTTAAAAGATATTCCACCTGATGGGCCGGCAAAGTGGGATAAACCGGAACTACGATACATCCCAGGGCTAAGGAAGCATAATCCGATAAAGCCCATTCGTAACGATTATTGGAGATGATGGCAACCCGGTCTCCCTTCTGCAGACCAATAGCGGCCAGACCGGCGGACAACCGTTCTGCTTTATCGACCGCCTTCCCAAAGGAGATAGTGTGCCATTGTCCCTCTTTTTTAAACTTAAAAGCCGGGCGCCGGGCTACCTGCCTGCGTTTATCAAAAAACATGTGGGCGAGATTGGAATATTTCATAATTCCTGTTATCCGTAATTTAATTAATGAAGCGAACGCGCCCGATATTTAGCGGATAGGAAAATTCATCTGATCCGTAAGGGCCAGTGTGTGCAGCTCCTGCTCAACCGTATGAAGCGATGCCTGTAATTCACTAACCGAACTCTGCAAATGTAAATATTCGGCAAACCGATCGCGCATGGCGCGCAGCTCGCTTAGCGTTTTATAATAGAGGGTCTTAAGATTATCCAGTTCTTCTACAGAGGGACTGGTAGCGATAGGGTTAGAAGAGGATTCGCTACGCATTTTGAGTTCCACATATTCATCGAGGTATTCCTGCAAATCGGGGCGATCAATATCAATACGTGTGCCGTACTTCTCTTCATAAAAAGGCAGTTGCGCCCGATACGGTTCGGAGGATAAGGTTTTTTGGATGCGCGCTTCGTCTTTGGCAATGGATTTCAGTTCATGTTGGAATTGAAGGAATTTACGATACTTATCCACATGCTGTTCGATCCGGCCGACCTCTTCGAAGAAGGGATATTTATGAAGCAAGGCATTTCGTTCTTCTTCATATTTACGTATCTGTTTGTGGAAAATATGGGTCTCTTCCTGCTCGCTGAAAATCTGAGAGCGGATCTTCTGGTTCCCGTGACCGAAGATGGCGAACACAATCAGAAAAGCCAGAATGGCTTCGGGAATAATCACCATCCAGAGCGGTCCGAGCAAAATATAGGTTAAAAATGCCAGGAAGGGAGGCGCCGAAAGCAAAAGAAATTTTTTCGACGTATTGCGCTCATCCATCTTCTGTTCCAGGGCATTGATGTGGCGGGTGATCCGTAAATCGGTCATCTCTTTTTCACGAATCTTGCTCAACAGCAGTTGAAAATGTTTGGCATCCCGGATAAATGATTCCGGCAAATTGCGGTAGTCGGCCAATTCATTATTCAAAATCTGTTCGATTTTGTTCTTTCGGAATTTGAGGGCCCGCAATTCATCACTGTGCTGAATTTTTATCTGGCGCAGACTTTTCCATAGCAGCACATCGGCGCGCAACTGGAGCGGATTAAACTGCTGAATCTCGGGAAATTTTTCCTGTAAATATTTATGATTCTCCGCCGTAGCGCTGGAATGATTTTTAACCGTATCAATCAAACCGTTTAAATCTTCGATATCCTTCTGCAGGTTTTCGATGGTCTTATGCATCTTTAAGGCATGCTGAAGGCTGATTTTCTTTTTCAATAATTTTTCGGCCTGATTGGCTTCATCATCCAGTTTATGGTAGGAATGAATAATCTTCTGAGCTTCATTCACCATAAACTTTCCGGAACTGAATTTAAATTGCGGAGTGAACAGAATATAGAGGGTATGCATTATCTGATGGAAAGACGCTTTTCCGCCGACCGGAGGGGTCGTACAAACATTCAGGAAGAGCTGTTTATCCACAATAGGAAAGATGGAACGAAGCATTTGCAGATAGGGTCTGGAATAACCGTTATCGACAAAATCTTTGCCCTGAAAGATGGGCCGGGTCGTTTTAATATCGGAGAGCAAACAGGCCACAAAATCGGTTTCAAAATCCCGTTCGATCATCATCGTCCGTTCTTCGAGAGCGAGAGTAATCACTCCGGTAAAGGTCTTATTCAGTTCGGGATCGCCGCGGTATTTCTCTTTTTCTGCGGCTGTAAATCCGAAGACAATTCCCAGAATGACGTGCAGAAAAAATTCCCTCTCCTCTTCGAAGATACGGGGATCGGTATTCAAATGCAGATCACGCAGATTAAATTGGTGATGCTTTTCGTAATTTTTAAAACCCGACAACTCTAAGGTAACAATTTCCATATCTGTTTCCGGCTAAGAATGATTAAAGCTATCCTGCATCCGTTCCCGCTGTAAATCGGTAAGCAATTGATTTGCCCTGCGGGATCAGCAAAAAACATATGTATCCCGCTGTCCTTTTCAACACTTACAAACGTAATATCTGCAACCTATTCATAGACATTAATGATTTTTATCACTCCCAAACAGGCAGAAATAAAAAAATCATTCATTTTTTTCAATATTTATTTGTCGACGGCTTGCGAAAATCTGAACCGGATTGTATATTGCCGCCTTATGAATTAATTGATTTAGGTCGTTGATTTTAATATACATAATTTTTTGTTCAATTTAAAGTAATAGTTTAAATTGGCAGGGAATTTTTCCCTGCCCTCTATCGAGTTGCATAAATAAACATACAGGGGTAGAACATGTCTCTTTTTCCAAAACGAACGGCAATCTTAGTCGGCGGTGGGCCGGCTCCGGGTATCAACAGTGTTATCGGAGCAGCCACCATCAGGGCCATCCTATCCGGAGCCGAGGTTATCGGCATTCAGGACGGATTTAAATGGATTATGCGCGGCGACATTTCCCACGTTATGCCATTAACCATCGATTCGGTCAGCCGTATCCATTTCCGGGGCGGCTCGCATATCGGCATATCCAGAGATAATCCCACCAAAGACCCCAAACATCTTGAAAATACGGTCTCTTCCCTGCTGCGCTTAAACGTGGACCAACTGATTACCATAGGCGGGGATGATACGGCCTATTCCGCATATCGGGTGGAACAAGTGGCTGACGGCCGGGTACGGGTGGCTCATGTACCCAAAACGATCGATAATGACCTGGACCTGCCCAAAGGCATCTCTACCTTCGGCTTTCAAACCGCGCGACATTTGGGCGTGGAAATCATCAAGAATATTATGACCGACGCCAAGACCACCTCCCGCTGGTATTTTGTAGTTACCATGGGACGAAAAGCCGGCCATCTGGCTCTGGGTATCGGCAAAGCGGCCGGAGCTACCCTCACCCTTATCCCCGAAGAATTCGGCAATAAAAAGATCAAATTCAACCAGTTGGTAGATATCATGGTCGGTGCCATTATTAAACGGCTCAGTTACGGTCGACCCGACGGGGTGGCCATTCTGGCCGAGGGATTGGTGGAAAAGCTGGATGAAGAAGACTTTAAGGAAATTGTCGATACGGAACGGGATGCTCACGGCAATATCCGTCTGGCCGAAATCAGTTTCGGTGAGATTCTTAAACACCGCGTACAGGATCGCCTCAAACAATTCAATATCAAAACCACAATCGTGGCCAAAAATATCGGTTATGAGCTGCGTTGCGCGGATCCCATTCCTTTTGACATGGAATATTGCCGCGATCTGGGTTTTATGGCCTCCAAATTTTTATTCAACGGCGGATCGGGCGCCATGGTGTCCATCCAGGACGGCCGTTTCGTACCCATGTATTTCAAAAAGATCATCGATCCCAAGACAAAACGGATGAAAGTGCGCATGGTCGACGTCGAGTCCGAATCCTATCACGTGGCTTACCGATACATGATCCGTTTAAAACCGGATGATTTCGAGGACGCCCACGAACTGGCCAAGTACGCGGCTACCTGCGGGATCACCTTAAATGATTTTAAGAATCATTTCGAATATCTAATCCAGGAACAGACGGTTCATGTTAATGGGGACGATGGAGTAGCCATTCAGCATGGTCAGACTCCCCGTCCTTCCAAAAAAGTTAAGGGATAGGACGTAGCAGCGTTGATCTTCAACCGCGAGTATACAATTCGTCTGTTTTAGCCGGATATTCTTCTGTATACGATGAACGGCTCTCTTAAGTTTTACGGAGTTTTCCGTATCCAATCCCCCCCGATTCGTGGATTGGATCGTTACCTCCGGCTGTTTGTTAAATTAGTTCCGTGTCATTATTTAACAACTTCCTATGTTATAGCACTGCATTTCCTTCAAAGGCCAATACTCACACCCGCCGTATCACGCCTGCGCTTGCAGGACGTAGTTTTCGATTTGATGCTGCCGGGAAATTGATGCGTGATTTCTTGTTTTTTCATATCTTAATAGTTAGATTTCATTATTAAACTAAGTTAGGTTTAACCTATATTCCAATAAATGCCATGCGTATGTAGGGCAATATGACAAAACAAAATAACAGTTATAAGGAAATCATTATGAAAAATTTTATTCTTGCAGTATTTATCATTTTGATTACATCCTGTAACAATGATAAAACAAAAACAATAAACAAAACTTCCGAATACAATATAAAGGGGACAATTACTGGTTTTGCAGACAGTACAAAAGTTTATCTGAAAGACATTAATTTAGAGCAAGATATAGATAGTACTTTTATTCTTAAAGATACCTTTAGGTTTACCGGAAAATTTGAAAATAATAGTGTCCCCGAACAACTTTGGTTGTATATAAACCTGAATAAGGGGAAGGACTTTTTTTACACGTACTTACTTATCCGAAATAACGATCGAGTTGTTATCACAGGCGATAAAAAGGATTTTCCTTTTTGTCTTAATATAAAAGGTTCAAAAACACAAGAAATCGCAAATATATTAAATGCTCAAACGAGAGATTTAAATATTGAATATGATAAATTAATGAAACAGTATTTTTCGTTAAATGAAAATGACAAAAAAACAGGTGAAAAAATCGCAAAAAATCTCAAGGAATTAAGAAAACAAATAACTGAAATTAAAAAAAAATATATAAAAAAATATATCAATTCATACAATGGTATTATCGAACTTAATTACAATAAGAAATTATTCTCAAAAGATACAATAAGGGAATTATTCAGCCAGGTAGATAGCACAATCCAAAACAGTAAATACGGAAAAAAGATTGAATTCTATATAAACAACGAAATTTTGAAAAAAGGGGATAAATATTCTGATTTTTCCGCTATTAATCAAAAAGGAGATACTGTAAAATTTTCAAAGTATTTAACTGATAACAAGTATTTACTTTTAGATTTTAATTCGACTTATTGTGGGCCTTGTATGCAATCGATAGATGAATTAAAAGAAATATACAACAAGTATTCAAATAAAATCACTATTGTTAGCTTTAATGTAGATAATAATAAAAAAATCTGGGAAAAAGAATTGCAAAGAGATCAAACCAAATGGATGAATTTATGGGACGGTAAAGGCAATGCCAGTAGCACTTATATAAAATATGGAATATCTGCTGTTCCAACGTTTTTTATCTTAAATCCAAAAGGGGAAATAATTGAAAAACAGATTGGATATGGAAAAGGAATCCTTACGGAATTGTTAAAAAAGAACGAAATAATAGAATAAAACCTTTGAAAAAATAGATTATTTGTTACCATGAAGGATTTAACCAATTTTTAAAGGTTTCGATATAAATAAAGAGACCGATTATGACCATAAAAAATTACAAACATCCCGTTCTCTTTTATAGTCTGTCTACACTTATTCCCTGGACATTCTGGTTTGCCGCGGGATACATAAGCCACCTAACCACTTCCGAAAATCTATATACCGAATTAGCCAGCCTGTTGGGATTCATAGGCTTAGTAAGCCCCATGATCGTGGCCTTCTGGTTAATGTCTAAAGACTCCGATTTGCGGAAAGACTTATTTAAGCGATTTATCAATTTTAAATCCGTCAAACCGATCTATCTTTATTTGACTTTTTTTCTTATGCTGGCCAGTATCCTGCTTGCCCAGGCCATATCTTTATTATTCGGTTACAGCGCTTCTCAGTTCGTCATAACCGGGCATTTCACCTTTTCATCCGGCGTTTTTCCCGTTTGGTTCTTACTTATTATGGCGCCGCTTATAGAAGAGTTAGGATGGCACACCTACGGAACCGATGTTTTAAGGAATAAATTTAATCTGTTCAATACTTCCGTAATTTTCGCCTTTTACTGGGGAATCTGGCATATCCCCCTTTCATCCATTCATCATTATTATCAAAGTAACTTAGTGGAAACAGGCTGGATACATAGCGTGAATTTTCTTGTTAGTATTTTTCCGTTTGTGATTATAATGAACTGGCTCTATTATAAATCTCACAGAAATATCCTTGTTCCGATTATATTTCATATCACTGCAGGATACTTTAACGAGATCTTTGCAACACATCCGGACAGTAAAATTATACAGACGGTATTATTGCTTGTGCTGGCCTTTTTTATCGTTTTAAGAGAGAAAAATTTCTTTTTTAAAGCGGAATTTGTTGAATAAATTAATGGGTACTAAAAACCGAAGCGCTAAAGGGAAAGATTACTTAAGGAATGCAAATTAGTAAGAATTTGAGAACCAAGTGCCATAAAAATTCGCATTGCGTATAGCCTAACTGTTGCCGTTAGGTGAATACCGTAAACGACCTGTAAAATTGTAGGAACGGTTCCAATACTATGAGAACAAAAAGAGTATTCAAAAATCTGTTCATCATACTGATTCTAATATCAAATATCAGTTGCGACCAGATTTCAAAGAAAATCGTCAGACAAAAAATGGCGTATAATACACAAATTAATGTCATAAATACTCATCTGATTCTTACGAAGGTTGAAAATAAAGGAGCCTTTCTGGGAATAGGAGCCGCCATCCCCCGACCGCTGTCTAAAATAGTAATGATCGTTTTGCCACTGCTTATAATTGGATATGCTCTTTATTATCTGTTAAAAAAGAATACGGGATTTAGTTTACTAAGTCTCGGACTTAGTTTTATTATCGGCGGTGGATTAGGAAATATTTATGATAGAATACTATATGGGTCGGTGACGGATTTTTTGTATTTTGATTTTGTTATATTTCACACGGGCATTGTAAATATGGCCGATATTTCGGTTACCATTGGATTTTTTATAATTATGTATGGAATATATCGATCGAAAAGAATTAAAATGTAATACCCGATCTGGGAACAAGTTTATAAGCTTGCCTAACAAAAAGGGGTCTATCCCGATTGGCTCATCGAATACGGCCGGAAAATGTTACGCGGTTTTCATAAAGACGCCATATTTGTTTGCCGGGGGAAATGCCGATTTTGATGTCTTTTCCTATCTTAAATTACTGCAAAAGTTCCGAACCGTCATCACCGTAATTCCCATTGGCAATATAAACAGACCCAGGTATGTGAAATTTTTAAAAGAAAGCTGGCCGGGCGATGGGAAAAAATAGGTTCTATGTCATTTTGTGTGGGTAAGATCCCGTCAGGTAAAATAAGTATCCGGCCGAATAACAGGATACCTTTTTCCAAATGCCCTCATTTTTTAATGAAGCAATCATTTTAACCGGACAGGATGGTAACTCACCCCTTCCTATGATATTTCTGTCCATCTGATGTTTCGACTTCCCCCATGCAAGAAAGGGAGAAAGAAGGGTGAGTTGTTTTTTCGTCCGTTCAACTCGAATCGGAGGTATATATTTCTGAGGTGTATCTATCATAAATAAATTTTGTGGAACATTAATAATGAAAAAAATTTTATGCTCTTTTTGATTGTGGTTCGACTTTATAATACATTTAAAAGAGTAACAATTTATTTACAGTCCATGATTTCTGCATATTTTTCATTCGCTTAGTCTTGAATGAAAAGAATACCTACTGCCGATCCCGATTCTTTTTCAGGTAGTTTTGTAAATTCCGCTATTTTGCCCATAATAATGGATAACCCATACAGATCGACATAGAACCCAGAATTTTTTGGTTTCAAATATTCCGAATATTTTTAACCGGAATTTTGCATTCATAACGGTTGTTATAGTTATAAACGCTTATAAATATCCGGGTTAAAGATGACAATCAATGCAGACAGTGAAAATTTAACGCTTATTCTGAATGATTTTTCGCAAAAAAAACCATCGAATATCAATTTTCTCGTTTCACAGGTTTACAGCGAACTTCGAAATATTGCCCGTAGTCAATTGTATGGAGAACGTAAAAACCATACCCTCAATCCAACCGCTCTTGCTCATGAAGCCTATCTTAAATTAGTTGATCAAACAAAGGCCGTTTATTCCAATCGACAACATTTTTTCGCACTTGCCGCAAGCGCAATGCGCCGGATTTTAATTGATTATGCCCGGGCGCGGAATGCGGAAAAGAGGGGCGGTCGTGCCCTGTATATAACTTTGGTTGAGGATGATATAAGCCGCGAATTGACGCCGGAAATTATTCTGGCTTTGGACGAACTGTTGAAACAATTAGCTATCCGGCATCGCAGACAATCGCAAATAATTGAATACTGGTTCTTTGGGGGCATGAGCCACCGTGACATTGCAGAAATTCTTAATGTGTCGCTTCCGACGGTAAGGCGAGACTGGCGCGTTGCCAGAGCCTGGCTTAATCGAGAATTAAAAGACTTTGCACCGACGGATAATCATGGAAAATGAACATTGGGAAAAGGTTAGCCGTTTATTTGAGACGGCTCACAACCTGAAGAAATCCGAACGTCGGTCTTTTTTGGAAAAAGCCTGCACAGGAGACAATAATTTATTGAAGGAAATCTTGTCCTTGTTGGACTCAGATTCCCAAATACATCCCCTATTGCAAGCATCGGTTTTATCCAACGCTGATGATGAAACCCAATATATCGGAATGCAATTAGGCGCCTATCGTATAGAAAGGCTAATCGCTTCCGGTGGCATGGGACAAGTATTCCTGGCGTCGCGGCAGGATGGAATGTTCCAAAAACAAGTGGCCATTAAAATTATTCACATGGGATTACAATCCGATAATTTTTTAAAGCGCTTTCAACAGGAACGTCAAATATTAGCCAGGCTAAACCATCCCAATATAGCAAATCTGCTTGATGGCGGTTTTACGGCGGATGGCTTGCCCTATCTTGTAATGGAATATGTGGATGGCAGCCCTCTTCACGTTTTTATCGATCGGTATCAACCGAATCTTGACAGACGTTTATCTCTCTTCTTACAGATCTGTGAGGCCGTAAATTATGCTCATCGCCATTTAGTTGTTCACCGGGATTTAAAACCGGGTAACATTTTTGTGGATACAGATGAACGTATTCGATTGTTGGATTTTGGTATAGCCAAGGTTTTTGATGATGAATTAACAGATAGTTCGCAAACGCTGATACCCGAAGGCATGATACCGTACACTCCACAATATGCATCGCCGGAACAAATAAAAAATGAGCATATTACAACGGTTTCGGATGTTTATTCTCTTGGGGTCATTTTATATGAAATGATTTCCGGTCAACTGCCGTACATGATAAGAAATAGTAAAATACGGAACTTACAGAGTGTAGTTCTAAATGAAATCCCCGCTAAACCGAGCATCAGAGTACCTGGCAATGATCGAAGAAATAAAGTACCATATTCCGCCAGGCAACTAAAAGGTGATTTAGACAATATTTGTCTCAAAGCGTTAAAAAAAGAACCGTCTTTACGCTACGAAAGTATTGAACAGCTCAAAAATGATATTATCCGTTACCGGTCGGGTTTACCGGTTTCCGCTATTAATGACAGTTGGCGATATCGTACATCAAAATTTATAAAAAGGCATCGTTTGATTGTCGGGATATCCGTTTTGTTTATCATTATCCTGACATCTTTAACCTATGTTTATACCGTTCAATTAAAAGAAAAATCGTTACATGCTCAAAAAGAGAAAAGAAAATCGGATCAGGTTGCCGGTTTTTTGACAAAACTTTTTGATGCAGCAGGCCCTCAAAGTGTAAAAGGTAAAGAAGCTACCATTGTCGATATACTGAAATCCGGTGCGGAAAAAATTGAAAAAGATTTAATGGAACAACCGGAAATACAAGCACAAATGTTTGGCATCATCGGCGATGTTTATCGACGAATTGGTTTGTATAATAAAGCGATTGATTTTGAAAATAAAGCTTTGGAAAAAACAATTACCCTCTATGGAATGCAAAGCGAACAAGCCGCCCGACGTTTTTATATGCTGGGTGTTTTATTTGAAGAATTAAATGATGCTAAAAAAGCCTCCCGTTTTTTTAATGAAGCTAAAAATCTGGCCCAATTTATAAAGATAAAACCCAAAATATTTAAGGCGGATATCATTACCGGAGAGGCTGACCTGTCCTATCAACTCGGTCAATTTACAAAATCCGATTCATTATATCGGACAGCATACCGGCTTTATGTTGAAGGAGAGGATTCGGAGTCTGTAAATGTGGCCAATACTTTAAATGGTTTGGCTTCCACTGCCAGGCGATTGGGACGATATGAGGATTCCGAAAAGTTGTATTTAAAAACATTAGCCATGCGGAAAAAGATTCTGGGAGAGGATCATGCGGATGTGGCACATACTTTAAATCATCTGGCGCGTTTGCTCTCCACGGTTCACCGTTTTAAAGAAGCGGAGATTTATGCCCGGCAGGGGCTGGCCATACGGTTGGCAATATATGGAGAGAATCATGCGGAAGTAGTGGCCAGCATGGCTAATTTAGCCAACATATTGCGTTCATTGGGTGAACTAAAAAAATCGGAGAAATACTATCGAAAAGTATTGCCTGTTCTCAAGGGGTTATTTGGAGAAAAACATCCCTATATCGTCGGCATTTTGGGCAGTCTGGGCGGTACTTTATACAAAGAAGGAAAAACGGATGAGGCAGAAAAGGCATTTAGAAAAAGTATTTTAATTGCCAGGGATATTTTTCCGGAAGGTCATGTTTCCAGGACGAACGCTTTGATGGGATTGGGTAATTTGCTTTTGGATAAAAATAAAAATAAGGAAGCGCTTATTTTATTGACCAGGGCCTATAACCTGCGCTTAAAAACCTTTGGCCGAAACCATTTGCAAACAGCGGACGCCGCCAACCTTTTAGCGCGCGGTCTGATACTTATCAAGGATTATAAACAAGCTCAAATATTGCTGGAGCAAAACAAAGAACTTTATAAAGAGAAGAGCAATCCGGAAGGTATGGCGTTTACCATGAAATTGGTTAACCAGATTCCAACTCCGAACCGATAGTATTTTAACGTGTGCGTATTACAATAATAAGCACCGACTGCACGATTCTTTTCAGTTTACTTTTAATTGAAAAAGTCGGCCGTTTTTTACATGGCCGACTCATCAGTAAGGTATTTTATTAAATTTTATCGTTTCGTTATTTTATAGCTGAGTTGTGTACTGCAATCATTATTACCCGGATTTAATACAATACTCTTATACCCATTTCCTAAATTGCTCCAGGTATTATTTCTAAACTCATGGCGGATATACCCTGATTTTTTGTTCATTCGACTATCTCCCCAGGTTTTACCAAAGATATCACGATCCCATTCTTTACAAATAAATTTGACCGTAAAATAATTTCCTTCTTTAAGATTTGCTTTAAAAGAATAGTTCCAATCCAACTTTATAACATCACCATTGCCGGCGCTGATATTACTTTTGTGATATTTTTTATTGCCTGCTGAAATCTGGACCCAAATTTCAAACTCGCCATCTCCCTCAATACCGTCACAGTCTTTAATGGATTTAAAATTTTGAATGGTGATATCGAATATATCCGCGGTTTTCTGTTCTTTGCATTCGGTTGCGGTATATTCGGTTGTGTAACCCAGTTTTGCAAGTGTATGATCTTTCAAATAGCGAACCGTATAAGAAATAGGCACACCCGGATTGGATCGTGAATAAACGGCATTTTCCCCTTTTATAATGGCCTCCAGATCGCCTGCATTTCGTGCGCTTACCGCTTCTGAGGCCACGGCTGCGTTACCGCCAAGGGTCACCACGTCGATGGTGGAATGCTGTAAAATGGATTTGTATTTACTTTCCAGGGTTAAGTCAACCGAATATCCGGCGGCATAACGAAAAGCACTTTCCAATTCCGCGGAAGAAACCGACAATGTAGTCTCCATCCGGAACATGATAATTCGTCCGTAAACCACGGAGCTGATATAGGCCGGGGGCGCCGAGGCATCTAAAACGGCTCTGGCCTGATCGACCGTTACCGATTTGTCAAAAACGCTGCCCGGATTTTCCGGCGTATCCATATCTATGGAATAAAAGGCCTGTTTATAAGCAGCCATGATTACCTTTTTTTGCTCGGAACTGGTGTAGCTGAATTGCGCGCTAACATCCGTTGTTGCCCATGCTACATTCAGCCCCACGTCCAGGGCCAATTGTTGTGATGAATAGGATGTCGCCAGGCGATAGGACGAACTGGAAGGATTAACATACCCATCCTGATAGGCGTTGTTGTTCCACCATTCCAGGGCGGAATCAACGGCGGCCTGAACATTGGAATTTGAAGGATTATTGATGGTTTTTACACCTGCTTCTCCGATGCCGGGTAAATCGACCGTAAGTTTCATCGGGGCCCGCAGTAATGATATGGGTTCGGGTAAGCCATCCATCAAACTGCTGTTTCCTTTTACAAGAGCACCGGGCCATATAATCCCCGCCAACGGACGTAATATTGAAATATTATCAAAATTTTGTTTTAAATCATATGTGGTGCGAATACAGGTTACTGTACCCGTTGATGTGTTTTCGTTTGATGTGTCTGCCTGTAATTGACTGCGGGTCCGGGTTTCGCTACCTGTGGGTTGAATATTCAATAACTTCCCCGGATCATAATCAAGCGTTTCAATATAGTTATTAATACTTTCCTGGTTATCCCCGGCAGAATTTCCAACCAGGCTGTTTTCTTTGCAACGGTTGAACAGCACCATAAAAAGAACGAATAGAAAAAATCGAAAATAAAGCATTGTATCCTCCTTATTAATAATTCGGTTATCTGTTTATAAAAGCGTAAAAAAGGAGCAAAAGTGATCATACCCGCAAAAAAATTATCGGCATGGGAAAAAAATACCCGGACACTAAGGTAGAAGCGAGTGATAGAGACGATATTGGAATCAATCTTTTAAAACATTTTTACGGCTCACTAGTTAAGTCTATGAGCAAATTTAGGTATCGGCAATTCAACGAGTGTATGATAGAAGGCGTAGTACAGATATTTTTCATTCATAAAACCATACACCTTTTTGATCGTCAGTTTGGCTTTATTAGTAAACCCCTCTATTATACCCGAAGAAAGTCCCGGATTTGTGTCAAACCCATTCATTATCAACTCTTGTCGCTTAGCATCTTAGAAACTTTTTTCATAGGACCAGGCCTGGTACGGTTGGTTCGCTTACACCATTTTTTTAAAAATTTTGCAGCAATATATTTTTCTATAGACAGATGAAGAAAACTTTTCTATCTTGTAATACCACAAAGGGCACAGAGAACACAAAGGCTTTTAATCGGTTTTTTTATTCTTTGTGTACTTTGCGTGCTTTGTGGTTCTATTCAACCTTTTTTCCGCAGATGATTAATTTATACCACAAAGGGCATTTCTCAAATACGGTTGACTCTCGTTATTCAAACGATATTCTTCCCGACGAATGGTATCGATGGCTACATTAAACTTTTTCATGGTAATGCGTTCTTTACCGGGTGACCACATGCATGCCGGGTTTTATAGGGAAAATACACGGATACTATAAGAAACAAACGCGGCTCTCTAACTGTATCATACGTCGAACAACGCATCAGACATACAGGACATGTTCCCTTACTGCCTACACGTTGTTGAATTTTAATGACCGTGCAATCTTTTAAATTTTGTACACCAAAATAAACTTTTCTATAGACAAATGATGAATACTTTTCTACAGTGTATAAGAATGTTTTGAAGCGCATCTTTCTCTGCGAATATTTTGGTGGTGATAGTCAACTATCGAAGGTTGGTGCTCATCTTTCAAATTTCTTACCCATAAATTTACCAGGAGAACCTAAAAAAATTTATATAAAGAATTTTTTGATTGGTTTTAATGAAAGATATGAAAAGATGCTGTATAGAGTGTTTGAAAATTATAATAAACGCAGCTAGCAATGCCCATACAGTCCCGGGCGAGCGTTAGACGGAAGATGACGAATATAAACAAAGAGCATGGTAAGTTGAAAGTTCGCCGTTTAAAATCGCCAACTTTTTTACGCACCTTAAATAAAAATCTATGCCATAGATCTATGTCCATCAATCCATATAAGATTCTTATATATTTTTCTTTTTTTCCATCCGATTTTTATTTAATATATTCGCATGATTGGTAGGTTGGTTTCCCATTATAAAATCATCGAACAAATCGGCAGCGGGGGCATGGGAATCGTTTATAAAGCCGAAGATACCAAACTGCAACGCACCGTCGCTCTCAAATTCCTTCCGCCGGAACTGACCCGTGATCCGGAAGCCAAAGAACGATTCATCCGTGAAGCACAGGCCGCCTCGGCTCTTCAGCATGGCAATATCTGTACGATTCATGAGATAAACCAAACCGAGGATGACCAATTATTTATTTGCATGGATTATTATCAGGGGGAGAACCTTCAGAAAAAAATTGATCGTAAGGAGTTAACTAAAGAAGAGGCTGTCCGTATCGCCGTGCAGATTGCCCGTGGATTAGCCGAAGCTCACGAAAAAGGTATTGTGCATCGCGATCTTAAACCGGCCAATATCTTCCTCACAGATGAAGGTCGGGTAAAGATCATTGATTTCGGTCTTGCTAAATTGACCGGGCGGTCAAAGCTTACCGTTCCGGGTATAACGGCCGGTACCGTGGCCTATATGTCTCCCGAACAAGCCCTCGGCAACGAAATCGATCAACGTACCGATGTCTGGGCGCTGGGAGTTATTCTATTTGAGATGTTAACGGGACGGCTTCCTTTTCAAGGCGAATATGAACAGGCCGTTATTTACTCCATACTCCATGAGGATATCGACGAATGGAAGGATGTTCCCGATGAAATGAAGCCGATTTTAGGCAAGTGTCTGGAAAAAAAAGCGGAAAATCGCTACTCTACCATGGAAGAGCTGGCCGATGATCTCGAGCAGATTAGCAGCGGGCAAAAATCATTTGCGAATCGTAAATTAAGACGGAAACGATCTTTGCCGGCCCTGGCGGCCATAACACTGGTAACCCTGGTTAGTGTGGTCTATCTGATTAACCGTTTCGGTTCCCCTTCACCGGACAAGGAGCAGCAATGGGTAAATTCCATCGCCGTCCTCCCTTTCGTTGATCTTAGCCCGGCAAAAAACCAGGATTATTTTTGCATGGGCTTGGCCGAGCAAATTCTATCCAATCTGGCAAGACTAAAGGGTCTTAAAGTCATCGCCCGAACCTCGGTCAATCGCTATAAAAATTCGAAAAAGACGATTCCCGAGATAGCCGGGGAATTAGATGTCCAAAATATTCTTGAAGGAAGTATCCAGAGAGCGGGTAACAAAATACGCATTGCTGTGCATTTGATTGAAGCATCCAGCGGTGCCTATTTATGGTCGGAAAACTATGACCGGAATATGAAGGATATCTTTGCCATTCAGGACGAAATATCCGAAAAAGTAGCGGATGTCCTGAACATCCGGCTTCATATGGATAGAAGAATCCGGCTGAGCAAATCCGAGAAGACCGGGAAGGAAGCCCTTGAATACTACCTTAAGGGTAAATTTATCTCGCGCTATCAAATATTGGGCAGAAAACTTGACGAACAGCTTCCTTTGTTCCTTTTGGGGGAAAAGCATTTCAAAAAAGCGTTGCAATTGGATTCCCTCTATAGCCAGGCAAAATTGGGATTGGCTGAACATTACATAATCTATGATTTCATCCATGGAGACGATGAACGAATGGCTCTGGCCAGAAAATATGCGAAAGAGGTTTTCAAATTAGAACCTGAAAATGATTATGCGGTAACGCTTCTCGGCGCGTATCATTATAAAATGAAGGAATATGACTCGGCGTATGCGGATTTTAAGAAGGCTTTGCAATTAAATCCCAACTCGGAACAGGCTCATTATTATATCGGACTATTTTACGCATGGAAGGGATTATACATTCAAGCGCTTCATCATTTTAACAAAGCGGTACAATTGGATCCTTTAAATTCTTTTTATTTATTCAATTATGAGAAAACATCTTCATTCTTAGGCCGCTTTAATGAAGCTGAAAAATACTGTAAAAAATTTTTAGAGATTAATCCCCACCATGTGCTGGGTCGCTGGTCCTTAATTTGGATTAAATTTTCTACCGGTAAGATCGATGAAGCGGAAGCTATATTTAAGGAACATAAACGGCTGTTCCCTGATTTTGACCTTAACAATGAGGCCGAAGCCAGACTATTGGCTTACAGGGGCGAAAAGAAAAAAGCGTTGGCTCTCGACAGTTCCAGTGCTGAAATCTATTTAATACTCAATATGAAAGAAGAAGCCATCCGTAAGCTCGGGGAACGAATCCAAAAAAGCGGGAACGCCAACCGCTCTCTTTATTTAAATCTTATTCACGAACCACTGTTCGACGGAATTCGGCAGGAGCCGCGCTTTATTGAAATCGTTAACCGGCAAAAGAAAATATATGAAGAGCTATTAAAAAAATACGGACAAAGCGAATAGGCAGAAAAAAATGCGGGACTCTGTTCGATACCCTTCTTTTTCTCGATCTGTCATGCGAGCGCTTCTATTTATCATAGAACCTTTGTACTCAAAACGGATAAAGTGTTTTTGCGACTTCGGCGGTGAAATCCGGCATACCGAAACTTTGGCAAAGAGATGTTCCAATAAAACAAAGTATTGACTGTTGGGAAGGCAACGAAAATTGAAGAGAATACATGTCCGGCCGGGGTTTACATCCTCCAGGGTAGCGTATTAAAAGACCGGGCAATTGGAACTTCTCCTTATAAAATATCTATCAGATTTGGAATATTTAGCAAAAAATATTTTTCCCCTTGACAAACGGGGGGGGGGGGGAGTT
>JALSTK010000046.1 GCA_026983775.1 Calditrichia bacterium
TCCGCAGGCCCTCCTGGGCCGATTGCATCAGCGGACTGTGAAAGGCTCCCGAGACTACCAATTCAACCGCTTTCCTGGCGCCCATCTCTTTGGCTTTGGCCAGAGCGGCCTGAACAGCGGGGATAGCACCCGAAATGGCAATTTGTCCCGGTGAGTTAAAGTTTGCCGCTTGAAGAATACCCTCGTTCTGTACATCCCGGCACAGTTTTTCCACCTGATCTTTATCCAGGCCGATAATAGCCGCCATGGTTCCCGGTTTTTGTAAACCGGCTTCATACATCAATTTTCCGCGCTTTTGAACCAGTTGCAAGCCATCTTCGAAAGTCAGAGATCCGGCTGACACCAGGGCACTATATTCGCCCAAGCTATGCCCTGCAACCGCGGCCGGTACGATATTACGCTCTTTTAAAATCTGATTAACCGCAATACTGTGCACAAAAATGGCAGGTTGGGTAATATAGGTTTTTTTCAGCTCTTCTTCCGGTCCTTCGAAACAGACTCTTTTCAAATCCATTCCCATTATTTCGTTGGCCTGCTCAAAGAGACGCCGGGCAGCGGCATACGATTCGTATAAATCTTTGCCCATACCCACATACTGCGAAGCCTGGCCGGGAAAAATAAAAGCCGTTTTCTTCATAACTCCGTTTTCGATTCGAACGTATTACATGCGGTTAAACCGCTGATGAGCCTTTTCAAAAGCAACATTATTTCAGAATTAAGGTTTGGGCAATCCCCATTTTAAGAGGGAACTGGCCCAGGTAAAGCCTCCGCCAAAGGTAGCGAATAAAACCAAATCGCCTTTATCCAGTTTGCCTTGCTCATAGGCCTCGGACAAAGCGAGGGGAATCGTTGCTGCCGTTGTATTTCCATATTTATCAATATTAATCATGACCTTATCATAGTCTATACCAAGTCTTTTGACCGTGGCGTCGATTATCCGCAGATTGGCCTGGTGCGGAATAAACAGAGTCAGGTCTTTCCCTGAAAAATTGTTCTTTTCCAAAATATTTACGGCTACTTCGGCCATTTTGGTTACGGCAAATTTAAATACGGATTTACCGTCCTGATAAATAAAATGCCAGTCGTTGGCAACGGTTTCCAGAGAAGCGGGATACAGGCTACCGCCTGCTTTCATCAACAGATATTCGGCTCCGCTGCCGTCGGAGAAGAGCATAAAATCCAGAATACCTTTTTCTTCCTCTTCGGTGGGTTCCAGCAAGACTGCACCCGCAGCATCACCGAAAAGGACACAGGTGTTTCGATCACGGTAATTGGTAATGGCACTCATCTTATCGGACCCGATCACTACCACTTTTTTATGTCGCCCGCTTTCAATAAACTGAGTTCCTACCGACAAGGCATAGATAAAACCGGAACAAGCGGCTGCCACGTCAAAAGACCAGGCATTTTTAGCTCCGCATTTTTCCTGGACCAGATTTCCTGTGCTCGGAAAAAACATATCCGGAGTAACCGTGGCCACAATAATCAACTCAATCTCCATCGGGTCTATTCCCCGCCGTTCACAGAGATTTTTTACGGCTTCAGCAGCCATATCCGAGGTGGCCTTACCCGGTTCCAGAATATGGCGTTCCTTGATACCGGTTCGGGTACGAATCCATTCATCATTGGTATCTACCATTTTTTCCAGATCGAAATTGGTCAGTATTTTAGGCGGCACATAATGGGCCACTGCACTGATGTACGCTTTCCTACGCATTGCTCTTATCCTCTGTATTTAGCCTTTCCCGGATTAAGTGATTCACGTTATGACTCTCCATATTTTTGGCAACCTTCAGGGCGTTTTTAATTGCCCGTGAAGAAGAGCTGCCGTGGCAGATAATGGAAATCCCATCCACCCCTAAAAGCGGAACGCCCCCGTATTCCTCATAGTCGTAACTTCTTTTTAATTCGCTAAAAGCAGGCTTAACCAAAAAGGCCCCGATGTTTGTTAAAATATTCGTACCGATATTACGCTTAATAGACTTGGTGATGACCCCCATTACACTCTCAGCCATTTTTAAGAGTGAATTCCCGACAAAGCCGTCACAAACAATGATATCGGTTTTACCCTTCAGGATATCCCTGCCTTCAATATTTCCGTAGAAATTGGGTAATTGTTTTTTAAGAAGTTTATGAGCGGCCAGAGTTAGTTCGTTGCCCTTTTTTTCTTCTTCCCCGATACTTAACAAGCCAATTTTCAGCTCTTTCTGATTAAACACCTCACTGACAAAAATATCACCCATAATTGCAAATTGCAAGAGGTGGATCGGTTTGCAATCGACATTCGCTCCCACATCGATCATGAAGACCATGCCTTTTTCACTGGGCAGAAAAGAACCGATTGCAGGCCGTTTAACACCGGGAATGCGCTTTAAGGCAAAAAGGCTGCCCACCATTTGCGCTCCGGTATGTCCGGCACTGACAAAGGCGTCCACTTCATGCCTTTTATGCAGATTCAATCCGACCACTAATGAAGAGTTCACTTTCTTGCGCAAGGCCTCGGTCGGGACTTCATTCATTTCGATATTGCATGGGGCGTGAATAATGGGCAATCTGGAATGAAATTTCGCCGGTACATGATTCAGCCGGTCTCTGATCGCTTCCTGGTCACCAACGAGCACCACCGAGTCTTCCCTGGCTGCCTCTTTCAGATATAAATAAGCCCCTTCGACTGTTGCCCGGGGCCCGTGGTCACCGCCATTCACATCTAATGCAATACGCATCCGATCACCTTATCGTAACGGATCAAGCGCTTTTGGATACAAAAATACTCCGTCCGTTATAGTACCCGCAACTGGGGCAGGCGCGATGGGGTAGTTTTTTCTCTCCGCAATGATCGCATGTAACCAGACGCGCGGCTCTTAAAGAACTGAACCAGTTGGCTCTTCTGTGGTCCCGTTTGGATCTGGATATTTTTCTTTTCGGATTTGCCATATGTATATTTCTCCTATTTTATCAATTTCTGAAGCGATGCCCATCGCGGATCAACCGGTTTTTCCGAACAGCGGCACACTTCCTGATTCAGATCGGCTCCGCAGCCGGGGCAGATCCCTTTACAATCCTCGCTACATAACATCTTGATCGGATGATTGATCAACACCATCTCGGCCAGCAATGAATCCAGATCGATTTCTATTGCATCGCCTTCTAATTCAATGATGTCTTCATCCGGCTGAACCGCAAATTTTCCCCGGTGAAACAATTGCTGCTGATGAGCTTTAAACGCCTGTTCAAAAGGATTCAGACATCGATCACAAATATAATGCGCATGGGTGGTTAGAACGATATCCAACCTGAAGTCCGATCCGAACTTATCCACCGTTACCGTAACAACGGCATTTTCCGGATAGTACTGTTTAATTCGTTCATCTAAAAGACCGAGTTCCGTCTGCTCTTCAAATTGATGCAGACCATCTTCCAAATATTGAATATTTATTTTCATAGCGAAGCTTCAAATATAAAAAAAGAACCCGGTAAATTCAACTTTATGGTTAAACCCGGGTTATTTTTTTCCAGAATAACTGATTACACCTTCTTTAAAGCGTGTATTGCCCGGCCGGAAAGAGCCGCTGCACTATTGATTTGCCTTCATTTCCTGTACAATGTGCATGGTATCCTGAGCAATGACGAGTTCTTCGTTGGTCGGAATAACCAAGACCTTAACCCGGGAAGAAGAGGTGTTTATTTGCCGATCCCCGTTGGCCTGAGCCTTGTTTTTCTCTTCATTCAATTCGATTCCCAAAAATTCCAGACCCTTCAGGGCATTTTTACGCACCAGCATAGAATTCTCGCCGATACCACCGGTAAAGACAACCACATCCACTCCACCCATGGCAGCGGCATAGGCTCCGATATATTTGCGCAGACGATACGTAAAAATATCATGAGCAACCCTGGCCCGGTCATTGGTATCATATTCCTCTTCGATTTCACGCATATCGCTGCTCAATCCACTGATTCCCATCAAGCCGCTGTGCTTGTTGAGCATAGTGGTGGCGTCATTCGGGGTCATCTCTTCTTTGGCCATAATCTGTAGAATGACCGCAGGGTCCATGTCTCCGCAGCGGGTGCCCATTAATAACCCTTCGAGAGGGGTAAATCCCATGGATGTATCCACCGATTTTCCATATTTAATTGCCGCAGCGGAGGATCCGTTCCCTAAATGGCAGGTTATGAGCTTTAATTCATCAAGAGGTTTTCCTATCAGGCGGGCCGCTCTGGAAGCCACATAACGATGAGAAGAGCCGTGAAAACCATAGCGACGAATGCCGTGTCGTTTATACAACACATAGGGTAGTCCATAGAGAAAGGCATATTTGGGCATGGTCTGATGAAATGCCGTATCGAAGACCGCCACTTGCGGTACATCGGGCAGAAGTTGTTTGGCGGCATTAATTCCGCGCAGATTCGGAGGATTATGTAACGGTGCATAATCGATACAGGCCCGGATCTGCGCCATTACTTCTTCACTAATCAGAACCGAACTGCTGAAAGCCTCACCCCCATGAACGACCCGGTGGCCCACGGCATCAATTTCTTTTTTATCTTTGATCACCCCATGGTTTTTACTGAGCAGAATCGAAAGAACATATTCGATCGCTATTTTATGATCGAGTATTTCCCCGGAGAGCCGGACTTCTTTACGACCGGTCGGACGGTGCGTTAAGATGGCCCCGGACATGCCGATACGTTCCACCAAACCGGTTGCCAGCACTGCTTCTTTCTCAGGATTGATGACCTGATATTTTACAGACGAGCTACCTGCATTAATCACCAATATTACCATAGCAATCGCCCCTTTTTTAATCCGAAACTACAATTCAAACGATGTTATTTATATTCGAAAAATCCCTTGCCGGTCTTACGACCGAGGTGTCCGGCCCGTACCATCTTTCGTAACAACGGACAGGGCCGATACTTTGCCTCTCCCAATTCACGGAAGAGGTTTTCCATCCAGGCCATTAATTCATCCAGGCCGATTTGGTCGGCCAGAGCCAGCGGGCCTTTGGGGAAATTATATCCCAATTTCATAGCAATATCAATATGTTCAGCCGTGGCAACACCTTCCATCAGAATATGAATGGCTTCATTTATCATGGGTACAATAACGCGGGTGGTGATGTATCCCGGATATTCGAACACTTCCACAGCCGTTTTGTCTAGTGTTTCGGCAAATTCCTTAATGAATCGATAGGTTGCATCCGAAGTTTTCAATCCGCGAACAATTTCCACTAAAGGAATTTTAGGTACGGGATTGAGAAAATGCATACCGATTACTTTATCCTGACGCCTGGTGGCCGAAGCAATTTCCGTGATACTAAGAGCCGAGGTATTGGTAATAAAGATCGTGTCCGGTTCACAAATCGTATCGATTCTGGCCAAAAGCTCTTGTTTCGCTTCCAATTTTTCTGAAATGGCTTCTATGACCAAATCACCGTGTACGGCATCTTCCGTATTGGTAGATACTTTGATACGGGAGAGGATGGCCCGCTTCTCACTCTCGGTCATGGTCCAGCGGGCAATCTCCTCGTCAATATTTTTTTCCAGTTGAGCATAGCCATGCTTGGCCTGCTGCTTATCACGCTCAATAATAAGTACTTCCATCCCTTTGGAAGCCACTAATTGCGAAATACCCTGGCCCATTGTTCCTGCGCCGAAAATCGTAACAATCTTAATGGCATCGACCTTATCCCCGCCACCTAAATCCGGTTGACCAAGAATATTGATATCAAGAGTTTTGTTATCTTTATCGGCCATTTCTTTCTCCATTAATATTCATCATCTTTATACATTTTCGATTAATTCACGCCGGGAAAAGAAAAACCCCAATTCCAAAATTGCATTTGATACGGAATCCGAAGCGTGAATAATATTTCTTCCCTTACTTTCGGCATATAGTTTACGAATGGTACCTTCTTCGGCCTCAGCGGGATCGGTAGCGCCTATGGTTTTACGCAATTCTGTAACCGCATCTTCTTTTTCCAGAGCCAGAGCCACAACCCGACTCTCGGTCATAAACTCTACTAATTCGTCATAAAACGGGCGACCTTTATGGACCGCATAAAATTCACCCGCGGTTTGCTGATTTAATTTAACCATTTTCATGCCGATTATTTTAAATCCCGCCTTCAATAGATGCGAGATTACTTCTCCGGTAAGATTGTTCTGGATACAATCCGGTTTCAATATGGCTAATGTACGTTCCTTCAATCTATCTTCTCCTTACGTATTTATAGCATTTACGATTTATTATTTTCATCTCAAAACGATTTTCCGTGGTCAGGGACGCTCTCTTACCCTGGTTTTCAACTATGGGAATGATACCCTGCCTTCCGGTTTTATGAATTCCATCCGTTTAATTATGTCAACTGGAATCGAAGTACGGCCATTTTACATAATTTAGGTTTATATAAGAAAATCCGGATAAAAATTATCCGGATTTAATTTTTAGCCCAATGCTTTTTCAACCATTATGCCGATATCCGCCGGACTCTTGCAAACATGAATTCCCGCAGCTTCCAGAATCTTCATTTTTTCGGCGGCTGTTCCCTTGCCTCCGCTGATTATAGCCCCGGCATGGCCCATGCGCCTTCCCGGAGGAGCGGTCTGTCCGGCAATAAAACTGATTACCGGTTTATCAAAATTATCTTTGATCCATGCCGCTGCTTCTTCTTCGGCAGTACCGCCAATTTCACCGATCATTACCACGGCATGGGTATCTTCATCCTCTTTAAATAATTTCAAGGCATCGATGAAACGGGTGCCGATAACCGGATCACCGCCGATACCGATACAGGTGGATTGACCAATACCGCGTCCGGTCAACTGACCGACCGCTTCATAGGTCAGCGTTCCGGAACGGCTGATGACGCCCACATGACCCTGTTTATGAATAAACCCGGGCATAATACCCATCTTCCCTATACCGGGAGAGATGACACCGGGACAATTAGGACCGATCAAATGGGTATCTTTATCACTGATATATTCATAAACTTTAACCATATCCATGGCCGGGATCCCTTCCGTAATACAAATAATCAAACCCAGGCCGGCATCGGCTGCTTCCATAATGGCATCCGCGGCAAACGGCGGCGGAACAAAAATAACCGAAGCGTTAGCATGGGTTGCCTGTACTGCTTCTGCAACCGTATTAAAAACGGGAATCTTGTCGTCAAATTTCAGGCCGCCTTTTCCGGGCGTCACCCCTGCCACCACATTAGTATTATATTCAATCATCTGGCGGGTGTGAAAGGAACCTTCCGAACCGGTAATACCCTGTACCAGAGCCCTTGTATCTTCTGTTAATAATATACTCATCGTTTTCTCCTAAATTCTGCCCGTTAATTTCAATTCTTAAGAACTTTCACGACTTTTTCGGCCGCGTCTTTCAAGGTACTTGCTACCGTAAAGTCCATATCGGATTCGCGTAACATCACCGCCGCTTCTTTGGCATTAGTGCCTTCCAGGCGGATCACCAGAGGTACATTCACATCGATGGATTTTACTGCTTCAATAACCCCCTGAGCCACACGATCGCAGCGAACAATTCCGCCAAAGATATTGATCAGAATCGCTTTGACATTCGGGTCAGATAAGATAATTTTAAAACCGTTGCGTACAGTGTCCACATTGGCACTACCCCCCACATCGAGGAAATTGGCAGGATCACCACCGGACAGCTTGATGATATCCATGGTGGACATGGCCAGGCCGGCTCCGTTCACCATACAGCCCACATTACCGTCCAGTTTGATATAATTCAGATTATATTTGGATGCTTCCACTTCCAGCGGTTGTTCTTCATCCAAATCTCTCAACTCCCTCAGATTCGGATGGCGATAAAGGGCGCTGTCATCAAAATTAATTTTAGCATCCAGAGCCAACACTTCACCCTGTTTCGTCACTACCAGGGGATTGATTTCCGCCAGAGAACAATCATTGGCCATAAAGGCCTCGTGCAAGGCCAGCATAAATTTCACGGCATTGGCAACCTGTTTACCCTCCAGGCCCAATCCGAAGGCCAATTTGCGCGCCTGAAAGGCCTGCAGGCCAACCCGTGGATCCACCCACTCCTTCAATATCTTTTCCGGTGTTTCGGCAGCAACTTTTTCAATTTCCACTCCACCTTCGGTGCTGGCCATCATTACAAATCGGGAAGAGGCCCGATCCAGCACCATTCCCAAATACAGTTCGCGTTCGATATCAATGCCCTGTTCAATCAGTAATTTGTGAACGGTTTTACCCTCCGCTCCGGTCTGATGGGTAACTAAGGTCATGCCCAGCATTTGCCGGGCAAGTTGTTCAACTTGCTGAACATTTTTGGCAATTTTAACACCGCCGCCTTTGCCACGGCCGCCGGCATGAATCTGTGCTTTAACCACTGCTATTTCAGTCGGCAATTTTTTAGCCGCCTGCACAGCTTCTTCCACGGTAAATGCCACATAACCGACCGGTACGGGAACATTGTATTTGCGTAGAATTTCCTTGGCCTGATATTCGTGTATCTTCATCTTTCACTCCTAGAACTATGTGTCCGTTCCGCTAATTAACCATAAGAGGCAAATATAGCAATTTCTTAAAAGCATGTAAAACAAAATCCGAAGAAATTTTTAAGGATTGGGGAAAATATGAGTACCGGCTTCTCCTTTTAAAGCCCGGCCGGTTTTTTCGATAGAGGTGATGATAACTTCTTCACCTCCGCTTTGCAGAAAATTTATAGCTGCCTGTATTTTAGGTCCCATGGATCCTGGGGGAAATTCACCCGCTGCCATAAATTTTTGGGCTTGCCGAACCGTTAAACGATCCAAATCCTTTTGGCGCGATGTACCGTAACCGACGGCAACCTTCTCCACCCCGGTGACAATTACCATTTTTTTTGCTGAAATCTCCCGGGCCAGAACTGCAGAAGCCAAATCCTTATCGATCACGCCGTCCATTCCCTCCAGCCAACCCCGGTCGTCGATAAAAACAGGGATACCACCGCCTCCGGCAGCAACCACAATATTCCCCTGTTCCACCAAGCTTTTAATAATATCTTTTTCCCAAATACCGATCGGCCTGGGAGAAGGTACCACCCGACGGTAACCACGCCCCTTATCTTCCTTCATAATCCAACCCCGTTTCTTTTGCAATTCTTCGACCTGCTCTTTTTTATAAAACGGACCGACAAATTTAGTAGGATTATGAATCGAAGGATCATTTTTGTCCACGAGCACCTGAGTTAATACGGTTACGATACCGCGATGCATTCCGGAATCATGGAGTTTATTAAACAGACATTGTTGAATCATATAGCCCATCCCTCCTTCGAGATCGGCTACGATAATACCCAAAGGCAGAGGAGGTACAAGATGGCGGCTTTCTTCGACACGGATCAAATAGTTACCTACCTGTGGTCCATTGCCATGGGTAATAACCATATGATAGCCGTCCTTCAGAAGCTCAATGATATGGCTCAGACTTTCGCGCGTATTCTCGAATTGCTGATGGATATCCCCTTCTTCAAACTCACGGGTAATGGCATTTCCACCGAGCGCTACAACAATGGTCCTCTGTTCCATATTTTTCCCTATTGATTCGGATAACAACGCTTATATAATAAACAAGAAGTTCCCACTTGCATAGCAGTGGGAACTAATCGAAAAAAGTCCATCAGGCAAAGCGGGCCAATACATCCTGCAGGTCCGGTTTTCCGATTTCCTGTAATTCATAGGTTACCCGCACAGCCGGCTTATTGATCTTAACCAGTTTACGCAGATCAATCGGTGTACCGATGACCACTAAATCACACTCCGTGTTATTAATGGTTTCTTCCAAATCTTTGATTTGATGTTCACCATAGCCCATGGCCGGTAATAAAGTGCCGATTTCCGGATATTTTTCAAAGGTAGCTGTAATGCTGCGAACCGTGTAAGGACGTGGATCGACCAGTTCGTCGGCCCCGAATTTTTGGGCAGCAACCACACCGGCTCCATAAGTCATTTCACCATGGGTCAGGGTCGGGCCGTCTTCCACAACCAGAACCCGTTTACCTTTGATCTGTTCATAATCTTCCACAAAAATAGGGGAAGCCCCGTCGATCACTACGGCATCGGGATTGACTTCCATAATGTTTTCACGCACGATCTGGATATCTTCCGCATCGGCAGAATCCATTTTATTGATGACCACAACATCCGCGGCACGTAAATTGGCTTCTCCCGGGTAGTAATATAATTCATCCCCGGCGCGATGAGGGTCGGCCACAGTGATCAGTAAATCTGTTTTGTAAAAAGAAAGATCGTTGTTCCCTCCATCCCAGAGAATGATATCCGCTTCTTTTTCCGCTTCCCGTAAAATCGCTTCATAATCCACCCCGGCATAGATGATGGTGCCGGCAACAATGTGCGGCTCATATTCTTCACGCTCTTCAATCGTACATTTATATTTATCCAGATCGGCAAGTTCGGCATAACGCTGTACCCTTTGTTCAACCAGATTACCGTAAGGCATAGGATGACGAATCGCGACCACTCTCTTACCCATATCCTGCAAAATTTTAGCGACCTTACGGGTAGTCTGACTCTTTCCGCAACCGGTACGAACGGCACAAATACCAATAAGCGGTTTGGTACTCTTTATCTGGGTTAACTTGGTGCCCATCAGGCGAAAATCCGCTCCGGCGGCATTCACCAGGGCCGAACGGCTCATAATATAGTCATAGGGCACATCACTGTAGGCAAATACAACTTCATCCACATCAAATTGTTTAATCAATTCCGGTAGTTCCGCTTCGGGATGAATTTTTATTCCGTCCGGATATAATTTCCCGGCCAATTCGGCGGGATATTTCCGATCATCAATATCCGGAATCTGGGTGGCTGTGAAAGCTACCACTTCATAGGTTTCATTATCCCTGAAGTATGTATTGAAATTATGAAAATCACGTCCTGCGGCTCCCATAATAATTACCTTTTTGCGTTTCATGGTTCCTCCATTCGATTTGAGTGTAAGCATTTTTTAATAAATAACCGCTCTTCCCCCCTTCGGCTCTTTCGCGTTTAGGCATTAAAGACCCGAAACAGAAACTTCAATTTATAAACTCCTTCGGCGAAAATCAACTTTTGAAGCGGATTATCTATGTTTGATAATTATTTAAATTTTAAGTAGTTATCTATTGTGTTTTATATATACATTAATGCTTATAATTATACTGTATAAATGCAAAAACGAACAGGCAAACCGGTAGGTAAATTTTAAAGGCCCCAATCGGTATAGCATCCTTATCGTTTGAAAAATCGGTTGAAATGATTCAAAGCTTCCGGTGCTTCTTTCTTTCGTCGTTGTACAGAAGTTTGTAAAAACAATAGGTCAGGTTTCCTCCCCGTCCGTTTGCCTGACCCCGCTCCGGTGAAGGCGGCAAGGCTTAACCGGTTGTTTGGATCGTTTATTTCTTTTTTCCACTGGAATACAGAGTTTAACTTTACTACCTTACCCTCGTAATAACGGGAAGAGAGGTTTCTTATGCGTGAGGATTATGATGTCGTCGTAATTGGTTCCGGTGCCGGGGGATTATCTGCGGCCCTTCCTCTGGCCCAGGCCGGTATGAAGGTATTGGTATGCGAACAACATGAAGTACCCGGCGGATGGACCCATTCTTTTACTTTGAGCGGTTACCGCTTTAGTCCGGGGGTACACTATATCGGTGATCTTCAGGAAGGAGGACAACTTCGCCGGATTTATGAAGGACTGGGAGTATCCGAAGACCTGTCCTTCTGCGAACTTAATCCCGACGGTTATGATCATGTGATTCTCGGCAAAGAATCCTTCGACTTCCCAAAGGGAAAGGAACGGCTCATTGAACGTTTAAAAAAGCGCTTTCCGCAACAAACAACGGGTATTGAGGACTATTTTAAAGTTCTGACCGGTATGATGGAGAATCTGAATCATTTGGGTCGGATCAAAGGTGCCCTGAGTGCCGCCAGGTCCGCAGGTAAAATGGCTTCGGTTCTTAGATGGTATCGGAAAACGGGACAGGACCTGATCGATGCTTATATTTCCGATCCGTTACTGAAAGGTATCTTATCCACTCAATCCGGAGACCATGGTCTGCCTCCTTCGGAAGTTTCGGCGTTCGTTCATGCCGGAATCACCTATCACTATTTAAACGGCGGTTACTATCCCTTAGGGGGAGCCTTTGCCATACCCAGGGCTTTTGTGCGTGCTTTAAAAAAAGCGGGTGGTGAAATTCGCCTTAAAAGCCCTGTGCAACAAATCCGGGTTGCGGACAAAAAGGTCGCGGGCGTCCGTCTTAAGGACGGTACAACGCTTTCTGCCCGCTATATCGTCAGTAATGCCGACCCCGAGGTAACCTTCCGACAGTTAATCGGCACAGAGCATTTAAGCCGGCGTCTCAAACGCAAACTGGAGCGTTCCGTTTATTCGGGTTCAGCCATCAGTCTCTTTTTCGCCGTGGATATGGACCTGCGCGCTGCCGGTCTGGATTCCGGTAATTACTGGCTATATGATTCCGAAAATGTAGACGAACTATATAAAATGGGCCTGAGAGATTATGCTTTAAAAGCGGAAATGCCTCCGGCCCTGTTCCTGACCGTGACGACTCTCAAAGATCCCTCGAAAATGCACAACGGCCATCATACCTGTGAGGCATTTACCTTCGCCGGATACGGTGCGTTTGAAAAATGGGCCCGGGAAAAATCGGGTTCACGTTCTGCAGAGTATCAGCAATTAAAAGATCAACTCGCCGAACGAATGTTCCGGAAGATAGAACAACAAATCCCGGGTATACGGCAACATGTGGTTTTCTGGAACCTGGCCACTCCCCTGACCAATGCTTATTATCTTAATGCGACCCGAGGTAATCTGTACGGTATCGCGAAAAGCCCTTCACAGGTTGGGCCGGGTTCATTTCCCGTATCAACTGAAATTAAAGGCCTTTATATGTGTGGAGCCAGCACCCTGAGTCATGGGGTTTCCGGTGTTACCGCTTCGGGAATTGCGGTAGCTAAAAAGATTCTGCATTGCCGTACCGGGGATTTATTAAAAATGAACGGACCGGAACTACGCATCTATCCTTCGGAAGATACATCGCAGTGGCCGCAGGACTTACAGCGCCGCATAAAACAGGGACAGAAAAAAACGGTTCACTAATAGGATCCGTAAAATCGGCCATCAGTCCCATAAAATGGAAATGCCCGATCAGATCGGGCATGACAAAACCTTTTTGGGAGCTCTTCTTCCATTTTGAAGGATAGAACCCTCTCGAAGGATGAAAAACTAATTAAAAAATTCCTTGTTTAAAAACGCACCCAAAAATTCCTTATTCCGCCTCCATAAAAGGATAGGTCCAGTCTTCAGGCGGAACCATGGTTTCCTTAATACTGCGTACAGACATCCAGCGCATAATATTCAAGGCGCTGCCGGCCTTATCGTTCGTTCCGGAGGCACGGCCGCCGCCGAAGGGCTGTTGACCCACCACCGCTGCGGTGGGTTTGTCGTTGATATAAAAATTACCTGCTGCATTACGTAAGCGATCCGACATTTTAATCAAAGCCTGGCGATCCTGGGCCCAAATAGCTCCGGTCAAAGCATAAGGCGAGGTGGTGTCGCAAAGCTCCAGGGTCTCTTCGAATTTTTCATCTTCATAAACATAGATGGTTAGAACCGGGCCGAAGATTTCCTCCTGCATGGTTTTAAACCTGGGATTGGTGGTAACAATCGTAGTGGGCTCGATAAAATAGCCCCTGGAATCATCATATTTGCCGCCGGTAATAAATTCGGCTTCATCGGACTCAGCCGCATATTTAATATAGGAGGTAATACTTTCGAAGGCCGCCTTGTCAATTACGGCGGTCATGAAATTGCGAAAATCCATGGGATCGCCCATTTTAATTTTTTCCACTTCCGCCGTGTAGATTTCTTTAAACTCCGGCCATAAAGACTTCGGAATATACATCCGGGAAGCAGCCGAACATTTCTGTCCCTGGTATTCAAAGGCTCCGCGGATGGCAGCAATGGCCAGCGGTTTAACCCGAGCGGAGTTATGGACAAATATGAAATCCTTTCCACCCGTCTCACCTACAATACGCGGATAATATTTCATACGGGTGATATTTTCGCCAACCATTTTCCACATGGTCTGAAAAGTATTGGTAGAGCCCGTAAAATGGATACCGGCTAAATGAGGGCTGGTCAGGGCCGGTGTACCGACCTGGCCTCCTGAACCCGGGACAAAGTTGATCACTCCGTCCGGCATTCCGGCATCTTTGAATAACTGCATCAGGAAATAGGCCGAATAAACAGCGCTGGAAGCCGGCTTCCATAAAACCACATTTCCAACCAGAGCCGGAGCGGTGGGCAAATTGCCGGCAATTGATGTAAAATTGAAAGGGGTGGCCGCGAAGATGAAACCTTCAAGCGGACGGTATTCCTGGCGGTTCCAGAAACCCCGCGGCGAATACGGTTGTTCTTTCATTAATTCGGCCATGTAGAAAGCATTGAATCGCCAAAAATCGGCTAACTCGGCCACGGCGTCTATCTCGGACTGATAAGCGGTTTTGGATTGGCCAAGCATGGTTGCTGCATTCAATAACGTGCGATACGGTCCGGAAAGCAGCTCGGCCATTTTAAGGAAAATGGAAACCCGTTGTTCCCAGGGCATTTCAGCCCACGCCCTTCGAGCCTCCAGGGCAGCTTCTATGGCCATCTCAACTTCCTTTTTGGAGGCTTTATGATAGACTCCTAACTTAATACCGTGATCGTGAGGAGTATGCATTTCACCGGTTTTTCCGGTACGAATTTCTTTTCCACCGATGATCAGGGGGACTTCAATCTCTTTAGCCATTAATTCCGATAATTTTTTCTTTAAAGCTTCACGTTCCGGAGTGCCCGGGGCATAGCTGTAAATGGGTTCGTTCTGGGGATGAGGAACCTTAAAATAAGCATTAGACATCGTCAACCTCCTTCCTATTTAAGAGGATTAGGGTATTATCTGTAATTCTTCAATTATTTCAATTTATACCGACCGAATATAAGAACAATCCGGGTATGAAAGCAACCGTCAGGGGAGGATTCTCGATAGAAATTACTATTTGTTTTTTAAGAAGTTAATAGAGCAATTGTATATATACACCTTATTTAATAAATATACCGATCGTTCCTTGTTATAACCGTTTCGCTACGACTATCATCTCTTTATATTCCTTAATAATTCCGTGCCGGTCATTCAGAACCTGAATAAATAAAATATAAATACCCATCCGCACAATATGCAGATGGTCATTCCTGCCATTCCATACCATCTGCCAACGGGAACCCGTAAACCGAGCATCGGCCAGTCGTTTGACTTTCCGGCCCATTACATCATATATTTCGGCACGGACTCTTCCGGAGGTTACCGGAAATTCGGCCTGAATGACCGTATAATCTTCGTGACCATCGCCATCCGGAGAAAAGGGATTCGGTTTGATACTGATTTTTGTTACCTTGCTGACTATTTCGGTAAAAATCGAATTAACTTTCCCGGGAGTGGCGTTCTCCACTGAAGTACTCGGCCCCCAATTTTCCGATAAACGGCTATCAATGTGGGGATTAATGCGCTCCAGGGAGGGATTTCGCCACTGCTCACCTTCCAGCCAGGCCAGACGATAGGGCACTTGTTCCACCCAACCCCCGGCCGGATTCAGCAAAAAAACTGTATCCTCGTCATTGTTTAAAACAGGCCACTGTTTTAGCCTGATAAGGAGACTATCCGGAAGTGGATAGAAATCTTTCAGGCTCTTTCGGGCACAGAGTATTTTAAATTGCCCCGGATAAATACAGGCAAAACTATCCACAAAGGCGGTATCCTTCCGGTCGGTTACGGCCCAGTGCTGCAAAGACAGGGGAGCATTCCCGGTATTGAGGAGTTCAATCCATTCCGGCTCGTTCTCTTCAGTCAGGAATTTTATTTCATTAAGGATCACTGTGCGGCGACTATCGAACACGTTGACATTTGCGGAAAGAATATTATTTAAAGGATTCCGGTCCCTGGATGATTGAAGCACTGCGGTAAGCCAGTAAGAGCCCGCGCTTTCCGGTTTCCACCGATCCTGTATACTCAGTCCCTGCGCGGAATCAAGTGTAACGGACAGGACCGAATCCATTATCATATCTTCGACATTCTGAAACAGCGAATCGTGAAAGGTTTCCGCGAATAATTTTACATGAACGGCATTGCTGAAAGTCTTAAGACCTCTGTTTTGAAAGGTAAAGTTTATAAACAGGAAACGACCGGTTTCCACATCATTTTGGGGATGATATTGCAGGCTCGCCTTTTTAAAACCTAAGTCATAATCATAGGGTGTAACGCTGTTTCTCCGGCCCGGTGTGCCGCCTTCAATGAGTGAATTGGACCAATTGGCTGCAGAATTATCGGCAGATAAAATTATCTTTTCATCGGAGATACCCGGTTTATTATCCGTGCTATAGCGGTATACCTGTACCGTGTCTCCCCCGGCATCAATCAAAGAGAGGCGCTCACCGTGTGTATTGCTTAATCCTCCACTCCCGAAAGAATTATCGCTAATGGTTAGTATCAAAGCCGTATCCGGAATTACATCATCATAGGTCGAAGAGTGGGTAAAATAACTGAGGTCCAAAATAACCGTATATTGGCGAGGCTGAATCCGCAATCCATATCCTGCATCGCTCAGCCGATCCACTCCGCTGCTATCGCTGAACTGCCAGCCGCTCAGATCAATGGTATCTGTATAGGATACATTAAACAATTCAATAAATTCATCATGATAATCGCTGCCCTTTACATCGAACATGACCTCTGTGAAAATAATTTGAGAGAGTGCTAATTGATGGAACAGAAAGAAGAAGAGTGCTATTTTTTTAACTAAATCCATGGCCTTTGCCCGGAAGAAGTTTAATTTTTATCGAAAAGAAGACGCAAATAGAAAAGCGGTGATTTTAGCTGAGCACGGATATCAATATTATTGAACATGGCCGAAAAAGTTTGCTGTAAGGTTTTGTTCTTATGCAGATGATTGAAGAGGAAATTAAAAAGCCAGGGGAAGCTTGCCAATCGGCGAATAGCGACCCCTAAGCGAAGCTCTTTCCAGAGACGCCGGTAAACGGCCTGATCGTATTCACTGAGAAACGCACCTGAATAATCGTTTTCCCGGACTGCGGCAGAGATGACCTTTGCCGCAATTCGGCCGCTTAAGATCGCATTACCAATTCCCTCACCGCTAAAGGGATCAATCAATGAAGCGGCATCTCCGGTCAGGATATAGCCCTCTCCTGATAGCGGACGGCGCCTGGAACCCAGCGGCAGGCCCCAACCGGAAATTCGTTCCAAACGCTCAGCCTTGTTAAATCTGGGAGCAAGCTCCGGATGTTCATTAATGATCTTAAGAAGCAGCTCACGCATATGAATCTTTTCTTTGCGGACCTGACTGCTGAGCAGAGCTATGCCTACATTGGCCTTATTGCCCGGTAAAGGGAAAATCCAAAAATAGCCGGGAGTTAACTCTTTTAGAAAATGGAGTTCAATAAAATTTTTGGGATGAAGCTGCTGCACATTGGCATAGTAAGTTCGTAGACCGGCCATAAAATGTTTAGGTTCCATCGTATGATTACCGTTCAACTGTCGGGCCACAACGGATCGATCCCCTTCCGCTCCCACGACTAATTGCGTTTTGCAAACCCAATCCTTTCCGTCGCTTCGCAAATGTAAATACAAACCATCGGAATGTCTGATTATGGTTTTCAGCTCTGTGTGTTCCCTGAAATCTGCAAAATTACGGTCCAGATGACGAACCAGAAAATCGTCAAAATCACGGCGACGCACCACGAATCCCGGCGGATACTTTTGATCCGAGGGACTGTCTTCATATTCCACGGCAACTTTGCGCCCATTGGGAGCAATGAACTCCACTCCCCAGCTATCTAAAAAATGGTCCTGTTCATCAACCATTTCCCTGATAAAGTTGGAATCATATTCGGACAATAAATGAACCACTTTCCCGCTTAAACCATCGCCACAGATTTTATCCCTTGGAAATAAGGCCTTATCGATAATTAAATGAGAAATTTTATCTTTGGAAAGAAAGAGGGATGTACTCACCCCGGCCGGTCCGGCTCCTATAATGGCAACCTTTGTTTCCAAATCTATCTGTACCGACATGTGCCTCTTCCTTTAATTTTTCTTTGTAGGTCGAAGTGAATACGAACCTTCAGGCTCTGGGGTGAAATGTTTTATATTCTTCCTGCAAAAATTTCCGATCCAGATGGGTATAAATCTGCGTCGTACTGATATCCGCGTGACCCAGCATTTCCTGAACGGCTCGCAAATCGGCTCCGTTTTCCAATAAATGGGTCGCAAATGAATGCCGGAATGTATGGGGATGTATTTCTTTGCGTATCCCGGCCTCTTTCAAACAGGCGTTCAATATTTTCCAAAATCCCATGCGCGACATGGCCGTACCGCGCACACTCAGGAACAAAACTCCCTGTGATTTTCCTTTCTTATCCAAAGAAGGCCGGACTTCATTCTGATAACGCCGGATCCATTTAAGAGCCGGTACGGAGATGGGAATGAGTCGTTCTTTACGTCCCTTGCCGAAGACCCGAATAACCTGTTGATCAAAATAGACATGGGCCTGCTCCAAATTCAGCAACTCGGAAATACGCAATCCTGAGGCATAAAGCGTTTCCAACATGGCTCTGTTTCTTATGCCTAATGCAGTGCGTGTATTGGGAACGGAAAAAATCTTTTTGATTTCATCATACGTTAAAACAGAGGGTAAATGCCGCGCTGTTTTGGGTCGATCAATGTTTTGAGTGGGATCCACATCGGTAATGTTTTCACCATTCAGAAAGCGGTAAAAGCCGCGTATGGCCGATATATTCCGGGCCACCGTACTGGAGGACAGTCCCATCTCGCTTAGCAAGCGGATCAATCGGGAGACATGTTTAGCAGAAGCTTTTTCCGGAGAGGGTACGCCAATGCGTTTTAAATAATTCAGATAGCGCAGGACATCCCGTGTGTAGGCATCAACGGAGTGAGCGGATAAATTTTGTTCGAAAGATAAATAACTTTGATACTGACGGAAGATCTGATCCATCTTTATTTATTGTGTTTTTCGAGAAGTGGCTCGGTTAAGGAAAGAGCAATTCCTGACAACATAACCTCCGGGGCCAGTTTCTCAAAATCACCGGATAAAAGACTGGCATCCACATTTGTAAAAACAGAACAGGCGGCCTGCTTTTCAATAACG
>JALSTK010000047.1 GCA_026983775.1 Calditrichia bacterium
CATACCGGTTCGCCAATTGTTGAAGCTGAGCAAGGGCCCGTCCGTTTTTTACCGCAATTTTTTCCAGCTTACTGGGCGGAAGAATGGTGAAATGGAAAAACAGTTCATACGAATTGAAAAAAGAGGCGTGTTGTAAGAAAGGTGCGTAATTTCTGGACCAGAATACGATCCAGGCTACATCCTGCGGTAGGAGGCTGACCCTGCGTATCTGTTTGGGATAAAAAGGATTGGCTACTTCTACGAAGCCGTTTCGGATGGAATCCATGAACCCCTTCAAATAAAAAGCGGGGATATCGGTTCTGCGCGAGGCAGAGATGACCTGTTGCATGTTTCTAACAGGATTTATAAAACTTGTTCAAGCGCTTTGGCGAATAGTTCATTTTCTTCCTCGAGGCCGATCGTTACCCGGATACAATGGGGCAATCCGAAGGCTTTTAAGGGCCGGACGATGATTCCTTTGCGCAGCAGACGTTCCGTAATCCGCATCACTTCTTTTTCCGAATCAAAAACGATGGTTACAAAATTCGTATGGGAGGGGATATATTGAATGCCTAACCGCTCGAAAAGGCGGTAAAAAAAGGCCTTGCCGATACGGTTTATATGCAGGGTCCGCTCCAGAAAATCCGCGTCGTCCATGGCAGCCACACCGGCGGCAAGAGCTATAGAACTCGGTTCGAAGGCCAGTTTGATTTTCATCAGATTGGAAATAAAAGTTTCATGGGCAAATCCATATCCCAAACGTACTCCGGCCAAACCGAACGCTTTGGAAAAGGTGCGTAAAGTAATCACATTATCTAAGCGATACTGCATGGAATCCGGGAAAGCAGGATCATCATGGGCGAATTCAAAATAGGCCTCATCCAGAATAACCAGTACGCGAGGCGGGACGGTTTTAATAAAATCAAGAAATGAACCTACTTTAAAAATAGTACCGGTCGGATTATTGGGATTGGCCAGATAGATGATCTTGGTTTTATCCGTGATCCGGGCCGTTATGGCTTCGAGATCAATAAAAAAATTCTTTAAAGGCGCCCGAATCAGTTTGATGCCGCGGGATTGGGCCTGAATATCGAAGGTAATGAAGGAACCGGCGGAAGTGATCGCTTCCTCATCATCCAGTAAAAAGGTACGCATAATCAGAGAGATGATTCCTTCGGAACCATGGCCCAGGAAGACATTGTTTATTTTTATGTCATAGCGTTCGGCCAGGGCTTTACGCAGATAATAGCCATCCGGGCTGGGATAGCGGTTGACGGTTTGGAGCGATTCGATCATGGCCTGCAAAGCTCTGGGTGAGACGCCAAGCGGATTTTCATTGGAAGCCAGCTTAACGATTCTTTTTAGCCCGAGTTCCCGTTGTACTTCTTCGATGCTCTTACCGGCTTCATAAGGCTTTAACGCCTGAATATGAGCGGGTACTAAAGGCATAAATTCCTCTACTTTCTTTTTTTGCTAACTTTAAAAGTTAAGCAAAAAAATCGTCCGGATAAAGATTTTTCTGTAAAAAAACAAAGCACTTGTTTGACAAAATCGATGATCTTCTTTTACTTTTTTTCTTACTCTTTTTTTTATATCTTCTTCCTTGTCTAAATTGAGGGATCTATGTCGGAAGAATCATTATACGATATCATAGTCATTGGTGCCGGACCTGCGGGACTTGCCGCCGCTCTTTATGCGCATCGGTTCGGCCTGAAAACGCTCCTTTTGGAAAAAGAAAAATTTCCCCGCGATAAAATTTGTGGTGACGCCATCTCCGGAAAATCCGTGGAAATACTCAAAGAACTTAATCTCTATGATCGGATCGAACAATTACCGTCGGTTCCCATTTATTCGGTGACTTTCAGCAGCCCTAATCGCAAGAGAGTCAATATCCCTTTTCTGGAATATGAGCGCTATAAGCAGCCGGCCGGCTTGGTCATTCGGCGCACGGTTTTCGACCATTTCCTTTTTAAGGAGGTCCAAAAAACCAATACGGATATTTTGGAAGATTTTACCGTCCGTGAGATTATCCGTAAGGAGGGGTATGTAACGGGGGTGAGAGGGGAAAAAAAAGGCGATTCCCACCGACAGGAATTCCGGGGGAAAATCGTATTGGGAGCCGATGGCTTTAATTCCATCATCGCTCGTCAATTAGGCTTCTTCTCTCATCAACCGGAACATTGGGTGGTAGCTTTACGCCGATATTACAAGGGGGTGGAAGGACTCGACAATCGGCTCGAACTGCATTTTATCGATGCGATTATTCCGGGCTATTTTTGGATTTTCCCGGCCGATGATGGTCAGGCCAACGTAGGTATCGGTATGTTGCAGGAAGCTTTGAATAAACATCGCTTAAATCTCAGACAGGCCTTACAGATGGCGATGAACAGTCCGGATTTTAAAGCCCGTTTTAAGAATGCCGTACCTTTGGAAGAGCCGCGAGGATGGAATCTGCCGGTGGGAAGCAGCCATCGTAAAAATTACGGTAACGGTTTTCTTATCCTCGGAGATGCAGCCGGTCTGATCGATCCTTTTACAGGGGAAGGTATAGGAAATGCGCTGGTATCGGGAAGAGAAGCGGTAAGCGTAGCCCGAATCGCCATCGAAGAAAATGATTTTTCCGAGCAATCTCTTGCCCGTTACGACCGGAATCTTTGGAATAAGTTGGGGCCGGAACTGAACTTAAGTACAAAACTGCAAAGATTGGGTCGGCATACCTTTTTGCTCAATTTAGTGGTAGACAAAGCGGCTCGGAATCCCGATATCCGTCAGTTGATGACCGGTATGATCGCCAACGAGGTTCCCAAAAAGACGTTGACCAATCCTCTCTTTTATATGAAACTATTCTTAAGATGAACAGGAGACAACCTATGCGCTACGTATTCTTTTTTATTTTAATTCTTTCCTTTATAAAATGTACCAACCCGAAACAGGCGGACCGGAAAATGAAACAATTACAACAAAAGATAGACCAGTTCGTAAAAACAGAGATCACCTATGACTCTACTCTTTTGAATGACCGCCAGAAAATCGTTGTTCGTAAATTGTATGAGGCTATGAAAATCGTCGATGATATTTTTCTGGATCAGGTATATAGTAAAAACCGGGAAATAAAGGAACAGTTGATCCATTCTTCCAAACCTGTAGATAATCTGGCCTTACAATATTTCAATATCATGTTCGGTCCTTTTGATCGTTTGGAAGACAACAAACCTTTCTGGGGAACCGCTACAAAACCGTTGGGAGCCAATTTCTATCCGGCGGATATGAGCAAAAATGAATTTCAAAACTGGATCAAATCTCATCCGCAGGATGCGGATTCGTTTACTTCCGAATTTACCGATATCCGCAGGAGTGGGGATAAATTAGTTGCCGTCCCTTATACGGAATTTTACAAAGAACCCCTGTCCCGGATCATTCGCCTTATGCGGGAAGCGGCTCAATATACGGATAATCCCTCATTGAAAAAGTATATTTTAACCAGAGCCCGGGCTTTTGAAAGCAATGACTATTTTGAAAGCGACATGGCCTGGATGGATGTTAAGGACAATACCATAGAATTTATCATCGGTCCCTATGAAGTCTATGAAGACGAGCTGTTCAACTATAAAGCCTCTTTCGAGAGCTTTCTTACTATCAAGGATCCGGTGGAAAGCAAAAAGCTGGCCGTGTTTGCCAAATATCTGAATGAGATTGAACAGAATCTGCCCAATCCGCAGGATCAGAAGAATTTCAGCCGCGGTGCGGAATCGCCCATGGTAGTTGTACAGGAAGTCTTTTCCGCAGGGGATACCAAGGCCGGGGTTCAAACCTTAGCATTTAATCTGCCCAACGATGAACGGGTGCGGGAAGCAAAAGGTTCGAAAAAGGTAATGTTGAAAAACATGCATGAAGCCAAATTCAGGCAATTGTTAAAACCCATCGCCAACCGGGTTCTAGCCAGGGATCAAAGGCAATACGTAACCTTTGCCGGTTTCTTCAACCATACGTTGATGCATGAGATTTCGCATGGGGTCGGCCCCGGAAATCTGGTTCTTAACGGGAGAAAAACGAGTGTTAAGAAAGAGCTGAAAGAGACCTATTCCACGATTGAGGAGTGTAAAGCGGATGTGCTGGGTATGTACAATAATATTTTGATGATTAAAAAGGGCGTTTATCCCCGGAGTTTTGCAAGAGAGATGTGGGTCACTTTCCTGGCCGGAATCTTCAGGTCGATTCGCTTCGGCATATCCGAAGCACACGGCGGAGGCAATGCCATTATTTATAATTACCTGCTCGAAAAAGGGGCTTA
>JALSTK010000048.1 GCA_026983775.1 Calditrichia bacterium
ATAGATGCCGCGGTTTTAAATAATCGATACGGCAAACTCCTTTCTATTTTTAAAGCCCGAAAGGAATCCACATTCAGGGCACCACACACAGAGCTTACTATCTAAAACACCAAAACCCGTAAGCCTTTTAAAGGTATAATTTCTCACAGAGCCCGCCTGCGCGGGAATGACACGGTTGGGTAAATAACCTATCCAAAATTCAGACACATGTCCGAGTGAAATATTCCCGGATTCCCGTTTGCGCGGGAATGACACGGACACTATTATGTGTCATGCACACCCGGCTTTGTCGTAGCCTGCCTGCCTGCCTCGGGCACGGTGAAATTCGTGGATTTTAAAACAGCCCCATCTTTCGAATAAAAAAACCGAAAACAGAACACCGTTCCCCTTATACCCTATACCTTATTCCTATCCTTGACCTTCCTCTTACGGTGCCTGCCCTCATAACGCTTATACGATTTCCTCTTTTCTATTTTCTATTTTCTATTTTCTAATTTCTTAAACAAAAACCGTTTCAAACAGGATTCAGCAGGCGGCAGGCCTCCGCCGAAAGCCTCTGTAATCCCACCAATAAAAGGTTGTTCACCCGTTCGTCGCTGCGTTCGGAAAAATACAGCTCCGCCAATAATTCGCGGAAACGCCGCAGTTCTTTTAACTTGCCGTGCCATTTGGAATCCGCCGAAGTCAAATCGGTCAGCTCAAAGGCGCGTTCGTAACAGTGCCTCACCGCTTCCTCTTGATTATTAGCGATGAAATTTTTAGCGCGATTCAGTTCGTTGGCAATCATTAAAATCTGCTGCCCGCGCGAATAAGACTCCCATTTTTCAGCCGTTAAATTCTTATGCCATTGTAAAGCGTACATTAAACCACCCGTTTTCGGATTAAGTTTTCTACCTGCCGACGTACATCCGCCAATTCTATTTCCATTGAACGGTTGCCCTGCCCCGGCCGGATATTAATAAATGAAGTAAACTCTATCTCGTACCCCTGTTCGGTATGAAGCAAATTGGCGCCCCATAAATTCTGCTGTGCCGAACCGTTTTCCAATAAATGGGTTTCAATGTCCGCGTGCATTTCTTCGTCGGCGCCGATAATATTCCGTTTAATATCTACCACAATTTTCATTATATCGCCCATATCGACCCGCCGTTTATCCCACAATTCTGCAAATGATATCGGCTCGCGGATAAGTATCATTTTAAATGTCAACCATTTTAATCATGCTTTATCTTAACTTTTCGGGCGCGCCCATAATGCGGATTTATTAAATCGTTATATGTTTTTCGTTAAGCGAACTAACGCTTTCCTGATTTCTAATTTCTCTTTTCTGTTTCTTTGGCGTAAGCCATGCCTTCGGTATAATCCTTAATCCTATCGATTTCCATTTTCTTCTCACTACAAAGAACACTAAGCACACAGAGGAAAAAAGAATTTATAGTACGTAATGTTCTCGTCTGTGCCGAAGGCAAGCGGATGTGCTTGTGGTTAGACGTTCGGTTCCGTTAGAATGTTTGTTAACGTTACGAATCCTCGGAGGTTACGCAACCGGATTCACCCTTATTTGACATAAAAAAGAAGGCGTATCCGCAGGATACCAAAATGAGTAGCCACAGGTGCCAACCTGTGGATATGAAAAGCCCCCATGCGTAAAGCACCCCAACGGGGTGCAAGGTAAACCGTCCAACCCCAAAGTACGTAAAAGAACAGCCGTTTTAGTCGGTCAAGCAGAGGATTTTTTAGAATTAAATTTAAAATAATTCGCTTGCCTGCCACTTTCGTGGTCCGTCTTTTTACGAATCCGTCTAATGACGAAACCTTTGATATTTGTATTGCCTTGATGTTCAAGAAACTATTTATTTCTTTTTTATAGTATGTTTAAATTTCAACACCGCAAAATTAATCTCAATGGTCGTTTCTTTTTCAGTTATTTCCAAATCATCTTCTAAAATTTCGGCGATGATTTGTCCGCTTCTTTTCATTAAGTTATTCTTATCTTCTTCCTTATGGGTTAAGGAAATTTCTTTTATTGTCCTGGATAGTTCCCTAATTTTTGCAAAGGTCTCGATTATTGCTATGGTTGTTTAAGCTGCCTTTTTACTTTTTAATATTGTAGCCAGCATGTAAAGCCCTTTTTCCGTAAAGGCTTTTGGGATATATTTTGTATGTTTCCCACGAGTGTTACTTTTTAAGGTCGATTTTTTCGACCTTAAAGATTGTAAGCTATTTACGCTTCCATTTGAAGTCGAAATTTTCGACTTCAAAACATCCCATTCCCTTTTATCCAGTTCGAGAATATAACCTTCCGGAAATTTATCCGGGTTATTTTTAACCGCCTCATTCATCCTTTTGGTTTCAACTCCATATAATTGGGCTACATCACTATCAAGAATTACCTTTACGTTCCTAATTTCATAAATAAGATTTTGAATTTTTTCCAGGTATATCTTTTCCATATTCTTCTGTATTTTTATTTTCCATCTTTTATCTTTTGCCCCCGTCCTTTGGCGGAATATTTACATCACAGAGGGTGCCCTTCTGCCTCGGGCATGGCAGAGGATTTTTTAGAACTGGTTTTGAAAACATTCGTGTTAATTAGTGCCATTCGTGGATTTTAAAACAGCCCCATCCTTTCGAATCAGAAAACTGGACACCGCCCCTTATACCCTATACCTTATACCCTATTTTTTCTTTTCTAATGCCTTAACACTTACTCACTTATCTTCCAGACACACCAGCTTATCCGCTGCGATTTCTTTATACCGCCAGCCGCTCTTGGCACAAACCATAACACCGTCCTTATCGGGATTGGTCAGCCGCGCGCCATAGCGACTCATCCAGCCGATACGCCGGGCAGGCACGCCGGCCATTAAAGCATATTCCGGCACCTGTTTGGTCACCACCGCACCGGCGGCAATAAAGGCAAAGCGACCGATATCATGGCCGCAAACAATGGTGGCGTTGGCGCCGATCGATGCTCCATAGCCCACGACGGTTTTTAAATAATATTGCGAACCCCGCTGCGGAAACTCGCTGCGCGGATCATTGATATTGGTAAACACCATGGACGGTCCGCAGAACACATAATCTTCCAATTCCACACCTTCGTAAATGGAAACGTTGTTCTGCACCTTGCAATAGTTGCCGATTTTTACATTATTACCCACATTCACATTCTGGCCGAACACGCAACCTTTACCGATTACCGTCCCGCTCTGAATATGGGAAAAATGCCAGACCTTGGTACCCTCGCCGATTTGCACGTTATCATCTACATAAGAAGATTCGTGTACGAAAAAGTTTTTGCTCATGTAAACCCCGCTTATTTCAAAATGTATCAGAAAACAGAAAAGAGAAAAAAGAGATCGGGAAAATAGGCCGTTGTCCTCACTTCTCTGCGAATACAGCAGATCCTCTTTTAATAAACTCTTTTCTATTTCCTATTTTCTATTTTCTCTCTCATAATTCCTCACCAACGGATGGACCTTTTCCCCCCTGCCCGACACTACCGGCGCATGACGAATACGATGAACCAATTCTATCGAAGGACGTGCCGCCGCAATACCATATCCCCTGCCCTGCAGAATATCCCGATAAACCACCGTATGTAAATCCGTAAATCCTCCGGAAAACTCGATTTCCTTTCCGTTTACCGTAATGCTGCGATAGGTGGGTTTACCCTCTTCCACAGCCTGGCGGGGTAAATCTGCTTTATCAACAGATAAAAACCAACGCACATTGGCATGTTCCAATTCAATAAACCCGGCCATTTTCTTGGGATCATTCAAATGTACTTCAGAATGTTGCGGTTTACCGAAAATCCACATCAGCATATCGAAAAAATGGATACCGATATTGGTGGCCACCCCGCCCGATTTTTCCATCTGGCCTTTCCAGGAATAAAAATACCACTTACCGCGGCCGGTGATATAGGTTAAATCGATTTCCGCTTTTATTCGGGTAGCACCCTTTGTTCGCTTTTCGAGTTCTTTTTCTCTTAGCTCTTTAATCGCCGAATGCACCCGCAATTGCAAAATATTGTAAATCCGCTGACCCGTTTCCTGTTCGATCTCCTCCAGAGCGTCCAGATTCCAGGGATTCAACACCAGCGGCTTTTCGCAGATGGCGTTCGCCCCGACCCGCAGCGCAAAACGCATATGGGCATCATGCAGATAATTGGGCGAACAGATACTTACATAATGTATTTCCTTACCGGCATTATCGCGACGCAATTTTTCCACATGACGATCAAAGCGCTCGAATTCCGTAAAAAAATCCACATCGTCAAAATAGCGATCAAGGATACCCACCGAATCGGAGGGGTCCATGGCCGCTACCAGGTTATTGTGCGTATCGCGAATGGCCTGCATGTGCCGCGGCGCGATATATCCGGCGGCTCCGATTAACGCAAAATTTTTCGACATGTTTATCTCATTTAATTGGTTTGTTATCTGTTACCGTTGATAAACCGGACTGAGCGTTATTGTTAAGCGAAATAACACCGGCATGCGTAACGTTTTTCTGATTTTTATTTTCTCTTTTCCATTTGCTGTATTCTTGATCCACTGCGTTTACCGCGATCTTCGCTGCTCCCGACCTACATTCCGCAGCTAATTATCTACAGCTCCGCCCCGTCAATTACATCTTCTATTAAAAAAGATGCAAGAAAAGAGCACTGAAACACCCAATCATTTAATATAGTAACCTGAGCCAAATAGTTCAAAAATAAATATTTGATGGCAGATAAAATAGATCAGGCAGGTAGTGCTTACTTTATATTTGCATTGGGTGTTCGGTTCAAATAATACAGAATTGTTCTCTTTTAATTATACTGAATTTAACAGTAAAATTTAGACCTGTCAATTCTATTCATTGTGCAGATCACTACCCTGTTTCGGCTATTTCATAAAAAACTTTAAACGCTCGCCCGCTTAAAGAGCCATTAATTTTTTGACACGCTTGCCGATGATCCTTACATTATCTATTTATATTGAGATGCATTGAAATAATCTGTATCCGGGCAAGGGCAATACTTTTCCGGTCGTTCGCCCCGGATGGTGAGTAAGATCAATAATACAGATCTATTATTTCTTAAATTAATTTTTTTTATGAAATCGTAACCGTTCAATAACCAGGAGTCCCTATGCAATCGAAATTGGTTCCTCCCCACGGAGGGAAATTAAAACCGTTACTCTTAGAGGGTGACACGTTGAGAACCGAAATGGAACGGGCCGCACATTTCCCCCGGGTGCGGATGTCTTCCCGGGAAACATCCGATCTCATTATGCTGGCCATGGGCGCTTTTAGCCCTCTGGAAGGTTTCATGGGTGAAAAGGATTATCACGGAGTGGTGAAAGAGATGCGGATGACAGACGGCATCCTTTGGCCCATCCCCATTACCCTGGCAGTTACCAAAGAGCAAGCCCAGCAAATTAAAACAGGGACGGAGATCGCTCTGATCGATGATGAATCCGGTGAATTAATGGGCAGTATGGTCGTAGAAGAAAAATTTACGTATGATAAAAAGGAAGAAGCAATCAATGTCTTTCGCACCGATGATGAAGCCCATCCCGGTGTAGCCAAAATCTATGCCCAGCCGGACACCTATCTGGCCGGTCCCGTAAAAGTATTCAGCGAAGGACCTTATCCGGAAAAATATGGTGATTATTATGCCCGTCCGGCGGAAACCCGGGCCATTTTTGAAGAAAGAGGCTGGACACGAATCGCCGGATTCCAAACCCGTAATCCGATTCATCGTTCCCACGAATATGTGACCAAAATTGCCATGGAAGTAACCGACGGTGTATTGATCCATCCTCTGGTGGGCAAATTGAAAGCCGGCGACATCCCTGCCGATATCCGCATGAAATCCTATGAAATCTTGATTGATCATTACTATGTAAAAGAAAACGTGGTATTAAAAGTCTATCCCATGGAGATGCGATACGGCGGACCCCGGGAAGCGCTGTTACATGCAATTTTTCGTCAGAATTTCGGATGCAGCCATTTAATCATCGGTCGCGACCATGCCGGTGTAGGTAGTTATTACGGCCCTTTCGACGCCCAGAAGATTTTTGATGAAATCCCGGAAGGCGCCCTGCATATTCAACCCCTGAATATCGACTGGACTTTTTATTGTTTCAAATGCGGCGGTATGGCTTCCATGAAAACCTGTCCCCATGGCAAAGAAGATCGGGTTCTGATCAGTGGTACCAAGGTGCGTGAAATGCTGGCTAACGGTCAGATGCCGCCGGCCGAATTCACCCGGCCTGAAGTAGGCAAGATATTAATGGATTATTATCAAAGTTTGAACCAATAAAATCTGGAGCAGTGTATGACTATTCAAAAGGCAACTAATATTACCTGGCACGACGGAAACATAACCCGTGATGACCGGGAACGATTGCTGAATCAAAAAGGAATTGTAATCTGGTTTACCGGCCTGTCCGCTTCCGGAAAATCCACGCTGGCCCGGGCCGTAGAAGAAAAATTATTCGAACAGGGTCATCTGGCCTATGTTCTGGACGGCGACAATATTCGGCACGGTTTAAACAAGAATCTGGGCTTTTCTCCTGAAGACCGGGAAGAGAATATCCGCCGTATCGGTGAAGTGGCTAAGCTTTTTGCCGACGCCGGCCTGATCACCATGACCGCTTTTATCTCTCCCTACCGGGCCGACCGGGATAAGGCCCGGGAATTAATGGAAGAAGGCCGCTTCTTTGAAATTTATGTCCATGTTCCCCTTTCCATCGCCGAGGAACGGGATCCCAAAGGTTTATATAAAAAGGCACGCGCCGGCGAAATTAAACAGTTTACCGGAATAGATGCTCCCTACGAAGCACCCCAACATGCCGAATTGATCGTAGATACGGGAAAGTATTCACTCCAGGAAAGTGTAGAGCTTGTCCTGGACTACCTGCAAGCACAAAAGGTGATCTGAAACCGAAAGCCCCGCTGACGCACATCAACGGGGCTTTATTTATACCGCACCTGTATTTTCCTGATTTTTACATCATACATTCAAAAAACGTTTATGCAGAAATTTCATTACTTCCTTTCTGACCTCATCTAAGGATGTTTTACGCATATCAAATTTCAATTCGGTCTTATCGCAATGTTCGAAAAGAATATCAAGGCCGGGAACATTGATATAGTGTTCGGCCTCGGCCTTCTGGTAAAATCCTTTCCGGTCATACTGCCGGGCAAACTCCGGGTCGCTGTCCAGATGTATTTCCACATAATTCTTACAAATTTCCCGTACAAAAGCCCGACTCTCGGCATAGGGTGAAACAAACGAAGCGATCGTGATCACACCGTTCTTTTCCAGCATGGAAGCCAGGTGCCCCACCCGCTTGATATGATTATTCACCTCTTCGCGGGTAAATCCCGTTTCCGGAAAAAGGGGACGGATATCATGGCTGTCCAAGCGCTGCACTTTTAACTTTTCCTTGGCCAACTCCTCATAGATTAAATTGCCGAGGGTGGTTTTCCCGGAGACCGGAATACCGGTAATCCAGAGCACGAAGGAAGGAACTTCTATTCTGCCGAAACCGATTTTTGCCCATCCCCGTTCATGCAGATAGTAAAATAGCATCTTGGCGATTAATTCCAGCGCGCCCACCTCTATGGCCGTATCCAATTTACCGGTAAAAATTAATACCAGGGTCATGGTAGTCAACGTAGCCGTTACCCGCCAGGTAAAGGCCTTGGTAAGCGTCCTGAGTTTACTATCCTTGTACATAGGCCCTCAAGTTAATTATCGTGAAAGTACTCTTTAGTACTCGGCTGAGACGGGGCAGGCTTTATAATATATTTTCCGAATAATCTGTAAAATGGTTTTATGAGGGCCGGAATCCACAGACAGCCGGTTAAAAAATACATGGTGATTAAAAAAAGATAGGGAACGAAAGACCATTCGGCCAGGGTTCCGATCCCGGTAAACAAAACCAGAATCCCTGCAACCAGATAGCCGAATCGTTTAATCGGCAGATTCTCTTTGGTGACCTTACCCTGAATTAAGCTACTCATTACGATCCCCCACTTTCTTGAGCATACTGGCGTCGATATCCACAGAGACGGTTTGCATTAATCCTTCGATGCTTACGACCAGCCTGCTCTCGCCTTTGATGATTTTGACGGAACCGCGCATTCCCTTAAAAGGACCTTCCAGTACTTCCACCAATTCTCCGGGTTGTATATAATGTTCCAGGTGAATGATCTCCGGACGGGTCAGCATCTTTTTAAGAGAATCAATTTGCCAGTCCGGTACAACGGCCGGTTCTCCTTTAAAATTAATAATTTTTACCACCCCTTTTATGTTAAGAATATCGAAGCGATATTTATAATCGAAATGAACAAAGAGATAGCTCGGGAAAAGGGGCATATCCACTTTCTTCTTGCGATCCTTCCACTGCCGCACCCGCTTAATCAACGGCAAAAATACTTCCAGCTCATTCTCGACTAACTGGTCGTATACTTTTTTTTCATGACGCGGCCTCGTATAAACCGCATACCAATGAATCATAGATCCTCTCATTCTATAGGCAAATTGTGTCGATTGGCAGATGAATTTAATATAAATACATTGCGAAGCAACCCCGTCCTTAATACCCGACTAACTTCGAAAATAATTAAGAATGGGCTCCCGTAACCGCGCTATGGACAACCGTTCGGAAGGCAGGTCCGGTACAGTAGTAAAAATAAAAGCATCGTGCAGGGTATGCATTCCATTGAAATGAGTTTTGTCAAATAACGAATCGTGCCAAAGATTGCCCTTTACATCGAATCCTTCACGAGCCACAGCCAACAGGTCCGGCATTTGATTTCCCGAAGCGGAATCACCCAGTTCCTCCTTGTTCAGGATTGTTTCCATAATCATTTGTCCGTCTTCAGCAGCTAATTTCCCTAAAGCTTCCCGCAGCTCAGCGCGTATTTTTTCATATTGCAAACCCGGCTCAACGCTACCGGTAAGTTCGCGGCCCTTTAGATTTATATAAATCCGGCCCGGATACAAACTGTAAGCCCGGCTATCTCTGTGAATATCTTTAAGGGACTGAGGCGGAAATTGTGTGAATTTCAGGAAACCGTTTTCCACCAGCCAGCGATTCAAATATACTTCTTTCCTGAGAGTTGTGAAACCATGATCGGACAGGAGAAGCAATGCCCTGTCCCGGGGTATCCGGCCGAGCAAATTGTCTATTTTATGATAAAATTTCAGAAAGAGAGGCGTGTACAAAGCATCCTTTTTTTGAAAAAATTCCCAGAAAAAATGATGCAACCGGTCGGTCTCCATGATATGGGTCATAAAGAAATCCCATGGTTCCTGCTCATAAAAATGCCACATGGCTTCTATCCGACGATCAAAAACATCATTCAGGTCCTGCAAAAAGAGGAGGGGATCCTTTCGGGCCAGTTCCGTATCAGAATCAATTCGGTAACCGCGTGCCTTTAAAAGCACACCGATTTCAGGAGGATAGGTGCCCCGGCTCAGATCGTTTCCCAGAAATCCGCAGATAGATATACCATTTAACGGCCGGGGAGGGTAAGTCATGGGCACATTCATGGTAAAGACCCTTTTGCCCCACCGGGAAAGAGTCATCCAGAACGGTTCGCCGTTCATTCGCTGCGAATTGGTTACAAACCAATCCATGGAGGAAGGATCCCGTTCCGTAAATCCCCAGATCCCGTGCTCGGCAGGAGTCTTGCCGGTCATAAATGAAGTCCAGGCTACCGAGGAGATGGGCGGCTGAACCGAATCCATCTGCTCGAATCTGCCCCGACTGACCAGTCGATTCAGATTAGGCATCTCTCCCTTTGCCAGAAGTTCCTGTAACAGGGTAAAGGGTACCCCGTCTAAGGAAAGAACAAACAACCGTTTTTGATCCGTACTCATCCTATCTATTCTTTTCCTACACTCTCTTTTTAAGATGTTCGTAGACAGCCCAGGGGATGTCCAGATTGCCGAATCCCCGGCCCAGTTTAATATCCGGTTTGGCAGTACCATGGAAGTCGCTGCCTCCGGAAACGGCCAGATCATGTTGCAGGGCAAAATCATATAACCATCGGGTAAAATAACGGTCATGGGAAGGGTAATAGACTTCGATACCGTCCAAACCCATGTCTTTAAGCTTCAGTATTTCCTGGCCGTAGCGCGGGTAGCGCTTATAATGCAGGCTGATCGGATGGGCCAAAATAGCCAGGCCTCCGGCATGATGGATAAGGTCGATGGCGGGTTGAATTTTCAGCTTTTCTTTGGAAACATAAGCCAATCCGCCTTTACTCAGATACTTTTTAAAGGATTGTTTCACATCGCGGGCATACCCTTTTTCGATAAGCATTTTAGCGATATGCGGCCGGCCGATACTTCCCATATTGGCCGTATCCCACAAAGCCGGTTCATCGATGGGGTATCCATTGTCTTTTAGCTTTTCCAGAATTCTTCGTGCCCGGCCCAACCTGGCCCGGGCTAAACGGTCTAACTCTTTTTGTAATTTCTTATCAGACAGATCCAGGAACAAGCCGAGCAGATGCAGATGGGCCTGCCCCTTCAGGGGATAATCGATACTCAACTCAACACCGGCCACGACAGTGATCTTTTTATCCGCGGCATAGGGCAACGCTTCTTTTACGCCTTCGATGGCATCGTGATCGGTAATAGCCAGAGCCTGAACCCCTTGCGACACAGCCAGATCCACCAGCTCTGTGGGAGAGAATGAACCGTCCGAAGCGGTTGTATGCGTATGCAGATCAATTCCCATTTACAGGTAGCCCAGATTTCTTAACCGCTCTTCGACTATTTTCTTCTCTTTTGGGGATTTCGTCGTATGTTTGTCCAGAAAATCCTGCAAAATATAAGCAGCCAAGTCCTCAACGGAAGCAAATATACTTTCTTCTAAGTAAACTTGTAATTGCCGGAACAGATTTTCCGGAATGATTATTTTTTTCCCCGTGGTCATAACGTATCCACCCTTTTTATTTTTGTAATTGCTTTCCTAAGCCCTATTTTACGCCATTTCATTAAACCGTTCAAACTTTTATTATCCCGTTTATCGATGATTGCCATATTTAGGAATTCGGAGTATAATCCCGGTTGCAGTCGTACGGATTTATTCATAGTTTTAAGCCCGTTGTTTCAGTGCTGGAAAAGGAAGCGTGTTGTCGGAACAAAAAATCATCGAAGTTCACGGGCTAACCAAAAAATTCGGGAAACTGACCGCGGTAGATCATCTGGAACTCAATGTGTATCGGGGTGATGTATTCGGATTCCTGGGGCCTAACGGCGCCGGTAAGAGTACTACCATCCGTATGCTGCTTTCTCTGGTGAAACCCACGTCGGGTAGTATTCAAATCTTCGGGAAACCTTTAAGCCGTGAGCGGGCAAGAATTCTGCGAAGAATCGGCGCGATTGTGGAAAAATCCGATTTTTATCTCTACCTGTCCGCTTATAAAAATCTCGAAATCCTGGCCCGGATATCCGGGATTGCGCATCCCGAAAAGCGAATCCGGGAGATACTCGAACTGGTGCGGCTGACCGATCGCGCTCATAGTAAAGTAAAGACCTTCTCTCATGGCATGAAACAGCGCCTGGGCATTGCGCAGGCTTTGCTTCACGATCCGGAACTGATTATTCTGGACGAACCCTCCACCGGTCTGGATCCCCGGGGAGTCAAAGAGGTGCGCGACCTCATCTTCCGCTTATCCAAAGAAGAAGGTAAAACCATTTTTATCTCTTCCCATATTCTAAAAGAGATCGAACAGGTGGCCAATCGCCTGCTCATTATTAATAAAGGCGCCGCCCAGGTGGAGGGAACGGTAGAGGAGCTGTTAAATTCCGAGCAACTTTCCGTTACCTTTGAGGTCGATTCCCTTAAAAAAGCGCTCAAGACCCTCGAGCACAGCCAATGGATTTCTCTGCTCGAATCCGCTCGAAACAATCGTCTGGAATTCAAATTGGCTAAGAAATCCATTCCAGAGCTAACGGACAAGCTGGTTCGGGAACAGGTAAAGATATCCGCCATTATTCCCCGACGTTCCCTCGAAGATTATTTCTTAAAAATTACACAGGGTGATCTCTGATGCTTACTTTGATTCGCATGGAACTGCTTAAAATTTTTAAGAAATGGCGTACCTACATCGGCTTTTTGGCAATCGCTATCCTGATTCCGATTATTCAGATTGCCACTTATTTTGAAGGCTCGGGGTATCTGAACATGGCTTTGCAAGGTTTAAAGCAACAGTTTTTCTTTGTGGGTAATCTGTTAAACGGCTACTTTTTAGGGAATATGCTGCTTAATTCCCTGTTCGTACATATCCCCTTTTTAATCGTATTGGTTGCCGGCGATCTGTTGGCCGGGGAAGCCACTGCCGGTACCTACCGGATTATTTTAACCAGGCCGGTTTCCAGATTTCAGCTGATAAATGCCAAGTTTATAGCCGGAATTCTGTACACCGTATCCCTTTTACTGTGGATGGCCCTCTTAAGTCTGGGCCTCAGCCTGGTTATTTTCGGCAGCGGAGAACTGGTGGTTATCCGTCAGAAAATTATTATTCTTGCCGCCAACGACGTTTTGTGGCGTTTTGCTCTGGCCTATCTTTATGCCATTTTAAGTATGTCTACGGTGATGGCTCTGGCTTTTCTGTTCTCTTCTCTCGTTGAAAATTCCATCGGACCGATTATCGGAGCCCTGGCGGTAATTATCATTTTTATGATTATTTCCGTTTTGCCGATCCATTCCCTGGAGGCCGTCAAACCGTTTCTGTTCACCAATCATCTTGATAAATGGATGGAATTTTTCGGGGATCCGGTAGATTACCCTCAAATTTTTAAATCCGCATTTGTGCTCCTTCTGCACATCGGCGGCTTTTATGTAATCACTTTAAAAATCTTTACCGGAAAGGATATTTTATCTTAAATGAAAAATCTGCTGAGAATAGTTTTCCTTGTTTTTTTATACGGCACTTTGTCTGCCCAAAACAGCACTCCACTTCTGGAAAGCGTACGGCACAAATTAAATCGGGTAAACGACTATACGGTCGATATGCGGATTAAAATCAACGTTAATTTTCTAAAGATGAAAGATACCAGAGCCCGCTTGTATTTTAAGAAACCGGATAAAATAAAATTGGAAGCCCGGGGCTTTGCTCTGGTTCCGAGGGCCAGCTTCAACTTTTCCCCCCTGCGCCTCTTGCAAAAGAAATTCCTGACGGTTTATGTAAAAGATTCTTTGGATAATGCCGTCATTAAGCTCATACCCCCTGCGGAAAACGAGGATATCATTTTAGCCACTTTATGGATCGACCGCCGCGATACACTGATTTCTAAAATCGAAGTTGCCACGCGAAAAAACGGTTTGTTTCAGGTTCTCTATACATACGGAAAAGAAAAAAAGTACGGTCTACCCCAATCCAGCCGCTTTTTCTTTAATGTAAAGAAGACGGGGTTCCACCATTTTCCGGTTCCGGAAGATAATAATACATCCGGTGGTAAAAAACAGGCTAAGAATATTGTAGGTAATGTGACTATCTTTTATTCGAATTATAAAATCAATACCGGCCTGAAGGATGCCGTTTTTCAGGATGAGACGGAGGAGGAACTGGATTAAAGAAGAGGCTCACCCTTTGCTTCTTTAAGGTCAAAGAAACAATTCCTTTTCGGGCCTTCATTTTTTTAAAATACGGTATTATTGAAAGAATTTTCCAACGACATCTCATTCTCTTGTCGGTTGAGAGATAAAGGCAGCAGCAAAATTAATTTACCGCTGCCTCAAAAACTTATAAAACGGTTATTTCTTCACCCCTTTCATAAATCCCCAGGTAAAAAACAGAGCCATGAATAAAAGCAGTGGCGCTAAAATAGCCATCACCACATTCTGAGAGAAGAAGAGCAGCTGTTTACCGGCTTTTAAGAAGGCCAGTGCCATTCCACCCAAACCGATTAAAATACCGCCGATAGCAACCATACTAAATCCTTTTTGCACTTTGTCTCCCGCCGCACAGGCCAGAAACGGTACGATTACTATGGTCAGGCCGGCGATGGCATGGAAAACCGGATAGACAATTTTCCCAAAAGTAACCATACCGCCGTAACGGGCAATGGCAATCAACACCAAACCGATAACCATCAGCCACAGATAAGGCTTTTCATACCTGGGATAGAACTGAGCGATTAATCCCGTTGCTAATGAGAAAGGGATTAAACCGGCTACAACGGCTACAAAATTATTCGCCAGTGCACCCCATCCGAAAATAATCAGCAATAATCCGGCGACCAGCAGTACTAAAAATCCGACGATGTAATAAATATTCCAGATGCCGGCTGTTTCGGCGTTCTTTTGCCTTTGCATGAATCGAAAAATCATGTAAAAGGCAACCAAACCGGTAAGCAACAATACCAGTCCGTCGAAGTTAAGCATTAAATTCATAAAGCCTCCTTTTGTTGGGTTGGGTTAGAGTAGATCATTGGTGTATATCATCATTCCCTTAAAAGCCCAGAACAAAACACGCCGTAGTAATAACTAACAAAGCCGGCAAAATACTGAATATGGTCTCCTTGGAAAGCAACGGTTTTCCCGATTTTAAAAAGGCTAATAAAAGTCCGCCAATGCCGAATAATGCCCCACCGACGCCTACCAAAGCAAAACGGGACGGGGCCTGACCGTTAAGACTAAAAACAACCGGCAGCAAGAAAATAATCAATCCGGCAATCCCGTGAACCGGAGCCAGAACCATAGCCGCAACTTTGTTGCTGCTGAAATAGCGGGTAAATAAAATAGCAAAAAAACCTGCCATCACTAAGACCCAATAAATCAATGAGAATTGCGGTAAATATGCCACAATCAGGGATAGAGACAGACTTAACGGTGTAATCGTCGCCACAACAACCACGGCTTTGTTTTCCAAAATTTCAAATCCGAAAAGAAGCAGCAATAATCCGGCAATAACCAGCACGCCCATGGCAATGCTTAAAAGAGTGGTCTCCGTTTCCGTAAAGCCCGAAAAACCCTTCACAATTAAATAGCTGGCCAATATTATGGTCAGTACAAACAGTAAACGATCCGGTACAGTTACTTTTTTCATGGCATGGCTCCTATTACCACCATTATCATCGATCCCAGCATAAACACCGAGGCATATTTAAACAAACCGAAGTTAATTTTTTCAGAGGGTCTGAAGATACTGACTATGGCCAACCCCAGTAATCCACTGGTTAACACTGCCAAAAGACGCAGATACCCCCAGGAGAGTCCTAAAGCGTAAATGCCCACACCAATGGCCAGGGCTGCACCTACACTGGATAAAGCAATAATTAGACGCGTGGGGACAATCCCATACTGGGATGGAAAAGTAGGCACTCCGGCCCTCTGATAGTCTTCATTGTAACGCATGCTGAAGGTCAGGATATGGGTGGGGATCCACAGTAAAATAGCCAGCATAAACAAAAGACCGATGTCATCGATCCGGCCCGTACCCAGAACGCGTCCGGCCAATATGGGCATTCCGCCGGAAATCCCGCCCCACACAATGGACCAGGCTGTACGCCGTTTTAACCAGATGGTGTAAATCACCACATCGATGAACAATCCGCCAAATACGACCAAAGCATAGAGAGGCATCAATATATAGGCCCAGCCCAAACCCAGTAGGGAAACCGTCAACCCCAGCAGCAAAGCCTCGTTTGCATTTATTTGTCCCGACGGCAGAGGACGGTGTACCGTGCGTTTCATCCGGGAATCGATATCCCGATCATAAACCATGTTTAAAATGGTACTGCCGCTTACGGTAAGGAACAAACTGCCCAAAAGTCCCAGGGTCATCCGCCAGTTCATCACCGGACAACTGGAACTGATAAATCCCGTAAAACCGGTCATCAATAATAAGCCGGTTTGCAAACTTTTTATCAACGGCCAGTATACTTTTACTTTCAAATGAATATTGGATTGAATAGACATATTTTCCATTTAAGTTTTCTGTATTTTTTATATTTTACTGTGCATCCCGGGCGCATCGGAAACCGAAATACATGCTGTAAAAACCCGGTCCGGCACTGTTGCGCGCCCATACAAACAGGTTGTATTCATAATTCTCATGGCTACCGCCGCGCAGATAACGGTAGTGTACGTCCGGATAATCATCGCCGCACCACTGCCACACATTGCCGGCCATATCATACAAACCGTAAGGGCTGCGGTTGTCCAACGTTTTATATCCTTCGTAGGTCTTTCCGTTATAAAAGCCGACCGGTGTGGTAGTAATCGATTTGTTAAATATCTTCTCAAATAAATTATGGCTGCTGATATAATTGGCAATATTGGGATAGATCTCATCTCCCCATGGATAGGTACGCACATCCGTTCCGCGGGCTGCCTTTTCCCACTCATTCTCCGTGGGCAAACGCCAGCCGTAAAACCGGGCATACCCATTCGCCCCGAACCAGGTTTCATAAGTTACGGGGTGATTCTCAAACCCTTTCACTACAGTAAAAGCTTTTCCATCGAATTTAATACGTACACCCGGTTCGTCTAACGGAAAATACAATTTATCTCCGGCCGTAATTCTGATTTCGTGTTTGAAACCGTTAAAAGGGTCACCCTTGTAATAGCCCATGACTTTGTTACCGACTAATTTTATTTTTCCGGCACTTAAAGCCTCATTTAAATATTTGGCATATTGGGCATTGGTTACATCCGTGATCATGATTTCGTAATCTTTATCAATCATAGTTTCATGTCGGTGCTGGCCTTTGTAGAATTTACCGGCCGGAATCCTTACCCAAACCGTATCACTCACCCCGGTATCCACATAGGGAATGGCACCGGCCGGTTGTTCTTCCTGGCTGGTGCAGGAAACGGAAAACGCAAGAGTGAGAATTAATATAAGATAAATGGCTCGTTTCATTTTTTCACCTCCTGTTCTGAATTGTCCAAACCTGTAACAGGGATGACTCGGTTCACATCCAGATCCGGATGTTGGGCCTCTTTTTTCCAGAGACCGTCCTGCTTAAATAAATCAAACAGCCGCCAAATTAGGAACAGAGCGAGAAAGATCAGAATAGCGCCTAATCCGAAGTCGATAGCTAACATAGTGCTATGCACTATCGGCTGCTGCGCGTACTCACTTACAAAGAGACGTTTCATGGAAAAAATAGTGGCCGAAGCAAAGGCAATATCCGAACCGATGATCACTATCCAGCCGAACCATTGCCGTACTTTACCTTTCAGGCCGGAAATATCGGCATAATACATGATGATAATGGTGGCAATCAATGCCGCTAAAATATGCCAGTGCCCGGTTAAGGTGATACGTTCTTCTCTGGCCGGCCAGACCCGGAAAATTTTATCCAGTTTAATAGCCATAAAAATACCGACTCCGCTGACCGTAAAATTCATATAAACCATCTGCCAGCCGCTGCCGAATTTTAACGGATCATGCAAAAGGGCTTTAACCTTTTGCCAACCATTTGCCTTGGGCAGGTTTAATTCGGCGGTACGGTCATGAATCAACTTTTTCCAGGAATAGATGACATACAAGAGAGCGGCCATCATCGTACCTACCGCACCCACATAAATAATAGCATGTGCCCAGGGAAGCCAGACAATAGATAGAGCGCCGGCCGTTAAGACAATAGAACCGATAATCATAAAATACATAGCCCATTTATGTAACAAACCTTTGAAATCCATCCAGCGACCCACAATCAGTGTAACGGCAACCGCGACCAAAGAAACCATAATATGCAAATGGCCGATAATGGCATGTTGTAATTCGGTTTTATGCGGATTTCGAATCAGGTTCTCGGCTAAAAAAGTCTCATGACCATTGCCCCAGTAAGAACCGGTTACCGCTCCCCAGGTAGCCGACAGCAAGGTGGCTACGGCCATCGTAAAAAAGGCCAGACGTTCAAGGTCCACTCCCGATTTCGTATGGGCGTAAGGACTGTCCGGAGGTAAATAATATTCCTTGTTCCAGGGCCATAAAGCAGCCGCCAGAGAAAGGCCGGCAAAAAAGACAAGTGACTGGCCAACTAAGAACAAACCATGGAAAACAAAGTTATGCCCAAAATAGGCAAAATACAGGCCGAATATCATGGCCATTAAATAACCGAAAGTTACAATGGTGTTAATATTCGTTTGCTGATGTTTTTTCATGGGAACAATGGAAGTGATGATATATACTTCGATGGCCACGACAGCCATGGCAATCGCATGGTAGAGCATGATGATACGTCCCTCGCGCTGCCAGGGATGCAGTTGCATTCCCAATAGTTTTACGGTAATGGCCTTCACCCCCCACTCCACCATCGGACCGGATAAGGTACCCCAGATGGCCGTTACCAGCGATATCATGGCAATGGCCACCAGAATTAAACCCTTGGTGGAACGGAACAGGTAGGAAAACCGGTTCTCAGATAAACTCATAACAGATGTGACCTCCTTCAATTAAAATGAACAGGTTAAATCGTTAGTTTTTCGCTTGTATCAAGTCCAATAAATCGTTGGCCAGAATTTTGCCTTTACGGACCAGATCGAAAGAATATCCCGAAAAGCGCCAGTTGGTAATCATGATACGGATCGAACCGAAAATGATCAATGCCAGGTTTTCGGCCGAATAGTTGGCAGCCACTTTCCCCTGTTGCTGGGCTTGTTTCATGATCCGGGTGATGGTATCGATGCGCTTTTCGATGGTTTCCTGTACCTGAGTACTGATTAAAGGCTCGGCTTGAAACACTTCTTCTGGATAAACCAGGGCGGCCATTTCCGGTTTCGCGGCAAAATATTCAAGATGGCCGACAATGATCTGTTCGATATCCTGCAGAATTTCATCCGATTTCCCACGTGCCTTTAGCTTTTCATGTAATGATTGATTAAAATAGAGGACGAGCGCTTTAAGA
>JALSTK010000049.1 GCA_026983775.1 Calditrichia bacterium
CATATCGAGAATAACGGCCTGTACAGCTGAAAGTGAATGTTTCAATGCTTTTCCTGTCTTTGCTTTATTGGACCGAAGCTATCTTTCCGGAAAAACCGAAGGCGCAGGTAGATAGGTGGCTCCGCCCGGCCTTCGGTTTATGAAATATCTTTTATTCATCCGCTTAGAAACGAATTACGGTTTGAATATTGGTCGTTCGTACGGTTTCATTACTGCCGGAAATTTTACCATCGCCGTTTAGATCCCGGTAGGTCTGCCGATAGTCAAACAGCAAAGAGGCCCCACCGGAAATTTCATATTCGAGACGGTAACCGAGAATGGTACCCTCGGTTCTTGTGAATAGTTTTCTGGCGTTATTCTGGTAAAAGTAGGCACCGGCCCGTCTGATTTTAGGGATAAAAGAAGTGTTCAGATCCAAAGAGGAACGGAAGGTGCGGATTTTAAAATTACTTTTACTCATATTCTGATATTCCGCTCCAAAGATAAAGAAATCAAACAGGTTAAAATCGGCTCCGATCACATAGCCTTTAAGCCGTTCGTTTATATTATCCAGTAAAGCCCGTTTGCTGACCGGCTTAATAGTATTCATACTATCCCTGGCGGCAACGAATACGGAGCGTTCCAGTTCATACGTGGTATTAAAATATTCCGGTAAAAAGTGCTCACCGAAAATTCGATATTCGGCATAGGCATTTATGAAGGCGAACTTGGCTAAAAATCCGGGAGCGGTAATTCCCCATCCTTTGTTATAAGGGAATTGAGCCCACTGGGCATAGGTGGTTAATTGCAGATATTTATAGTTTAAAATAGGGTAGGATGCATCCAGAGCAAAAGCAAACTGGGCTTTATCCTTGGCTTTGTTGATGTTAAACGGCTGGGGCTTTAAATGGGTTTCAGCCCAGTGTACGGGGTCAGCCAGATAAGCCGGATCGTTAATTAAAGTCGAATCATAGCCATTGGCGATGAGCCATTCTTTATTATCTGTAAAAGAATTACCGTCCCGGTCACCATCAAGAGGGTCGGGTTTCCCGTCCCCATCCGTATCCACGGCATAATGCTTGTTATCCGGGAAAGCATCCAGGTAATCGGGAACACCGTCTTTATCCCGGTCGCGCAGTGCTTTGTATTGATTGCGGTCGTACACGAAACTGGCTCCGATTTGCAGTTTACCCAGTAAGCGGTGGGAAAAACGGGCACCGACCAGTCCGCCGCCGTTGGTCAATTCGCTGAAATTATTCAGAACCATATCGAAACCGTTGTTTCTGCTTTGCAGGCCCAGTTCCAGACCGGTACGGATTACGTTGGGATATTCAACGGTATTCGAATAATGATTCATCAGAATTCCAAAACCCAGCCGGTAATTATCGATGGCTCCGACCCGTGCATAGAAAGGATCTCCGCGATGGGCCCAGCGGATATAATAAATTTTTTCGAAAATATCACGGAAAGAATCCCAGTTATCTTTACGAATATTGCCCTTATCATCGATATAGAGAGTCAGGTCCAGAGCCACACCTAACTTTCCGATGGAAAATTCAGGACGAATACCGATTTGATTATACAATCGGCCGTCAATGGTGACCGCTCCCACGGTGAGTCCCGTATTTAAACCGTGACCTCTGCGGCCCGGTTTAGTTGTCTGAGAAGCCGGATTTTTTGGATTCTCCGGAACCTGTGGGGCAGGGGAAGGTGCCGGGGGAGGAAGATTCCGCTCCGGCTGCCGAACCTTCTGCGGTTTTGGTGCCGGTACATTGTTTGTTTTTATGGGTTGTTTTGGAGCGGATGGTGGAGCGGCTAACTTGTCCAGGGCCTGTAACTCTTCTTTGGTAAGAGGAACAGGTGCCGTAGGCGCTTCCCCGGCCACTAAAACGGATTTCTGACCGGCCGGTACGGAAACAATATGCTTGAAATTAATATCGCTAAAGTCAATTCGTCCTTTTCGAACTAAGAGGCTGGTCTTGCCTGCATCGTTGATAGTCATGAATTGGGTTCCGCGGACAGCGGCCACGGAAGCCGGGCTTATTACGGAAAATTTTCGGTTTAGAATTTTACGAACATTAAAGAAAAAACGGCCGAGTCCGGAGAAAAGGGAAAGGTCTTTGCTCTGAGCATCGGGAAAATCGCGCAATTCTAAAATGGAATTTTGCAGCAATTTTGCCGTAGAACCATCCGGCAGTTCAATTTCACAAAAGGCCTCCACTCCGGTACGTAGAATATCATGTTCATGTAGAGGCGTATCCATGGTCAGCATGGTCCACTGACCGCTGGCAACCGGTTTCAGGCGAACTTCACCAATCATGTATCTTACTTTTGCCGTCTGGCCGAAAAGAGGAACGGCTAAAAGGAGCAGAATGAATACCGATTTCACTTTTAACATGATAAACCTCCGTAGTTTAGAAAACCGAATGGACACGAAATGAAATTTTCAATGCGCTAACTTAATAAAAGGAATCCGTCGACAGGGGTGACCCCGGACAATTTTAATAAATTTACTCATTTTTTTTGACAATCTGCTTTTAGTGTGATAAAATTAGCTCTTTCAGATAAGAACTTTGGGAAAATATGGATAAAATAAAAAGTATGCAACCGGACGGTCGAATATATGCGGATAGCTCATCAATAGGCAGGACGGGCATAGGCCGGGGTCTGGTAAGCGCCACCTGTGCCAATTTGTATCGCCGGGCTACCTTCCATTCCGAAATCGATTCCCAGGTAGTGCTGGGAGAACGAGTGGCCATCCTGGATAAGACAAATGATTTTTATCATATTCGGAGCGAAGACGGTTACACGGGGTGGATAAACCGGCACCAGGTTGTTGAAACGAATAACGACAACGAACAGCCATTTACAATGGTGACGGCCATTCTTTCCGAATTGTATGAACAACCCGATCCTTCTTCCCCTGCAAAAGGGCTGGTTGTGGCCGGGAATTACCTCTTGATGGTTGAAAAACACAAAGAGTGGGTACAGGTTGGTTTGCCGGACGGCGATATGGCCTGGGTTTCAGCTTCGGCTTTAGAAGCCATGCCCCGCTTAAGTCGCAACGAATTGATCGCCTATGCCAGGCGGATGATGGGCACGCCCTATATATGGGGCGGGAAAACCCCGTTAGGGCTGGATTGTTCCGGTTTTACCCAATTGGTACACAAGGTATTTAATATCTCTCTGCGGCGTGATGCCCGGATGCAGTATGAAGACGCCCGGCCCGTTAGTTATGATCCCTTGCAGGGGGAACCCGGGGACCTGATGTTCTTTGCCGAGCAGGGACAGCGCATTACTCATGTGGGATTTTGTCTGGGGGAGGGCCGGATTCTGCATGCCCGCGGCAAAGTTCATATCAATTCCCTGTGTAAAGGAGAAGCCGACTTCGATCCCGTTTTGTTAAATGATTTTGTGGCCGTTCGAACTTTTATGAAGGAAGAAAAGTAAAACAAAAATGTTGCGCAAAGTATTGGTACTGAATCAGAACTACGAACCTTTGGCTATAACCAGCGCAAAGCGGGCTATCTCTTTGTTGTACCTAAACAGGGTACAATTAGTGGAACGTTATGCCTGTGAGATTCATTCGGTTTCGCTCGCTTTGCCTTGTCCCAGTGTGATTCGTTTGCATAGTTATGTGCATAAACCTTACAAAGAAGTGGTGCTGAATCGGAAGAATATTTTAAAGCGTGATCATAATATTTGTCAGTATTGCGGAAAGAACAGCCAGCCCATGACCATTGATCATGTCATTCCCAAAAGTTACGGTGGTAAAGATACCTGGGAAAATCTGGTTTGTGCCTGTATCCGCTGTAACACCAAAAAAGGGAATCACACACCGGATGAAGTCGGTATGAAGCTGATGAAACCTCCCCGTAAACCCAGCCATCTATTTTACCTGCAATCCATGATCAGCAAAGCCCATCAGACCTGGAAGCCGTATCTGTTTTTGGAGTAAAAGTATTTATGCGTGTATACATATTTTTGCCTTTACAGGGATATTCTGGCCACCCGGGTCGATGTCTGGATTCCCAATCAAGCTGGACCCGCCAAAGGACGGGCAGGCCACGACAAAGCCGGGCAGGCATGACAGTGTACGGCAGACTTGACACGAGGATAATGCCATGTGAAAACAGGTGTCATTCCCGTA
>JALSTK010000050.1 GCA_026983775.1 Calditrichia bacterium
ATCGCTCTATTTGCACCCTTTTATCTACAGATCATTTCTCACAGCAAAGATGACTCAACCATCCAAAGTGCTATCTTTGCTCTGGGCCAGATTAAAGACCCGAAAGTGACTAAAATACTCCTGTCGCTTAAGCCGGATTCGCTTCCCGGGCCTGCAAAAAAAGCCTTTATCCGCGCCTTAGGCCGAAAAGCTTGTCCCCAAAGCGTCAACATGCTTCGTCCTTTGGTGCGGAATAAAATGTTCCGCGACGCTGCACTTATGTCTTTAGCTTTTTGTGCAAAAAAAAATATAGAACCCAAGATTAGCCATTCCATCCTGGACACGTTGTTGGCACATCCCGGGTTGGGCAAGGCAGGGGCTTATCTGGCCCAATATGCCTCCTATTATTCGGATATTCCCCAACTCATCCAGTACCTTAATGGCTCTTCCGGGCTTACTTTAAAGTACCTTCTTAAAAGTCTATCCCGTTTATTTGAGGCGCATCCCGACCGCTTTGAGCACATTGTCCGGGCCGACTCTTCCCTGGATTCTCTGTTCAAGGCTGAGATACAAAACACCCTCCGCGGGAAAGCAGCCTGGCAAATTAAACTCTATGCCTTGAAGCTAAGCCCTGTTTTCTCCGATTCCGCTTTCACCGATGTCGTTATACCCTTTTTACACAATTCATCTATTCATTTACAAAATGCGGCCATTAAAACTTTGGCCAAAATGGATGGTGACCGGGCCTCTGCCGAATTTCTGAATCTGTTGAATTCGAAACCGAACTCCTTTTTACGGGGCGAACTATTAAAATCATTAAGTAACCTACAGCCCGGCATTGCATATGGATACATTGTTCAGGACCTTTCCAGGGGCAATGCATATTACCGGGCAAGTATGTTGGAAGCTTTATCGCATATAAAACGACGGGTAGCCCGAAACACCTTAAAACAATATTTATTCATTCAAACGGCCTTGTTACGTAATACGGCTTTCCTGCAGTTGGACAGGATGAACCGGCTCTCCAGCCGAGATGTCGGTAAATTTATGAAAACCGGGGAGGTCAGCTCATTAGTTTTATCTTTGGACTGGCAGAGCAAACATAATCAAATTTTACCTTTGGCTCAATTACTGAATCTCTTCCAGACCTATCACCATCCTATCGATTTCGAATTGCAGCGCGCTGTTATTCGGAGCATTAAAAAGAAATATTCTTCCCGTCTGGATTCTTCCGGCATCGATCTTTTATGGAATTCAGCCGGACATCCGCTTATTCAACAAGAATTGAAAACTACTTTTCCCAAACCGTTTTCTTCTTTTCGTATCAAAGAAAATCGATTGACTTTGCTGCCGAATTATTTACAACCCGATTCGATCCCTTTTAACCGATCCCATTCTTTTCTTAAAATTGAAACCACCCGCGGTCCCGTTATTCTGAAACTTCTTTGGCAGGCGGCTCCGCTTACTTGTAAGAATTTTACAACTTTAGCGTCTAATCATTTATACGATGGTCTTCCTTTCCACCGCGTAATTGCCGACTTTGTGGTTCAGGGAGGAGACCCCTTGAAAGATGGATGGGGAGGGCCACCCTATTTAATTCCTTCTGAGGATAATGCTTTAAATTTTCAGAGAGGTAGTGTGGGTATGGCCACATCCGGATTCGATACCGGCGGCAGCCAGTTTTTTATCTGTCTGTCCGAACAACCCCATCTGACCGGGAACTATACACTCTTTGCCACCGTTATTGAGGGAATGGAAGTGGTTGATCGGATTATACCCGGCGATAAAATCATCCGTATAGAAGAGACGGAAAGATAAATATGTGGAAAAGTTACCTATATAATAAAAAAGGCAATATAAAAGGTTTACTCTTTATTATTGGTATTATTCTGATCATAAGCGGAATCCTTTATTCTCAACGGCTGGTTAATATTCTTAAAGAAAAATCCACGGAATATGTCCGCTTTCGCATCAAGGTCTTCGAAAATAATATCAACAATCCCGATTTGAATACCAATATCGATTTCTTATTCAATGATGTGATACAGGGAGCTGATTATCCAATCATTTACACCGATACACATCGTCATCCTCAAAGCTGGGTTAATATTTCTCCGGATATCGACAACAAAAGCATGAGTCAATTGTCCGCTGCGGACAGTACTTATCTATACAAAATGTTGGATCGGATGGAGTCGGAAAACAAACCGATTCCCATTAAATACCAAAATTCCATTATTCTCGGTTATTACTACTATGGATTTTCACCCGTTATTTACAAATTACGCTTATTCCCTTATATCGCAATCGGTGCCGCCGCCATTTTTATTCTTATCGGTTATCTCGGTTTTTCCTATATCAAGAAAAGTGAACAAGGTTTTATCTGGGTTGGAATGGCGAAAGAAACCGCCCATCAGTTAGGTACCCCCCTATCGTCTATTGCAGGTTGGCTGGAATTACTTATTTTAGACCCTTCTACCAAAGAAACGGCTGTTCATGAGATCCAAAATGATCTGAAACGTTTGAATAAAGTCGCCAGCCGTTTCTCCAAAATCGGTTCCATACCGGAGTTGAAAAAAACCGATTTAAATCCAACCATCCAATCCGTGGTTAAGTATTTTCAACGACGCATTCCCCATATGCAAAAGACCATCACCATTAAAACTCTCTTCGATGGCCCTGCTCAGGCGATGCTCAATCGGGAATTGTTCGAATGGGTTTTGGAAAACATGATCAAAAACAGTATTGACGCCATAGAAAAGGAAAAAGGGGAAATTTCGATTCACCTGGGAGTAGAAGCAGAGAAAAAATATATCTTCATCGATATTTCCGACAACGGGAGGGGAATTGCTTCCTCTGAGAAAAAACATATTTTTAAACCCGGCTTTAGCACCCGGAAGCGGGGCTGGGGACTTGGCCTGACGTTAGCCCGAAGAATCGTAGAAGACTATCATGCCGGTAAGTTATTTATTAAAGAGTCAAAAGCAGGTCAGGGTACTACTTTCAGGATTGTTTTGAAACTTGCTTAGTTATTAAACTTAAATTGACATGAAAATTCTTTATTTTTAAACTATAATTTTAACTATAAACGGAGAAATTTTTTGGCAAAAGAGAAAGATAACAGCTTTACAAAGTTAGTCGAACCCCATTTGAACTCTCTATACAGCACTGCCTTACGCATGACGCATAACCTGCATGACGCCGAGGATTTGGTGCAGGATACACTTTACAAAGCTTTTCGTTCGATTAATCAATTTCAGCAGAATACCAACTTCAGAGCCTGGATTTTTCGTATCATGGTCAACACCTTTATCACGGCCTATCGAAAGGCGGTAAAGCAGCCCATGAAAATTAGTTATGATGATATGGAAGAATTTTACCTTTATAAGCGTTTAGATGAAACAGTGAGCCTGCAAGAGACTTCGAAAGAAGAATTTTTAGAGAATATTTTTGATGATGATATCAAAAACGCATTGGAAAGTCTTCCTTATCAATTTCGGCTTGTTGTTTTACTCTGTGATGTAGAAGGATTCTCTTACAATGAAATCGCTGAAATTGTGGATGCTCCGTTAGGAACCATCATGTCCCGTCTTTACCGGGGTAGGAAACTTTTACAGCGCTATTTATGGAAATATGCAAAAGAACGAGGATATATTAAGGATGAGTTCAGCCAAAAAACATGAACATTATAACTGTGCAGATATTGAAGCTTTGGCACAACGCTATGTGGACGGTCAATTAAATGATTATGAAAACAGGCTCTTTGAAGAACATCTGGAGTACTGTCTGCCTTGTGATAAGAAGATCCAATTTGAATTGAAATTAAAAGAAATTGTACATATAAAAGGCCGGGAGATGATTCCCGATGAAAAATTAAAACTTAAATTAAAAAACCTCTTTACCGACTTGCTCTAATTACCAGCCGGGTTCACAAACCGAATGGATTGATTAAACAGATAATTCCGCAAAATAACCTTGTCCACAAAGGTTTGACCTTTCTTCTCCGCTTTTTGTACTTCCAATGAAATATCTACCGGCACATACACATTATTAACCAATTGACTGGTCAGTTTTAAATCAAAACCGCTTTCAACTTCGCCGTTAATAAAGGTCTGAACACTCCAGCCATCACATAACCATTGGTTCTTCACGGTACGGAATTTAGGATAAACGGTAATAACCTTATTCTGGGACGGATAGGAAATCTCATTATATAAAAGCAGGCCGTTAAGCCCAAAAAGATATTTAAGCTTAGTCGTCACATTACCGATATGCTGGATTTGGGTGATTTGGACTTCCTTGTCATTATGTTTTAAAATATAATCACCGCTGATGCTGTTATACAGACCCTGGAAATAAAATCTTTGTAAATCGACCAACAGACCTTTAACCTGCATTTTTAGGCCCTTTAACAAATCCTGATATTCTTTATATTTTCCTTTGGGTATGGAGGGCACGCCTTGCTGGGAGAGATATATTTTATTGGGGTTAAACCAGATCAGTTGTAAAGGAAAAACATCCTTATTCTTCCAGGCCTGCCGGGCAAAGGTTTGCATCTTGCTACTGGAAACCAAAGCAACAAAATTTTGTATTCCCGTACCGGCCAAAGAATAATATGATGTCTGCATATTGGCAAAAAAAGCCTGCTCATCAAATCCCTTCTCCTGGGCCGGACTTTTCGAAAAGGGAACCACCAATAGAATAAAAAATAATAAAACTCGATTCATACCATCCCTTTTATAATTCACTGTTACATTTTTGAGGACTACACCCTCTTTTAACAGATGGCGGGCCACATGTCCTCTCTATTCACTTCACTAAATTTAAATAACGTGAATAGAAATTACGAGAAAATTTTCAAGAAAAAAATATTAGAGTCATTTTAAATAGCGTAAGGCACAGGGCTTAACCTGCAAAACATCCATTTTAGTTGATTCATCTGTATTTATTTTGTACTTTTTTTACTTAAAAATTTTTGATTATTGATCTATGAATTTAGAAACAATCATATTCGAAAACAATACGCTGAAAATAATTGATCAGGCTAAACTACCCGATCAATTTATCTATATTCAACTAAATTCGTTGGATGAAGTGGTGCGGGCCATTAAAAAACTGAATGTACGTGGCGCTCCGGCCATAGGAATCACGGCTGCTTATGGGCTTTATCTTTATGCCCGGCAACTTCAGAGCAAAGGTACTCTTGACTTAGCGCATTTTAAAGAGGGAGCTCTTTCTTTAAAAAATACCCGTCCTACTGCCGTGAATCTCGGTTGGGCCATTCATTCTATGCTTAAACAGTTCCAGGACAATATGGAAAAGGAAACAGAAGCGCTTCTGGAGCGATTAAAGCAAACAGCCCGGCAGATTCATAGGCAAGACAAAGAGACCTGCCTGGCTATTGGTAAAAACGGCTCCGGATTAATGAAAGATGGTTTCCGGATTCTGACTCATTGCAATGCAGGTGCTTTGGCAACCGGCGGTAGCGGTACAGCCCTGTCTGTTATATATACTGCTACCCGTCAGGGCAAAAGATTACATGTGTTTGTAGATGAAACCCGTCCGGTGGGGCAGGGTGTCCGGCTGACCTATTGGGAGCTGCACGCTAATGACATAGCCGCAACCCTCATCACCGATAGTATGGCCGCCTGGTTAATGAAAGAAAAAAAGATTAACGCGGTTATTGTCGGGGCCGATCGCATAGTCAATAACGGCGATATTGCCAATAAAATCGGTACATATGGTTTGGCTATCTTAGCCCAATATCATAAAATTCCCTTCTATGTGGCCGCCCCTTTGTCTTCTTTCGACCTTTCGATCGATAAAGGTGAACGAATCCCCATCGAAATGCGGGATGAAAATGAAGTACTTGATTTTTGGCCCATTAAAGACAAAACAAAATACAAGGTACTGAATCCTGCTTTTGATGTTACGCCGGGTTCCTTGATCAGCGCGATAATAACCGAAAAGGGAGTCATTCATCAACCCGTAACAGCAAAGAAGATTACGCAATTTTTTAAAAATTAAATCGATTAAACCATTCATTTCTTTAAGGAGTTCATTATGAAAAAACTTTTAATCTTTTCCATTTTAAGCATAGCTTTATTGGTCTTGCTTTCATCCTGCCGGCCTCCGGATTTGGAAGGTGCTTATGTGGATTATAAGGCCGGTCGTATCGACAATGCTTTGAAGCTCGCCAAAAAAGCAACGGTAACCCATCCGCAGAACGCGGAAGCCTGGTACCTGCTCGGTGAATTATATGGTAAAAAGGACAGTATTCCTGAAATGGTTCAAGCGTGGGATAAGTCGTTGGCTTTAAGTAAAGAATATGAACCCAAAATAAAACAAGCAAAACTGTATTATTTCCAGACCTCTTTTAATAAAGGAGTTGGAAAATACAATGCTTACACCAAAACGGAAGACCGTGAATCCGATCAAGCTAAGGCTCTTTTGAAGGATGCCCTTAAATTTTTTCAGAATGCAAATTTAATTAAAAAGGACTATAAAGCCACCAATTTAGTTGCGCTGTGTAACCTCTTGCTTGGTAATAAAGACCAGGCCAAAGAAAATTACCTGGAATTGACCAAAATTGCCCCGGATAGCGCCGCCGCCTGGACTGCCGTCGGTAACTATTACTTCAATCAAAAACAATACAAAAAAGCTACCCCCTATCTGAAAAAGGCTCTGGAACTTGATCCTAAGAATGTGGAGGCGGTTACTTTACTATCCCAGGCCTATGATGTGCAGCAGGACTATGACAATGCGATCCAAGCTTATGATAAAGCAAAGGCATTAAATAAAAAGGAAAAGGCTTTCCCCTATAATCTTGGCTTGATTTATTCCAAACTTGCCAATAAAGAGGGTGTTGATGAAAAGACCAAGAACGAATATTTGGAAAAATCCATAGAAAACTTTAAACAGGTTATCTCCCTGGATCCCGATATGATGATACCCTACCAGTTGAAATCCGTAGCAGAGATTTCTTTAAAAAAATACGATGATGCTTTAAAAACCATCAAAACCGCCCTTAAACATTTTCCGGATGAAGGATCCTTGTGGTTCAACTTAGGGGTCGTCTATTCCCATAAAGGAGACAAGAAAGAAGCGACGGCGGCCTTTAAGAAGGCAGAATCCCTGGGATATAAATAAACGACACTTTTTGCTAAAACAAAAAAGGCGTCTGAAATTCAGGCGCCTTTTTTTATATTCAGAAAGAATCTATCGGGTTAAGAAAAAAGAAAGTGCTTCCAATTCGATAGACATATTTTCATATTTTACCTGAACCCCTTCCGGAACCTTTACGGCAACCGGTGCAAAATTTAAAAAGGCGCGGACACCGCACTCGACCAGCGCATCCACAACCTGCTGGGCAAATTTCGCAGGCACCGCAATAATGGCAATTTCAATCCCTTCTTTATCGATAATCTCGCAGATATTTTCGTCCGAATGGATGACCAGTCCGTTTATTTCGCTGCCAATTTTATGCGGATCCTTATCGAATAGGGCCCGAAACAGAAAACCCTGTTTTCTGAATTCTTCATAATCCAGCAAGGCCCGGCCGATATTGCCCACACCCACCAGGGCGATACTCCATTTTTTATTTAGACCGAGAATCCGCCCGATTTCATCACGCAAAATTTTTGTATTATATCCCAATCCCCGTTTACCAAAAGAACCGAAAAACGATAAATCCTTGCGAACCTGTGCAGAAGTAATATTGTTCAAATCCGCCATTCCCTGAGATGAAACGGTCTCTACTCCTTTTTCAACCAAACGACTGAGGGTTCGGTAGTACTTTGACAGACGGCTTATGGTGGAATCCGATATTTTTTTCATCGTCGTCTCCCTTACATAGGAAAATTTATTCTTCCGCCTCTTCTTCGATGGACATGGCCACCTTGGCTACATCACCGATTTTATCATTCGTATCCAAACGAATGAGTTTGACTCCCTGGGTATTCCTGCCGATTACCGAGATATCTCCCGTATTCTGGCGAATAACCACTCCCTGTTCCGTGATGATCATAATGTCCTCTTGCTGACTGATACCCAAGGCGCTGACCAGTTTTCCCGTCTTCCCGGTAATTTTCATTGCCTTTATTCCGGATCCGCCTCTTCTCTGAATTCGAAAATCCTTTACTTCCGTGCGTTTTCCGTACCCTTTTTCCGAAATGGTGAGCAACTGGTATTCCTGCCGGGCCACAACCATGGCAATAGCCCGATCATCCTTCTTTAAGCGAATCGCTTTAACGCCTGTAGCCGTCCTGCCCATTTCACGGACATCTTTTTCATTAAAATGGATAGCCATACCGTTTCTGGTTACAAAAATAACCTCGCAATCGCCTTCCGACAATTTTGCTTCGATAAGCTGGTCTTCTTCGCGAATATGCACGGCAATGATCCCGTTTTTACGCGGGTGACTGAATGCGCTAAGCCGTGTCTTTTTAATGATACCTTTCGAAGTAGCCATTAAAATATAGGCTTCCCGGTTAAAATCTTTTACCGAAATGAAGGCCTGAATTTTTTCTCCCTTTTCGATATTAATTAGATTGATGATCGGCCGACCTTTCGATGTCTTTCCGGCCGGCGGGATGGCATGTACTTTAAGCCAGTAGCATTTACCGCGATCCGTAAAGAAGAGAATATATTCGTGGGTATTGGCTACAAAAAGGTGTTCGATAAAATCTTCATCCTTTGTCGCCGCACCTTTAACCCCGCGTCCGCCTCGATTTTGAGTGCGATATTCCGTTAAGGGAAAACGTTTAATGGAACCCTGATGAGAAATAGTGATCACCACATCCTCTTCGGCTATCAAATCTTCCGCCGTAAAGTCGTCCAGTGTGGTGACTATTTCCGTACGGCGATCATCATTATACTTTCTGATCAGTTCATCCAGTTCGCTTTTAATCATTTCCATCTGGATGGATTGACTGGCTAAAATGGCTTTTAATTTTTCGATTAAGGCCAGCAGCTCCTGATATTCTTTTTCTATTTTATCTCTTTCCAAACCCGTTAAGCGCTGCAAACGCATATCCAGGATAGCCTTAGCCTGAATTTCACTCAAGGCAAAGCGTTTGATCAATCGCTCTTTGGCCGTGTTGGGATCCGGCGACGTTTTTATCATCTCCACAATTTCATCGATATGATCGATGGCAATGCGTAATCCCTCTAATATATGGGCCCTCTTCTGAGCTTCATCCAGCTCATATTGAGTGCGCCTGACAATTACATCGACGCGGTGATCGATGAATTTCTGAATCATTTCCTTCAGATTTAAAACGCGGGGCTGCCCGTTGACCAACACCAGCATATTGATGCTGAAGGTGGTTTGCAACTGACTATGCTTGTACAGAAAATTGATAATGACCTGAGGATTATAATCCTTTTTAACTTCAATAACAATACGCATGCCTTCCCGGTCCGATTCATCCCGTAAGTCGGAGATCCCTTCGATCTTCTTGTCCTTAATCAGATCTACAATTTTATTCAGAAGGTTCAGTTTGTTGACCTGATAAGGAAGCTCTTTTACCAGAATCGTTGATTTGCCGTTGTCTTTCTCTTCAATATCAATTTTTGCCCGAACCGTAATTTTGCCCTTTCCCTTCAGATAGGCCAAACGTATGCCGTCCAGACCATAAATGATGCCTCCGGTGGGAAAATCCGGCCCCTTCAGAAATGACATGAGATCCAACGGCTCTAACTGCGGATTATCGATCAGGGCCTTAATGGCATCAACAACTTCGCCCAGATTATGGGGCGGAATATTGGTAGCCATCCCCACAGCGATACCGCTGGAGCCGTTTATTAAAAGATTGGGCAGACTTGCCGGCAGAACCACCGGTTCATCCAGACTATCGTCGAAATTTCTGGTAAAGTCAACCGTGTTTTTCTGAATATCCGTAAGCAATTCCTCTGCGATCCGCTTCATACGGACTTCTGTATAGCGCATTGCTGCCGGAGAATCTCCGTCAACCGAACCAAAATTACCCTGACCGTCCACCAGGGGATAACGCAGAGAGAAATCCTGAACCATACGTACCAATGTGTCATATACGGCCATGTCCCCATGAGGATGGTACTTTCCCATGACTTCACCGACCACACGGGCGCTTTTTTTGGTTGGTTTGTTATGATCAAGACCCAGCTCGTGCATACCATAAAGAACTCGCCGATGAACCGGTTTTAAACCGTCCCGTACATCCGGCAAGGCACGGGCTACAATTACAGACATGGAATAGTCCAGGTAGGACTCTTTCATTTCGTCTTCTATAAGAACGGGAATAATTTTTTCGTTTTCAGCCATTGTTTCCTCTTATTCTAAATATCCAGATTTCGTACATAGCGGGCATTTTCTTCAATAAAACGGCGCCTGGGCTCTACTTCATCCCCCATTAAAACAGTGAAAATCTGATCTGCTTCCATGGCATTTTCAAGTGTTACCTTAAGGACAATCCGGCTTTCCGGATTCATTGTCGTTTCCCATAATTGCTCCGGATTCATTTCGCCCAAACCCTTATAACGCTGAATCGTAATTTTCTTCTCACCGACACTCAATCCCTCAATCAACTTTTCTTTATGTTCCTCATCATACGCATACACTTCCTGTTTACCGTTCTTTATTTTATACAAGGGGGGCTGGGCGATGTATATATTACCCTGCTGAACCAACTGCTGCATATAGCGGTAGAAAAAGGTAAGAAGCAGAGTACGAATATGAGAGCCATCCACATCGGCATCGGTCATGATAATGATTTTATTGTAGCGGAGTTTTTCCAGATCAAAATCCTCATCCCCTATACCGGTACCGATAGCCGTAATAATGGTACGGATTTCTTCGTTGGATAAAATCTTGTCTAATCTGGCTTTTTCCACATTGAGAATTTTACCTTTAAGCGGTAAAATCGCCTGAAAGCGTCGATCTCTTCCTTGTTTGGCAGAGCCCCCGGCAGAGTCACCCTCTACCAGATAGAGCTCGCATTCCAGAGGATCGTTGGAGGCACAATCGGCCAGTTTCCCGGGCAAAGAATTACTTTCCAGGGCCGTTTTTCTTCGCGTGAGTTCACGAGCATGGCGGGCAGCTTCTCTGGCCCGGGCTGCACTGGAACATTTATCGATGATCGTCTTGGCAACGGAAGGATTCTCTTCAAGAAATTCAAACAGCTTTTCATTCAAAAGCGACTCTACGGCTCCCCGAACTTCCGAATTTCCCAACTTGGTCTTGGTCTGTCCTTCAAATTGAGGCTCGGTAACCCGCACGGATATCACTGCGGTAAGGCCTTCCCGAACATCTTCACCGGTTAAAGAGAGCTTATCGTTATTCTTGACCAGATTATATTTTTGGGCATAATAATTGAGCGTTCTGGTCAGGGCCGATTTAAACCCGGAAAGATGGGTACCTCCTTCAATCGTGTTAACATTATTGCAATAGGTAAGAATGTTTTCCGTATAAGCCGTATTATATTCCATGGCAATTTCAATCGGGATTCCCTCTTTTTCGCCGGCAATATAAATGGGCTCCTTGTGAATGGAACTGCGGGTGGTATCTAAAAATTGCACAAATTCGCTCAGACCGCCTGCCGATTGATACACTTCTTCCTTGCCGCTGCGTTCGTCATGAAGTGTGATTTTCAAATTTTTATTCAGAAAGGATAATTCTCTTAAACGGGTGGCTAATATTTCAAACTTGTATTCAACCTTTTTAAAGACTGAATGGTCGGCCAAAAACTGAATACGGGTGCCTGTCTTTTGGGTCGTCCCCACTTCTTTAAGCTTGCTAACCGGTTTGCCGTATGCATAGGATTGTTGATATATTTTGCCATTACGGGATATTTCTACCGTACATTTTTCAGATAAGGCATTCACCACGGAAGCACCGACTCCATGTAAGCCACCAGATACTTTATAGGTGCTTTTATCGAATTTTCCCCCGGCATGAAGAACCGTCATGATAACTTCTACGGCCGGTTTTTTTTCTATGGGATGCTGGTCAACCGGTATGCCGCGACCGTCATCCTGAACGGTGATGCTTTCATCGGTATGGATGATTACCTCTATTTCACTGGCATACCCGGCCATTGCTTCATCAATACTGTTGTCCACAATTTCATAAACGAGGTGATGCAAGCCTTTCGTTGAAACATCACCAATGTACATAGCCGGCCTTTTACGGACCGCTTCTAACCCTTTGAGGACCTGAATATTACGGGCTGTATATTTTTTATCGGGCATATGAGTACCTATTTTTTAACGACTTAAATTATTTTGATTTTTTCGATTCGGATTTTTCCGTTTGAGTATTTTTGAATTTTTTCGATAATACTTTTTTCCCATTTAAAAAGTTCTTTACTCCATGTATTTGATTTCACTTTTATGGTTAATACTTTGTTCTCCAGGTGAACCGGTTCCGATATTTTTGATACCTGTTTGCTTAAAATATCGGACCAGTGCTCGTATAGATAGTGACTCTGATAGTTTTCTTTTAAATGATACTTTTGAAGAAAATTTTCTAAAGTATCCTGAATCGGTTTAAAATCTTTCTTCAATGAACCATCCGACCGTTCTTGATTTTTATAAAATTCTCTTCCTTCAAATGTAAGGTATTAAACTTTTCCTTGAGCGTTGTGGTCACAAAAGTTTGCCCTTCCCGAATTAAATAGCTTAATAAATGTCGGATGCGCTCGGTATCCAATTCTCCGAAAATATCGTCCAGCAAGAAGATAGGAATTTCATTGTTCTTTTTCTTTAAATAGGCGCTTTCTACAAATTTCAAGGCAATCAAAAAGGTTTTGTTTTCTCCCTGAGAGCCATACGATTTGAGCAGAAAGCCATCCTTAAAAAAAAGCAAATCATCCCGATGAGGACCGATTAATGTGTTTTGTCTTTTAATATCATCCCTGTATGTTGCACTTAACTTGGATTCATATTGTTCCTGAATCGAATCTATGGTGATTTGATCATCCGCATTTTTTAAAAAGGTTTTATACCTAACCTCTATCTTCTCATCCTCTTCCGAAATTTGCCGATAATTATCTTGGAGATGATCATTCATGAATCGTACAAATTGCAAACGGTTAAAGATTATTTCAGAACCATATTGAATCAATTGTACATCCCATGGAAAGAGGGCATCGATTTTTTCCGTCCCTTCCGAAATCAGGCTTAATATTTGATTCCGTTGCATTATATTTCTCTTATAATATTGCAAGGCCTGCAAGTAGAGGGGATTCACCTGAGAAAGAAGAATATCCAAAAATCGGCGGCGATATTGAGGAACACCATAGGTTAAAGATAAATCTTCGAGAGAGAGTAAAATAACCGGTAACCGGCCGATCATCTCGGAGAAACGATTTACTTTTTTTTTATTAAAAAAAAGATGTTTCCCTTCTATATCTGAGAAATAAAGCCTAAGGGTTAACTCCTCTTTCCGGTCCGATAAAAAGGTTCCTTCGATATTGAAAAATTCTTTGTTGTGCTGAAGGACTACTTTATCCGCTTTCTCTCTGAAACTTTTGGTCAGGGCCAGATAATACAAGGATTCCAAAACCGATGTTTTACCCTGCCCGTTTTTACCGGTGATGATATTTATTTTCTCATCAAATTCAATCACTGCCTTTGCAATATTACGAAAATTCTGCAGCTTTAACGTTTTTACAAGCATTCCTTAATTATTAAGCCTTACCGGCATAATCAACATCAATATATCTTCTTTCTCCTCCTGTTCCGTTGGAAAGATAATACCCGGACCATCGGAATCCTCTACCATAAGCCTTATCTTCTCGGAATCGATATGGCGCAAAATATCCGCCAAATAATTTGCGTTGTACGCGATATCCAGAGCTTCGCTGTTATATTGGCAGGGTATGGACTCATTCGCTTCACCGCCAAAATCAATATCCTGAGCATGAATACTAAGTTGGGTTGATTCCAAATGTAAGCGCACCTGATAAGTCATGGGGTTTGAAAACAGAGAAACTCGTTTTACAGATGATACAAACTGCGTCTTATCGATAATCATCTCTTTGTTATAATCCGCGGGAATAACCCGCTCGTAATCCGGATAGGGTTCTTTTATTAAACGGGAGTAGATTTTCGTTCCCGGTAATTCAAACAGAATGTGATTCTCGCTGAGCACGATTTTTTGTACTCCCTCTTCCGGCAGATTTCGGGCTACAAAGGTCAAGGCCTTGGTCGGTACGATGATATCGGTAGTAAAACCTGGATTACTGTAATCTGTCGTAATCATTCTCACCAACCGATGACCATCGGTGGCCACCATCCGGTATTCCTCATCCAGTATCTGACAATAGACACCGGTAAGTGCAGGACGTAAATTATCTGTAGAACAAGCAAAAATAGTTTTCTCGATCATTCGTTTTAAAACGGAATTTTTTAAAGAGAGTTTATCATCGGATTCTACCAAAGGAACACTCGGATACTCCGTTTTGCCCTGTCCGGAAATTTTATATTCACCGAGAGAAGACTGGATAAGAATTTTAAAATTCGAATCCACTTCGAAGGTTAAATCGATTTCCGGCATTTCACGAATAATATCCAATAACAATTTTCCCGGAACAATAACCGAACCTTCCTTGTTAATTTGACAAGAGGTCCAGGCAATCTGGGTAATTTCCAAATCCGTAGCTATGATTTTTAATTGGTTTCCTTCTGCCAGCAGAAGAACATTATACAATATTTCGGATGTCGTTTTAGTTGGAATGACATTAATGACTTTCTGTAAAGTTTTATAAAAGTCATTACGTGTGACAGTAAAATTCATTTTCCCTCCAGTAAGGTATTTTAAACAAAAAATTTAACAAATATATAAATATTTTTCAAGGTTTCTGAGTTTTAATTCCATGCGATTATTATGATTATTAATATTTAAAAATAAATATAATCAGTGTAGTAGAGAGTGTTGATATGTGGATAAGTATGTTCATATCTATATTTGGTAACTTATGACGGAGTTGCATTCCTTGTGGAAAAGTAGAAAAAGAAAAGTGGAAAAGAACACTTTAACTGTATAATTTTTTGATTTTCTTGTTTAAATGTTGAAAACAGAAAAATTATCCACAATTTTTAAAACCTTATCAACAAGACATAATTTATTAAAAAACAACAAATAAAGCATAATTCATCATCTGTTATCCACAATTCGTTTTTATGGATAAATAAAATAGAGCTCGTTTTGTATAGAGATAAATAGATTAAATCCTGCGTGGCCGGGTTTATATTCAAACTCATGAGGGTTCGTTCGTTAAGAGTTAGAGACGCCTTTTTCTCATGAAATCTGAACCTTGAGTTATTTAAGGTCTTATAACTCTTCCTAACGAAGAGTTACCTGTAATCCATTTCAAAAAATGCAGGAAAAATTTTAAAAAATCTTAAAAATTTGCCTTTTCGTTAAAAATGTAAATAAATTAAAGTTTTTAAAAATAAATATAAAGGAAGATCGGAGGATAGATGAAACGTACTTTTCAACCAAGTAATCGAAAGCGTAAAAACAAACATGGTTTTCGAGAAAGAATGAGCTCTAAAAATGGAAGAGCTGTCCTTGCTCGTCGTAGAGCAAAAGGCCGTAAGAAATTAACGGTCAGCGATGAATATAGCAAAAAGGCATAACTTAAAATCCTTAAAACGAAAAGATGAAATCAGTGCCGTCTTCGAAGGGGGCAAGAAATTTTATTTTAAATTCGGACTCATTATTTTTTTTCAGAATGGAAAAGATGTGCATACCCGGGTGGCCATTCTGGTTCAAAAAAAATGTGGTAAGGCGGTACGCAGAAATTATATTAAACGGATTACCAGAAACTTAATTCTCGATCATCTGCAAAAAGTTGTAAGGTACAATCGAATCGTTTTCTTATATAACAATTCCTTACCCTTTACGTATAGTGATCTCGAAAAGGAGTTTCTGAAAATAGTCAACAATGAAAAAAATCTTTCTTTTTTTAATTAGGTTTTATCAACAAAATATTTCTCCTTTGCGTCCGCCAACTTGTCGTTTTTATCCCACATGTTCCGAATATTCGTATCAGTCCATTTCTAAGCATGGGATAATTAAGGGGGGATTTTACTCGATCGTACGGATTAGTAAATGTCATCCTTTTCATCCGGGCGGTTATGACCCGGTCAAATAATTTTCAAGGAATAAATTTCTATGGATAAAAAATCAATTATCGCCCTGGTTCTGATATCGGTCATTATCTTAACGCTTCCCTATTACCAGGAGCTCATTGGAGGCAAGAAACCGGCTGTTAAACCTACCGAAAACAGGGCGGATTCTGTTCGGATTGAGAATAAAAAAGTTAAAAAGGAACCGGAGCCGCAAGTAGCGGCAAAAAAGGCGGTTATTACAAAGGAAGCCCAGGCGGTTTCCGGCGAAGCCCGGGCCAAGCAAAAAAATCCGGCCCAAACCAATCTCTTAGAAACGATCCGGGGCGACAGCACAGAGAACCTGATCACCATCGAAAACGATGAGATTCTGGTTGAAATTTCCAATCGTGGTGGAGGTTCGCTTAAGAAATATATTTTAAAAAAATATTCCAAATACGATACAACTCTGGTCAGTATGATCGACCCGCAGATAAAAAATAATCTACACCTTTCCTTCCAGGATACGGAGGGAGACTATGTCAATACGGATCGGATTCTATTTCATACCGAAGCAAGCAAAAGGCATGTGTATCTCAAAGAAAATGAATCGTATAAAATTCGTTATTATGTTGATATCAATGGGAGCCGCTTGGAAAAAACCTTTATTTTTTTCGGAGACCATTATCATTTTGATGTGGTTGTCGATTTTAAGAATCCGACAAAAATTCTCTTAAACAATAAATATCAGTTCGGCTGGAAAAACGGATTGCCCTCAACCGAGTCATATGTCGCGGATGATTATAATTATAATCAGGCTTATGTCTATATGGGAGATGAGCTGGAAAACTATTCCGTTTCAAAGGAGGGGAATAAAGAGCCGGAAACGCTCTCCGGTAGAGCGGACTGGATCGCGGTTCGTACAAAATATTTTTTAGCAAGTATTTCAAATATCAATGCCGATGTATCAGACGGTGTTTTTATTTCAGGTCGGGGTGAAAAGAGAGAAGGGTATGTAGCCAGGATGTATGATCTTGATTACAATATTCGCTTTACGAATCCTGCTACCGGCGATACGCTGCGCGTTTATTTAGGGCCGCTCGACCATAAAATCTTGAAGGCTTATCATAATCACCAGGATGAATTGATTATGAATAACGGTTGGTACGAGCGGATGTTTCGTTTTATGAGTATTCCGATCATACCCATTCTGGAATTTTTATATAAGATCATTCCTAATTATGGTATTGTGATCATTCTTTTTTCAATCCTGGTAAAGATTGTTGTCTTTCCGTTAACCAAAAAAAGCTACGTATCCATGAGAGAAATGCAAAAAATCAACCCTCTGATGGCTGAGCTGAAGGAGAAATACAAAGGGGATCCCCAGCGGTTGAACAAAGAAACCATGAAGCTCTATAAAGAACACGGAGTGAACCCCATGGGGGGCTGTTTGCCTTCGTTGATCCAAATGCCGCTTTTAATTGCCTTGTTCATCGTTTTCAGATCTACGATTCAATTACGGGGGGCCGTTTTTATTCCGGGGTGGATTACAGACCTTTCCAGGGCAGACACCTTGTTCACCCTGCCTTTTAGTCTGCCTATGTACGGTAATGAATTCAATCTTTTGCCGATTCTTATGGCCATCACTATGATCTTTCAATCGAAGATGACCATGCAGGACCCCAAACAAAAGGCCATGGTCTATTTAATGCCGCTGTTTATGCTGGTTCTATTTAACCGTTTTCCATCGGGATTGAACTTGTACTATACCATGTTCAATATTCTGACCATCATTCAACAAACATTTATCAACAAGAACTCTGAACCTCCGGCCAAGCCGGCTTTGGCCGAGGCGACCGTGAAGAAGCAAAAAAGAAAAAGAAGATAAAAGCAAACCCCGAGAGGGGTTTTTTTATATGAACGTTGGAAATAGAGAAGACACCATCATTGCTCCTCTAACCCCTTCAGTCGGTGGGAGCGTTTCCCTGATTAGAGTGAGCGGCTCAATGGCAACAAGGGTCGTTGATCCGTTTTTCCCGAAGCATAATTTAAGCGGCGATCCGGGAGGCAGGCACTATTACGGCCCCCTTCTTAATGAACAGGGTGAGATCATCGATCAGGTGATAGTTCTTAC
>JALSTK010000051.1 GCA_026983775.1 Calditrichia bacterium
TCCAGTTCCCGGTGGGAAAATTGCGGTTGATGTCCACACCATGCGCATTGACCCTGGTTCGTAGCAACAATCCGTCCGGATTGACCACCGGTACTAATACGACCCGTTTATGAATATAATCCGGATGAGCAAACAGCGTATCTGCCAACTGTTTCACCAGGTGAAAACCGCTTTGCTCGTCACCGTGAAAAGCCCCGAAAATCAGTGTAACGGTCCCTGTGTCGCCGCTTTGCCAGTAATAGATCGGATGGCCTTTTTCCGAATTCCCATAGATTTTCCAGGGTACCCTGTCTTTGGGAAGAAGGGCGTAGACCCGGTTGGTGCGTTTCTTCAATTGAAAATGACGGTAGTAAGGCCAGGCGTATTTATAAGTTAAAAAGGCCACAATCAATAACAGAGCGATCCAGTTCCATTTAAAATTAAAATGCATAATATTTCTGTCCTTCTTTAAATAATATGAATAGAGCATATTTTACGGTTTTTGAATAACCGGATCAAGAAAGCACAACTGTAGAAAAATCAGCGTACTGATTTTAGTGTATCATATCCGCTTTCCAGCCGATCGGATGGGAAGATTCAAATCACACAAGGATTCTGGTCTTTACGCTTGCTTGTAAAGTGATTATTTCTTTAATTTATGAATTATGGAACTGGCCTATGGATTTATTGAAACACGGGGCTATATAGCGGCCATCGAAGCGGCAGACGCCATGGTTAAAGCAGCCCGGGTGGAACTTGTCAAATGGCGTAAGGCGGGCGGCGCCCTGGTGCTGATAGTGGTAAAAGGTGAATTGGGTGCCTGTCAGGCCGCAGTCAATGCCGGTAGTGTGGCCGCAGACCGCGTGGGGCAGCTAATTTCAGCCAATGTCATTCCCCGTCCCTTCGACGATACGGTTCTGCTGGTAGAAACTTTTATGAAGGGCAGAAAAAAACAATCCTCTGCGGAAACGGGTACGCCCAAAAACAGGCCACAGAAAACCGGACGAAGAGCCGGACAAGGCTCCCGGGTAAAAACGCAAACGGTGCAGGAAAAACTTGAGGAACTTCTGAAAAAATCAAAACAGGGTCTTTCCCTTAAAGAGCTTTCCGGAAAGAGCGGTAATGATCAGAGTGAGGTCAGGATGATTCTCAAGCAAATGATGGATCAGGGTTTGGTGGAAAAGGTACAGAAGACTTACTTTTATACAGGCCGTAAATGAAACTGATCGTTATCATCAACAATAAAGGCGGAGTGGGTAAAACGACCAGTGCCGTCAATCTCTCGGCCAGCCTGGCCCGCATGGGTAAAAAAACTTTGCTGGTTGATCTGGACCCTTCGGCCAGTACTTCCTTGCATTTGGGATTTGACAAACAGGGCAATCGGCATCAAACCATTTGCGACTATTTAATCAACCCTAATCGTCGATTGGCTGATTATATTTATGAAACGGACAGCGAGGGTCTGGACTGTCTGCCCTCGGAGCCGGCTTTGAGCGAATTTTATGATGAGATGCAGCAGGAGGAAGACACGGAATTTTTTCTGAAGCGCTCCGATTTTCCCCGTAAGTATGATTTGATTTTCTTTGACAGTCCGCCCAATATGGGCAATCTGGCTCTCAATGCTCTGGCCATTGCTGATTATGCCCTGATTCCTGTTCAAACCCAGTATCTGGCCTTAAGCGGTTTGGAAGTTACTCTGAATGTAATTGAAAAAGCGCAGCGTCATTTGAATAAACGTTTAAAAATATTAGGACTTTTCGGCACGCAGTATGACCGGCGGACAAGAGTGGCCAAAGAAGTCTATGCTTTGATTCAGGATCGGTTCGGTCAACAGGTTTTTGAGACGATTATTGGTGTGAACAGCAAATTAACCGAGGCCTTTAATGCTCAAAAACCAATTTTAAAATATGCGCCGTCAGCCCGAGGTGCAAAAGAGTATCAGGCTCTGGCTGCGGAAATTTTAAAACGTTTGAAAATAACATAAAGTTGTTAGCATGAAGAAACTCATTTCAGCCCTGACCATCCGTCAGGCCAAAAAAGACGGAGTACAGGAAATAATAATCGAATCTGGTAAAACGATTGTCACTCCGGAAGCACGCAGTATGGCCAAGGATTTCGGCATTGCCCTGATGGATTCCGGAGTAACAGGTTCCCACGGAAATCAATCTGAGTTACCCGGTAAACTGGACGAAAAACTGGTACGCCAGGTGGTGGAACAGGTGGTTGAGAAATTACCGCCGGATAAGCGTCAACCGGAGCTGGTACGGGAAGTAGTTGTTGAGGTCCTTTCCGAGTATTTAAACGGTAGAGAGTACCGTAACAAGCGATGATATCCGAGACCGTAATGAATCTTTGGCGGGAACGGTGTAGTAAGAGGCCGAAAACCGTAGTCTTCACCGATGCCCTGGATGTTCGGGTGTTAGAGGCCGCCCGCTATTTGAAAGACGAGTCTTTTACGGATCCGATTCTAATAGGAAGTCCGGTTCAGATCAGGGAGTTTGCGGAAACGTACCATATCTCCACCCGCGGTATCCGGGTGCGCGCTCCGCGTCATGATAAGGATTTCGATCATCTGGTACGTGCTTTCTTTGATAAACGATCTCAAAAGGGGTTATCCCGGTTCGAGGCGACGGAGCGTCTGGCTTCGCCCTTGTGGTACGGAATGATGCTATTGAAACAGGGTGCGGCTCAGGCTTGCCTTTCCGGCAATCAACAGCCGATCGGTGAAGTGCTGCATGCGGCTCTGCAGGTACTTGGTCCGCCAGAGGAGGGAAAGACGGTTTCCTCTTTTTACCTGATGATCGGTCCGGATGAAAAAAACATCTATGCCTTTGCCGACGGGAGTGTTTTAATTCGGCCGACCGCCGCCCAATTGAAGGATGTGGCTATTGATACAGCGCGGAATTTTGAAAAACTAACGGGCCGCATCCCGAAAGTGGCTCTGCTATCGTTTTCGACCAAAGGCAGTGCGCAGCATGAAAGGACGGATAAAGTCAGGGAAGCCGTGGAATTAATCCGAAAAGAGGACCCCGCTTTGCTGGTGGACGGGGAACTTCAATTCGATGCGGCGATGGTCCCGGCTGTAGCAGCTCAAAAGGCACCGCAAAGTCCGTTAAAAGGGGAAGCCAATGTGTTTGTTTTTCCTTCTTTGAATGCAGCGAACATCGGCTATAAAATTGCCAGGGATCTGGTCGGTTACAAAGCTTACGGGGCTTTTGTACAGGGTTTACCCAGACCGATCGTAGCTTTAACGGCCCATTGTACGACCCGGCAAATTATCGAGACCACCCTGCTCACTTCCTGCTTAACGGCAAAAGTGAAGTTGGAGGTCGGAGGATAAAATCATAGAGGAAACAAATCGGAACAACCGAATGATTAGGAGAGATAAATGGAAGCATTAGGCATGATTGAAACCAAGGGATTAGTAGGATTGATCGAGGCCTCGGATGCCATGGTTAAAGCGGCCAAAGTGGAATTGGTTGCTTATCAGCAGATCGGCGGTGGCTATGTGACGGCCCTGGTACGCGGTGATGTAGCGGCCTGTAAAGCGGCAACGGATGCCGGAGCGGCTGCAGCGGAACGGGTCGGCGAGCTAATTTCCGTGCATGTGATTCCGCGTCCTCACGATGATCTGGAAGATGTTTTTCCCATTAAACTGCGCAGCAAACAGAAATAAACGGAATTTCTAAATAAAGGAGAAGCAAATGATGGAAGCATTAGGTATGATCGAAACCAAGGGCTTGGTGGGTCTGATTGAAGCTTCGGATGCCATGGTTAAAGCAGCCCGTGTTAAATTGGTTGCTTACGAGCAGATCGGCGGTGGCTATGTGACCGCTCTGGTACGCGGAGATGTGGCGGCCTGTAAAGCGGCGACGGATGCCGGAGCGGCCGCAGCGGAACGGGTCGGTGAGCTGGTCTCCGTGCATGTGATTCCGCGTCCTCACGGTGATCTGGAAGAGGTTTTCCCGATTAAACTTAAAGGAACCATTAAATAATCGGAAGCAGGTAACAGCTCATGAGCTTATCATCTCAGGAAATCGCGCAGATCGTCAATTCGGTTCTAACTAAACTGGAAAACAAATCGGCGCCGGCTCGATCTTCGACGGCCAATTTGGCAACCGGAGTTTTTCAGACTCTGGATGAAGCCGTTGCAGCGGCTCATCAGGCCCAAAAACAGATTCGCAACCTGGAGTTTCGCGGGAAAATCATTCAGGCGATTCGTCAGGCCGGTATCGAGCACGCCCGGGAATGGGCCGAAATGGCTGTCCGGGAAACGGGAATGGGCAATATTGCGGATAAGACCGCCAAAAATATTTCACAGGCGGAACGTACCCCGGGTATCGAGGATTTGCGTCCCGAAGCCCTTTCCGGAGACCATGGTTTGACCATTACCGAAAATGCCGCCTGGGGAGTCATTGCTTCAATTACCCCTTCCACCAATCCGGCGGCAACCATTCTGAATAATACGATCAGTATGGTCTCTGCAGGTAACGCAGTGGTGTACGGTGTGCATCCGGCGGCAAAAAAAGTTTCACAACATGCCATTTCCGTGATCAATGAGGCGATTGCCCAAATAGGCGGGCCGCGCAATCTACTGGTGACCGTGGCCGAACCGTCTATTGAAGTCGCCCGGCAGTTATTCCAGTTCCCGGGAATCGATCTGTTGGTGGTCACCGGCGGGGAATCGGTGGTGGAAGCGGCGCGTAAGCATACCAATAAACGGTTGATGGCGGCCGGAGCCGGTAATCCGCCGGTAGTAGTGGATGAGACGGCCGATATCGCCAGGGCGGCCAAAGATATTGTCTGGGGAGCCTCCTTCGATAATAATATCGTGTGTGCCGATGAAAAAGAAATCATTGCCGTGGATCAGATCGCGGATCAGCTTAAGCAGGAAATGCAGAAACACAAAGCCGTGGAATTATCAGCCGCTCAGAGCGAGGCTCTGGCCCGGGTTATTTTAGAAGGTTATCCTGACAAACCGGTTATTAACCGTAAACTGGTGGGTCGGGATCCTAAAGTATACGCCGAAAAGATCGGTCTGAATATAGCGGCGGATACGCGTCTGCTTTTTATGGAGACCGATAAAAATCATCCCTTCGCCCGTCTGGAATTAATGATGCCTATTGTTCCCTTAGTCAGAGCGAGGGATGCGAATGAAGCGATCGATCTGGCTCTGGAGCTGGAACGGGGTCTGCACCATACAGCCGCCATGCATTCCAAAAATATCGATCATATGAATCGTATGGCCAATGAAATCAACACCAGCATCTTCGTTAAAAACGGACCCTGTCTGGCCGGATTGGGCTTCGGAGGGGAAGGCTGGACCTCCATGACTATTACCACTCCCACCGGTGAAGGAGTGACTTCGGCCCGCAGCTTTGTACGTCTGAGGCGTTGCGTGATCGTGGACCATTTCCGAATTGTGTAATCATGTCGACTATGAAAGAAGTCAATCGTCGTCTGCAACTTATTGAACGTATCGTAAATGACGACCATCCGCAAAAGGTGCCATCCAAAATTCATGTGGGCGTTGATTTGGGCACGGCGGATATCATGGTTATGGCAACAGATGAATCCGGGGAACCGCTGGCCGCATTTATGGAATGGGCGGAAGTGGTACGAGACGGCATCGTGCTCGATTACTGGGGGGCAACACAGATTGTCAAGCGTTTAATTCAACGCATTGAACAGAAATTAAGCATTCATATTCAACAGGCCATTAGTTCTTTCCCTCCCGGAACCGATCCCCGTACTTCAGAAAATGTTATTCAGGCCGCAGGGCTAAGTGTAGAAACCATTATCGATGAACCTTCCAGCGTGGTTCGACTGCTTAATTTGAAAGAGGGAACCGTCATTGATATAGGCGGCGGCACAACCGGCTTAGCCGTGGTTAAAGGGGGTAAAATTGTGTATACAGCCGATGAAGCCACAGGCGGACACCATGTAACACTCACTATTGCCGGCAACCGTAAAATAACATACGAAGAAGCCGAAGCACTGAAATGTAACGGTCAGGCTGAAAATCTTTTGCCTGTGGTCGAACCCGTTTTTCAGAAAATGGCCGATATTCTGAACAACCATATTGGCAAACAGACCGTACAAAAAATATATTGCAGCGGCGGAACCTGCTGTTTCCCGCACATGGATCGGGTTCTGCAGGAAGAACTTCCCGGGAAAGAAATCATTATGCCCTACAATCCCTTGTACCTGACTCCCCTGGCTATTGCCTCGTATCGTGTAGAAAAGGAAGGCTATGAACCGACAACAGATGCTTGATAAAATAAGGAAGGCCGGTGTGATCGGGGCGGGAGGAGCCGGATTTCCGACCTATAAAAAGCTGGATGCCAGCGTGGAACACATTATCGCCAACGGGGCGGAATGCGAGCCGCTTCTTTACAAAGACCGTCAGACCATGCTACAAGAGCCCGAAGCTTTGATGCGCGGTTTGCAGATCATGCAGGAAATCACAGGCGCTGATAAAGTGACCATCGCTCTGAAGGAAAAGAATCGTGATATTGCCGAAAAATATACCCCTATGGCAGAAAAACATGGTTTTCGGTTTTTTGTCTATGAGGATGTATATCCGGCCGGGGATGAACACATATTAGTTTATGAGGTTACCGGACGTCTCATTCCGCCGGGAGGGATACCGTTGCAGGTGGGCTGTGTGGTCGATAACGTGGAAACGATTGTCAATATCGCCCATGCCGTGGATGAGGATCGGCCTGTGATCGAAAAATATGTGACGGTAACCGGGGAGGTGCAAGAAGCGCTGACCTTGAGGGTACCGGTCGGTACTCCCTTCGAAACCTGTATCGGACAGGCCGGCGGATTAACAACGGATGAGCCTGTGGTCTTAACCGGAGGCGTAATGATGGGCGGCATCAGCCCGGATTTATCCAATCCTGTGGCCAGGAATATCGGCGGACTGATTATCCTTCCTGAAGATCATTATTTGGTCAAGAAGAAGTCAACGCCCAAAGAATCCTATACGCGTATCGGTCATGGCCAGTGTGATCAGTGTTCGCTATGCACGGAAATGTGTCCCCGTTACCTGTTAGGACATCCTCTTGAACCGCATAAGGTGATGCGCAACCTGCTCATGACCGGAGAAGCAAAGGAACGGGCCAGCCTATGGGCTCAGTTCTGTGTCGAATGTAATGTCTGTACCATGATCGCCTGTCCCGAGGGGCTTGATCCCATGCATATTTGTATCGACGCCAAGCAATTGTTACGGGAAAAGAATCTGGCCCGCACGGATGAAGAGATGAAACGGTTAGTACGTGATGCCCACCCGGTAAGAAAAGGGCGTGAAATTCCCATTCAAACCGTTTACCGTCGTTTGGGACTAACTCCTTATGACCGGCATGCGGAATTTGATCCTGTTACCGTCCGGCCCGGAACGGTCATCCTTCCATTGGATTCTCATATCGGTCAGCCGGCCCGTCCCCTGGTTCAAGTGGGCGACAGGGTGAAACAGGGACAAATTATTGCCGATGTGGAGGCGGATGCCCTGGGCACGCCGATACATGCCAGTATTAACGGAACAGTTACCCAAATCGAAGCGCGGGGTATTGAGATTAAAACCAGTTAAGGGAAGGGATTTTTATGAAGGGCTCTGCCATCGGAATTGTGGAAACATCGAGTATCGCCAAAGGATTTGAAGTGGCTGACGCCGTCCTGAAACGAGCCGATGTGCAAATCGTGGTCAATAGAACCATCTGTCCGGGTAAATACATGGTTTTAATTAGTGGCGATGTGGATGCGGTGAACGCCAGTATTGAAGCCGGCGTTGCGGTTGGGGCCCATACCGTGGTGGATCATTTTATTATTCCCAATATACATCCTGATGTTTTTCCGGCCATCAGTGGTGTGGATCATTTGCCGGAAATTGAAGCCCTGGGGGTGATTGAAGGTTTTTCCGTCGCTTCGGTGATCGAAGCGGCCGATGCCGCGGTTAAAGCGGCCACGGTACAGTTGATCACCGTGCATTTGGCCATGGCCATCGGCGGCAAGGGATTTGTAACCCTTACCGGAGATGTGGCCTCCGTGCAGTCGGCCGTGGATGCCGGAGCGGCCATTATCGAAAGCAAGGGTCTGCTGGTGGAGAAAATCGTTATTCCCTCTCCTCGTCCCGAAATCGTTCAGGAATTTATCTGATTTTTCCTTAGAGCCTTTGTATATCGTATCAGACCTGTCGTTAATTCTTTTAGACGTCTTTGTAATTCCGCTGAAGGAAGATTCTCCCCGTTAAAATCATCGGCCGTACTATAGACAAAACGGGGGATAATCGTACAGCGGAATTCCAGCATCAAACTATTACCGAAGGACATAAAGGACATATAACTGTTCTTCCCACCCGCCGCAATAAGAAATCCGATGACTTTGTCGTTCCAGACTTCGCCGGTTAGTTCCACGGCATTTTTAAGAGCGGAGTTCACTGCGTAATTGTAAACCGGTCCGGCAAGAAGAATACCTTGTGCCCGGGCGATAATCGACTTCAGCTTAAGAACATTCAGGTTAATCTGGCTTTTGTCTCCGTCGCATAAGGGCAGAGGGAATTCACGCAAATCGACATATTCCACCGGAACGGCTTGTGTTTGTAACAAAGCAACGGCTTTTTCGGCCAGAATTCGGCTGCGGCTTTCCGGGTACAGGCTGCCGCTTAAAACTAAATAGGACATGTTTTTTAGACTCCATAAATTTAATTCTAATCATTTCATCCAAACATCGTGCAAGGTAATCAATCGCATAATGAGATATATTTATTCCCGTCTCCCGGCAATTTACATTTTCTTGAAAACTCTATTTGCAAAAGTGGAGTACGGTCAATAAATTTGGCGCGGGCAAACAAATCTATCTCTGCGAAAGAATCATCATGAAACTAATTTCGATCCTGTTGTTTCCGCTACTGTTCATAGCTTGCCAAAAATATAATCCTCCCCGTTATTCGGCGCAGCAAATCGATTCCCTGAAACACACTTTTCAAACATACCTTATCTCTACGGAGCATGATTTTAAAACGGCCGACTGGTCTCCGCTGACCGCAGAAGATCGCAAGACATTTACCCATTTGCATTATTACCCGTATGATATCACCTGGCGTTTCGAGGGGCCTATTCATCGGTATACGCGGGTGGATTCCATTAAAATCCGCGGATCGAAAGCAGGAGATGTTCGTCCGGCCGTTCGTTACGGATATTTTGAATTTGAAAAAGACGGGCAAAAATTTCGATTACAGATTATTAAGATACTTCCTACCGAGCCCGGTCGTAAGGCCCATCTTTTTCTGGGTTTCTGGGATGAAACTTCCGATGTGGAAACCTATGGCGGTGGTCGTTACATCGATATAGAAGAACACAAACAGAATCGCTACATAGTGGATTTTAACTACGCCTACAACCCTTATTGCGCTTACAGTGATCGCTACAGTTGTGCCATTCCGCCTTTTGAAAACAGGCTGAAAATTGCTGTCAGAGCCGGTGAGAAAATTTACAAGGAACATTAAATGAACCCTTATTTACAGATCGCTATAGAAGCCGTTCAGGAAGCTTCCCGTATTTGTCGGCAGGTGCAGGCTCAACTGATATCGGAAGATACGCTCATCAAAAAGGACCGCAGCCCGGTTACGGTTGCGGATTTTGCTTCTCAGGCCGTTGTCTGTCGGATGATACATGAGCACTTTCCGCAAATGGCCATTGTCGGCGAGGAAGATGCCCAAAGTTTAAGGCAAGAAGAAAATGAAGAATTGCTGGCAAAGATTCAAACCTTCTTACCGGACTGGTCCGTTCAGGATATTCTGGACAGCATTGATTTAGGCAACGGTCAATCCGGAGAGCGGTTCTGGACTCTCGATCCCATCGACGGCACAAAAGGTTTCCTGCGCGGTCAGCAATATGCCGTGGCTCTGTCTCTTATTGAGCACGGTCAACCGGTGTTAGGTGTTCTGGGTTGTCCGAATTTACCTTACGAGGAGGGGGGGCAGCCGGGCACGCTGGCCTATGCGGTGAAAGGACAGGGAACCTTTGTCCGTGAAATGGAGGGAAAGCGGTTAAAAGCGATTCATGTGGCTCAAAAGAAGGAGCAGGATACGGTGCGTTTTTTGGAAAGTGTGGAAGCCGGGCATGCCAATCATGGCTTGCAAGGGGCCGTAATGAGTGCCTTCGGTCGGCGTGCTCAATCGGTGCGCTATGACAGCCAGGTTAAATATGCCGTATTGGCCCGGGGTGAGGCCGACGTTTATTTACGTCTACCCAATCCTTCCCAACCGGACTATCGGGAAAAGATATGGGATCATGCCGCAGGAGTGGTTATCGTGCGTGAAGCGGGTGGCCGGGTAAGCGATATGTTCGGCCGGGAGCTGGATTTTTCCCGGGGGAAAAAATTATCGGACAACCGGGGTGTTGTTGCCACTAACGGCAATCTGCATAAGATGATAGTGGAAACGATTAAAAAGGCGCAATAAACGGGTAAAATTCCAGGATATAAAATGGGAAGTGGTGATGAATAATTCCCTGATGGATACGGCCCGAAAGGCAGCCCGGGCCGGGGGGCAGATTTTAACAAAGCATTTTGGCAAAGTACCTTCGGCAGCCATCCGCCGGAAAACAAAAAATGATTTTTTAAGTTTTGTGGATGAACAATCGGAGGCAGCCATTATTTCGGTTATTAAACGAAATTTTCCGGATCATGCCATTCTGGCCGAAGAGAGCGGCGCCCGGGCGGAGAGCAGCACGAATTTATGGATTATCGATCCTTTGGACGGTACGAAAAATTATCTTTCCGGTATTCCGGTTTTTGCTATTTCCATTGCCCTGATGCAAAAGGACGAACTCATTCTGGGAATTATCTATGATCCGTTGCGGGATGAAATGTTCACCGCTCAAAAGGGGCTCGGTGCTTATCTTAACGACCGAAGAATCCGGGTCAGTCAAAAATCCTCACTCGGTGATTGTTTGGTTGCCACCGGTTTCCCGTTTAAAGCCAAACAATTTTTACCCCCCTATCTGCGCACATTTGAAGATATTTTTAATCATTCGGTAGGCATGCGTCGGATGGGTGCGGCAGCTATTGATCTGGCCTATTTATCCTGCGCCCGTTTTGATGCTTTCTGGGAAATCGGCCTGAGTCCCTGGGATGTGGCTGCCGGTACGGTACTGGTCCGGGAGGCCGGTGGTAGGGTCAGTGACTTTTGGCTGGGAGACCGTTTCCTTTATGGAAATTACATGCTGGCCTCCAATGGTTTGGTTCACGATGAAATAGCAACCCTTATTCGTCGTTATTTTCCGAAATACCGAAAAGTATATCAAGATTGAGGTGCGTTCAATAATCAAATGAAGAAGATGTTTAAAAATATGGGTAGTAACCGAGAGGTATGAAAGTGGTTAAGCCAAGTATTTCCAAAAAGCGGGGGGAACGGGGTGCCTTAAGCATTTCGGCCTGTGCTTCAGGGCAGGTTTTCGCCCAGCGTATTGTGGATCATTTAAATGAAATTTTAAGAAACGGCAACGATTTGCTTCCTTTTCGTTTGACCGAATCGGAAGAAATACAGTTCGCCAATGGGGAGATTAAGACCGTCATTAAAGAGAATATTCGCGGGGATGATCATTATATCGTGCAATGTATGGATGATCCACTCACCCGGCGTTCAATTAATGATAATCTGATGGCCCTTCTGACCGCCGTAAACGCCGCCTTCCAGTCCGATGCGGATTCGATCACTGTGGTCATTCCCCAATATCCATACTCCCGGCAGGAACGTAAGAAAACGCGCGAGGGCATCACCGCCAAACAAATTGCTCAGTTTTTGGAAGTATCCGGAGCCAACCGGGTGATTACCCTGGATGTACATGCCGAAGCAATCATGGGTTTTTTCAGTACGGCCAAACTGGAAGATCTGCATGCCTCCCGTACCTTGATTAATTACTTTCGCGACCACTATGAAGCCAATCATTTGATTATTACTTCGGCGGATGTGGGTGGTGCCGAGAAAGCGCGCTTTTATTCCAAAGAATTGCATACGGATTTGGCGATTGTAGATAAGGCCCGTGACTATTCACGTAGCAGCGTGGTAGAAAGTATGCGCCTGGTAGGCGATGTGCGTGATAAACATGTTCTGATTCCCGATGATATGGTGAGCACCGGCGGTACCATCGTCAATGCGGCCAAATTATTAAAAGATAAAGGTGCCCGGGATATTTATGTTGCCTGCAGCCTTCCCTTTTTCAACGGCGATGCGGAGGAAAAATTGGGCCGGGCCTATGAAGACGGTCTCATCAGCCGTATTATCGGAACCGACGCGGTTATGCACGGCGAAAATTTTATTAAACGTAATTCCTGGTACGATGAAGTATCCATTGCTCCGCTTTTTGCCCAGGTAATATACAATATCAATGCCAAACGATCGGTCTCGGAATTGTTAAGATAGGTAAAGAAAAAATACATTCTTCTTCGGATTTTTTTCCCCGAAGGTTATGCACTTTTCTCTCAGATGATCATCCGGTTATATAGCTTCTATCGCCGTCCGCAGATTCAAAGGGGATAAAAAAGAGTATTTCTCAGTTCCGGTTCCCAATTCTTAATAATTTTGGCCCAATCCCGGGATTCGAATATTTTAACCGGATTTGTTTTACACTCCTTTTACAAAGCCGTGTATTTGTTTTCGGTATTTTCCTTCATTCGAACAGTCTAATTAGGGAGATAAAGTGCATTTTTTCAGGGATCCTTTAAGCGGTTTGACTCACTTCATTGCCTTTATCCTGGCCGTTATCGGTCTGGTTTTTTTATTACTGCGCGATGCACATTCCGCCAGCGGTTTACATCTGATCTCTTTTACTGTTTTTGGAGGTGCTATGATTTTTCTTTATCTCTTCAGCACGCTTTATCACTGGCTGCCTGTTTCCGGATCGCGCCTCCGTTTTTTCCGCAAGATGGATCATATGATGATATTTATCTTTATCGCTGCTTCCTATACGCCGATCTGCTTGATTTCCCTGCACGGGCCGTGGGGGTGGTCCATTTTGTCCGCAGTATGGGGCTTAACGCTTCTGGGAATCCTCTTCAAATTATTCTGGCTGAATGCTCCGCGGAAATTCTATACGGCCATCTATCTCTTGATGGGATGGATCATCGTTATCGGTATCTGGCCTTTGAGCAAAGCGATCGTTACCGGAGGCATTTATTTGCTAACCCTGGGGGGACTATTCTATACAATCGGAGCCGTGGTCTATGCTTTAAAAAAGCCTGATCCGGTTCCGTCCGTGTTCGGCTTCCACGAACTATTCCATCTTTTTGTCATATTGGGCAGTTCCGCCCACTATTTGATGATGTATCGATATGTATGACGGAAAAATCAGGAGGATTCATCGCTGAACATATACCCGGCTCCCCGGACGCTGCGGATATAAACGGGATGCGAGGGATCCTGTTCGAAGTACTTACGGAGATGGGCAATAAAATTATCCACCGTACGGGTCTCGATATCCGATTTTACATTCCAGACATTTTTCAGTAACTCCTGCCGTGAAATAATTTTACCCTTATGGTCGATTAAATATCGTAAAAGAAGCGCTTCCTGGGGTGTGAGCTGGAACTTTTTATCTCCTGCCTGGCAGGTCAGGTTTTCAAAATTTATTTCGTTTTTGCCGAAATGAATTACCGGGGTACGGGTTGTGGTTTCCTTATACCAGCTCTTACGTCTTAGCATTCCTTGTACTCTGAGAAGCAATTCATCCAAATGGAAAGGTTTGATCAGATAATCATCCGCACCGGTCTCAAATCCCTTTATACGATCCTTGATATCCCCACGGGCGGTAAGCATAAGGATCGGTATCTGGGGGTCTTTTTGCCGTAGAATTTCGGCGATTTCAAAACCGTCATAATAAGGAAGCATGATGTCTAAGATAACCAGATCGTACGTGTCGGAATCAATGTACTCCAGGGCTTTTTTACCGTCAGCCGCCCGTATGACCTCATACCCTTCCTCGCTCAGATTAAATTCCAGACCGATGGCCATGGTATCTTCATCTTCTACGAGTAAAATTTTTGCCCGGACAAGTTCATTTTTTTTCATCGGCAGGCACCGTTTTTCTACTACGCTTCAATAAATTTTTAATATAGTGTTTCTTAGAGACCCGATAAACAGGGAGTTCTATTTTAAAGGTGGTACCGTATCCCTGCCCCTTGCTAAACACACCGATTCGGCCACCGTGGAAACGAACCAGCTCGTTTACCCAATAGAGACCTAATCCGGTACCTTTAACCGAAGGACTGTTATGATGTTCCAACCGCTGGAATTTATGGAAGATCTTCTTCTGATCTTTGGAAGCAATACCCACACCATTGTCCGTAATTTCGATCAGAATCTTTTTTCTGGTACAGTTTAGCCGTATGTCCAGTTGAACGGGCTGGACCGTATATTTGGCAGCGTTATCGAACAGGTTATCAAATACAAGCCGGAACCAGTTACGATCCAATACGCATTGGCAGGAAGGATGACCGCTAATGCGGATAGCTTTGTCCGGAATGTGAACCTGCTCGGCCGAATCCCGGATCATCTGCCGGAGAACCTGATCGGAATCATAAATTTGGTAATCGTAGGCATATTTACCGATCGTTTTTTTCTGATCCAACCCGGAAAGATAGAGAATGGAGCTGATAAGTTTGTTGAGCCGCTCCACATCATTCAGCATGAGGGTAAAAAATTCTTGTTGTTTATCCCTGGGAATCTGCCGGGATCGTAATGTTTCCAGATAGAGTTGAATGGATGACAGAGGCGATTTTAATTCATGAGTAATACTGGCAATAAAATTATCATACATTCGGGTCAAACTGATTTGGCGGGTAAGGTAAACAAAGATCAAAGACATTCCAAGAGAGATGGCCACCATAAGGATTAAGCCGCTGATCAGAGCAAAGAGGTTGGTGTTCCCGGAAATAAGTTGCGGAGAAATCTTACTGCCGACTTTGGTAAGGATAATATAGTTACTTACATACCAATATATCCATAGCCCTAAGAGGGATAACCAGGCCACCTGAGCCACAATAAAAATCAATATATGATAAAACAGAGAATGGGTTTTTTTCATAAATAGGATTCTTTTTTTATTCCCGATCCAATTTACTCTTTTTACATTCTTTTTACAATTCTCCTCAAAAAAGATTGTTAACATTGCCTCTATATCGTATCGAGTTATTAACGTTAAGGAAAGAATTATGTTTTACAATCGGCTGCCGTCATTAAAAATCGGTGACTATGTGTTGCCGACTCCAATTATTCAAGGTGGAATGGGGGTGGGTATCTCTTTGTCGGGATTGGCTTCTGCCGTGGCTAACGAAGGAGGTATCGGTGTTATTTCTTCAGTGGCGCTTGGTCTTTTGGATAAGGATACAGGCCGTTCCTATCGTGAGGCTAATATCCAGCTGCTGAGAGAAGAGATCCGTAAAGCGCGGCAGCTCACCGATGGCGTGATCGGTACGAACATTATGGTAGCGATGACCGATTTCAACAGCCTTTTGGAATGCAGTATCGAAGAAGAAGTCGATATTGTTTTTATGGGTGCGGGCTTGCCCCTTCGTTTTCCGAAAGGATATACTCCGCAGCGCATTCAAAGTATCAAAACACTCTTTGCTCCCATCGTATCTTCCGGTCGGGCTGCTCAGCTTATTTTCCAGTATTGGGAGAAAAGCTTCGGCCGTATTCCGGATGCCGTTGTGGTAGAAGGTCCCAAAGCAGGAGGACATTTAGGTTTCAAACGCTCGCAGATCGATGATCCGAAATTCCGATTGGAAAATATTGTACCCGATGTGATTGAAGTAGTGGCAACCTTTGAAGAACTTTTACACAAAGATATACCGGTCATAGCAGCCGGGGGAATTTTTACGGGTGCCGATGCCAGAAAATTTCTGGAAATAGGTGCCAGAGGCATCCAAATGGCCACGCGCTTTGTGGCTACTTATGAGTGCGATGCCTCGGACGCATTTAAACAAACCTATGTGGATTGTAAAAAAGAAGATATAGAAATTATTCAAAGCCCGGTAGGACTGCCGGGAAGGGCGATCCGGAATGCGTTTTTAGACGGGGTTGAGGCGGGGGAACGTAAACCGGTCAAGTGTTCATGGAAGTGTATCAAAACCTGCGATTTCCGTACGACCCCCTATTGTATTGCCGACGCACTGAAAAATGCCCAACAGGGAGCCTTGTTAAAAGGATTCACTTTTGCCGGGTCAAACGCTTATAAGGTAGATAAAATTATCTCGGTTAAAGAGCTGTTTGCCGATCTGCAGCAAGAATATGCCCAATCTTTCACGGAAGAACGTATGGCCGTCTGACCATTAACTCAGGCCAAAAATTCGTTTAAATACATAACCCGCCATGCGCGGGTTTTCTTTTAAACGACGGGTGGAATAGGGATACCATTGTTCTCCGTAAGGTACATAGACCCGTAAGCGATGGCCGGCATCGATGATAATCTTCCGCAGTTGTTCATCCACGCCTAAAAGCATCTGGAATTCATATTCATCCTTTTTTAAACCGTATTTTTCAATCAACATCAACGCCTGCCAAACCAATTTCTCATCATGGGTGGCAATGCCGGTATAGCAACGGTTGGATAATAGTTTTTCCAGATTGTATTTATAGTTCTCATTAATAATCGCCATGTCTTTATAGGCGATTTCCCGGGCCTCTACATAAATTCCTTTACAGAGACGCAGGTTGGGTTTTTCCTTCAACAGTAAATTAATGTCCGCAGAAGTACGACGTAAATAGGCCTGAATGACCGTACCCACATGGTTTCCAAATTCTTGTTTGAGTTTCAAATACATCTCGATAGTGGCTGAGGTAGTTGTATGATCTTCCATATCGATACGGACAAAATTATTGAATTTTTTTGCTTCCCGGACGATTCTTCTGATATTTTGGTAGCAATATTCCTGATCGATATTCAGTCCCATTTGGGTCGGTTTTACAGATAGATTGGCATCCAATTGATATTCATCAATGGCCCGCAAAATGTGCAGATATTCAACAACGGCTGCTTCCGCTTCTTCTTTGTTCATGCTTTCTTCACCTAAAAGGTCCATGGTGGCCATGGCGTGATGAGCATTTAATTCTTTTACGACCGCTATGGCATCGTCCAGCTTGGGGCCGGCAATATAATGACGTGAAAAATAACCTACGACAGGTTTCGGAATTAAGGGTAAACTCCAGACAACCAGCTTATCGAAAAAACTCATAGTCTCCTTCTCCCGCAATAAATTCCATTTTAGATTCGAGCTCACAAACTCCGGACTATATATTGTACTAAATTTAACAAGGGAAACAGTCAGAAACAATAAGATTATTAGAATAGTATCTCAAAATTCATTTTTTAAATTTTATCATTTGAAAAAAAACAAAGATCGATTATATTAGACCCGTTATTCTTGTTTTACTAAAAAATAAGGAGAATTTTATGCGACGTTTTTTTATGGGTTTTATTATGATGGGATTGCTGCTCAGCTTCGCATCGGCCGGAGTGATTAAAACGAGCAAAACTTCGGTAGCCTTTAAAGGATTTGGAAAGATCATTACTCATTCTACCACCAGGTTACAGGGAATGAAGCAATATGAAGAAAAGAACACCAGCTTTGAAGGCCAGGGATTGATGGGCGCCGTGACCGGGAGATTTATGAATACGGGCAAAGAAGGCGAAATTACCGCTCTGGATGAACTAAAGATCTACCGCATCAACTTCAAGAAAAAACAGTATACGGTCTCTCCCATTGAAAAGCTTAATTACGAAAAACCCGCCTCTTCAGCCAAAGAAGAACAGGAAACAGAAAACGAGCCTGCGGAGAAAAGTAATATCAGGATTATACGCAGAGTTTTCAAAGTAACCGATAGCGGCCAGGATCAGATGATCAACCAGTTTAAGAGCCATAAATATACGATTCTCTGGGTGACCCAGTGGAAAAACATGGAAACCGGAGAAACGGGAACGGATAGTTTATTTACAGTGGTTTGGACGACAAAACCTTCGGCGGACCTGCAAAAAGCACAGGAAGAAGAGCTGCAGTTCGGCAAAGCTTATATGAAAAAAGTCGGACTGGATTTAAGCGAATCACAATCGGATATTCTGGGTCTCCGCTGGCTGGCTCAGTTCCAGCAGATGAACCGTCAGGAAAACACACCGGAAAAAGTGGAAGCGTCGCAGATGGCCGGCGAGCTGAAAAAGATCAAGGGGTTCCCTGTTCTGGTTGACGGTAGTTACTATGCCATTCGTCCTCATAAGAAAAAGGTGGAAGAGGAAGAAAAAACGGATATATCCGATTTAAAAAGTATGTTCGGCGGATTTATGAAAAAAGCCATAAAGAAAAGAATGAAAAAGGATAATGAAAAGATTGAGGATAAGGCGGCTTTCACCTATCATACGGAGTTGATCAGTGTAAAAATTGCCAATTTATCCGGGGATGATTTCGCCGTACCCGACGGCTTTGAGCGGGTAGATAAATAACTTAAAAGGCAGGCTTCCGGCCTGCTTTTTTTCTTTGAAAAACCCGAAATTCGGGGATGAAACTGCCCAGGCCCTGATTGCAGTTGCGGCACATTTCGATTTGTTTGCGGTTCGAGGCAAGTTGCTGGCGGAAATGTTCAAATTTCGTTCCGCGCCACAGGGTTTGAAAAGATTCGGTTTCTACAATATTTCCCATCTCATATTGACCGTTTTTATCAAAACAGCAAGGAACCATAGAACCGTCCCAGTTGATCAGGGTCGATAGCCAGGGGCGCGGACACGATTTTTTATTATTGTTTTTGACTTCATAGTGCCGACCGTCGAATTTGTAGCGCCGGAATTTGTCATTTACAGGCAGCCAGATTTTAGCCTCTTCCAGAGAACGCACTTCTATATTCTTTATGAGCAAGCGATCCACTCCCAATTCCTCGGCCAGCTTTCGGACTGTGGGAAGTTGATGTTCATTTTGCTTCATGACTAAGAATTGCAGGGCGATCAGCGGCGTCTTCTTTTTGCGTTGTTTTCTGATTTGCATAAAACGCCGGGTTCCTTCAATGACTTTGTGAATATCACCGCGTACCCGGTACTGTTCATATACATCCTGAGTGGTGCCGTCCAGGGAAACGATCATGGAATCCAGGCCGGAATCAATCGTGGCCCAAATCGTTTCTTCCGTAAAATAATGGCCGTTGGTACTGGTCGTACAATAGATATTATATTTTTTTGCCAGCTGCACCATTTTCAGAAAGTCCGAATTCAGATAAGGTTCGCCCTGATGATAAAGAAGCAGGAAAAAAATGTCCTTACCCATTTTGTCCAGGATGGTTTGAAAAACTTCGAGACTCATATTTCCCCGTTGACGGGTCATTTCCCCGTTACCGGTCGTACAAAGGGGGCAGCGTAAATTGCAGGTATTGGTGGGCTCGACGGTTAAAATAGTTGGTCGTCCCCAAAGAATATTCTTTTGCAGAAGGGCGGAAAGTAAAAACGAGCTGCCGGTTTTAAACAAATTCAGAATTCGCCGGCCGTTTAATGATTTTAATAAATGGGGTATATATAATTCATTATCCGGCATCATAGTTCCAGGCTACCCTTACTGTTACAATCATGAATCTCTTAACAAGCCCGCAAATTAAAGGAAAACCGGCATAGATGCAAAAGAGTTAAATGGATTCCGGCGGAAATTTAATTGAATTTATTTTCTACATTTACGAACTTGAAATGAAAAACATGATTCAGGAGCAGGAACATAATGAGTTGGTTATTGTGGGTTTTTATTCTCTTCAGTGTATTTTATATAGGTGTCGTGCTCCTGGTAATCTACGCCCTGAACCATTTGGAACGGAATATTCCATCTAAAAATACACCTTTTATTTCAATTGTCATTGCTGCCCGAAACGAAGAAACCCGCCTGGGGCCTTTGCTATCTTCTTTACAGCAACTTAGTTATCCTGCGGATCGATTCGAAGTTATTTTTGTAGATGATCATTCTTCCGATCAGACGGTACGGCTGTTGATGAAGGAGGCTGCAACCCGGAAAAACTGGAGTGTGCTTCGCATTGAACAAGATAGTGATAAATACCATGCCAAAAAAATGGCTCTGGCCAAGGGAGTGGATCATGCCAGAGGGCGGATCATTTTTGTGACGGATGCCGATTGCCGGGTTCCCCGGGACTGGTTGCAAACCATGGTTTCCTATTTTGATGAAAAAACCGACATGGTTCTGGGATACTCCCCTTTAGAAGACAGGAGCGGATTTCTGGACAAATGGTTAAAATTCGATAATCTTTTTTCTGCTATTACCGTGGCGGCTCCCGTGCAATTGGGTTTTCCGATCAGCAGTGTCGGCCGCAACATGGCTTTTCTAAAATCGGCTTATGAACGGGTGGGCGGCTATCGGGCTTTAACCGGGTTCCGTAGCGGGGACGATATTCATTTAACAGAACGCATGCGCGATCTGAGTCCCGGCGAAATCAGGTATTGTGCACATCCGGATAGTTTTGTATATACGCAACCCCCGGATACAGGCCGGGAGATTTTTTATCAGCAATTACGCAAGAACAGTAAAATTTTGGATAAGAGTCGGCGATCTGCGGCCTTTTCGATTGTTCTTTTTTTGGCCTATGCTCTGTTTTTTACATTACCTCTTTTTAACAGTTCCTGGCTAACCGTCTGGGCAGTCGTTTTAGCGGGAAAGTATCTTTTGGAGTATGTCGCACTCCATAAAAGCTGTAAAATTTTCAGGAATAAAGAGCTTATTCCCTATCTGCCGCTCATGATGTTACTTTATCCTTTTTATGTAATGATTCTGGGTTTTATCGGCTACCTTCATCTTTATGAATGGAAATAACAGGAAAACGGATGAAAACACGGCTTCGTGAACAATTACTTTTCGTTGCTAAATATATAGTGGGCCTTTCTCTGTTTCTATGGATCCTGCAGCGGGTAAATATCCAAAAAATATTTGAGACTCTCAGTTCTTTTTCCTTCCCGGCCCTGCTGGCCGTCATTTTCATTTCGGTGGTAAATCTGGCTATTCAATATCGAAGATGGCGATTCCTGATTCACAGTCATTCCGCCCATCAGGGGATTAAAGAGTTACTGCCCGCATTTTTGGCCGGTTTTACTTTCCGCTTAATCATACCGGGCGGTCATGCAGAGATTACAAAAATTTTCATGCTCCGGGGTAAAAAGAGTGCTCAGGTAATGGCTTTTGGCATAGAAAAGTATTTCGAAGCTTATTTAAAAGTAATGCTGATTCTGTTTGTTCTTCCCCTGGTTTATAAGAAGGCGCGCATAGAGCTGTTACTTCTAGCTGTCTTTTTATTTGTATTGAGTCTGTTCCTGCCCAGATTGCTGAATTTGTCTTATTTAAACCGCTTCAGGGAAAAGAAGGTGGTCTATTCCATGTTGTTGATCAAAACCGCGTTATTTTTTGTCGCCATATTAATTTGTATAACCTTTCAATACTATATTTTGTTGAATGAAGTAGCGGCAGTGAATATGCTGATTTCAGGGCTGACCGTAATTTTTATATTGGGGGCCGGACTCATTCCTATTTCGGTCTCCGGACTCGGCGTGCGGGAAGGATTGGCAGCCTGGATTTTGAGCCAGTACCATTTTCCGGCCGCCGCTGCCGTGGGGATCTCTTTTTTCATATTTTTATTGAATGTTATTATCCCCGCCTTGCTGGGCGTTTATTTCATTTTTCGTAAACGTCGGGAGCTGAAAAATGCCGGCCGGACCATTAAGCAAGCGACCCGCGATGTGATTTCTCATTATCGTTCCAGAGAAAGAACCGAAGATTGAAACGGGTATAGGCGCAATTTGTATCAGTAAAAAAAACCGGTTAAACCGGGAAGTATATTTCGGATCGGCAAAATATTTTATATTTTTACTTGTTTTTGAGAAAATTTTATTTATTTTTGATTGTCTTCTTTTCTTATTTTAAATTTCTAAACTTTTACCAGCCAACTTTTAGGAGGAGGGAGTATGAGCAGAGGATCAGTCAATAAGGTTATTCTCATTGGGCGTTTAGGGAAGGATCCCGATATGCGGTATGCGCCTAGTGGCACAGCCATCGCTAATTTCTCGCTGGCGACCAATCACAGTACGAAGGATGCCGACGGTAACTGGACAGACCAGACCGAATGGCACAGTATACGCACTTTTGGTCGTCAGGCGGAATTTGCCGGTGAGTATTTGAAAAAAGGTCGTCAGGTCTATGTGGAGGGTCGATTGCAGACCAGTAGCTGGGAAGATCAGAACGGCCAGAAAAAATACCGTACGGATGTCATTGCCAATGACATTCAGTTACTGGGCTCAAAATCGGAAGCAGGAACCGCCGCGCCTCCGGCTGAAAGTGTTTCCGAGCCCGAAGCTCCTACCGATGAACCTATGGAACCGGATGACCTCCCCTTTTAATCTTTTATGGCACAGGAGGTGCCATTTCCCTTGGTTCTAGTCATAAAAAGTAATAAATTCAGGATTAGTATGACCGATTATAATAAAGATCAGTTGATTTCGGAAGCGAAAGAAGCACGCAAATTTGCGCAGGCCAAGTACTCTCACTTTCCGGTCGGTGCGGCCCTCCTTTCTGCTGACGGACAAATTTTTACCGGCTGTAATGTGGAGAGCAGTTCTTACAGCCTGACCATTTGCGCCGAGCGTGTCGCTTTAACCAAAGCTCTCTCCGAAGGCAGTACCCAATTCAAAGCCATTGCGATCTCTGCCCGTGATGGCCAGTATTGTCCTCCATGTGGGGCCTGCCGACAATTGTTATACGACTACGCTCCGGATCTGGAAGTTATTTTAAGTAATGGCACGCAAAGTAAAACGTACCTTTTGAAAGATCTTTTACCCCATGCATTTGAAGATTCACAACTTGGATAGAATATGAAAAAAGGAATTCTTATCGGGATTGCCGGTGCTTCCGGTTCCGGGAAAACTTTAGTGGCCAATAATATTATCCAGGCTCTCGGCTCGGAAAAAGTGGTTATGATGCAGGAAGATTCTTATTATAAGGATCTATCCGATATTCCCTTCGATGAACGGACAGGGAAAAATTTCGATCACCCGGATGCATTCGATCACGAACTATTGGCAGACCATATGGAAAAATTATTGGCCGGCCAATCCATTTCCCATCCTATCTATGATTACAAAACTCACAGCCGAATGAAAGAAACGCGAACCGTAGGCCCCCACACCATTATTTTGCTTGAAGGCATTTTGGTCTTAAATGAGCCGCGGTTAAGGGAGTTAATGGACATCCGTGTTTTCGTGGATACGGCCCCGGATATTTGTTTTATTCGCCGTTTGAAAAGGGATATCGAAGAAAGGGGGCGCAGCGTGGATTCCATTATTCATCAGTATACCGAGACCGTGCGTCCCATGTATTTTCAATTTATCGAACCCTCCAAACGGTATGCGGATATCATTATTCCCCGTGGCGGCAAAAATATGGTTGCCATTGACCTGCTGTCCACAAAAATTTCCTCTCTGTTGAAAAAGCAGGATTCAAAGTAGAAAGGTGATGCTATCGATGTTGAATATTGTTAAACAACATACCGGCTGGATCGAGGTGATCTGCGGCAGTATGTTCAGCGGTAAAACGGAAGAGCTCATCCGGCGTTTGCGTAGAGCGGTCATCGCCCGTCAGAAAGTTGAAATTTTCAAACCTAAAATAGATAATCGATATAGCACCACCGAGATCGTATCTCATGATAGACAAAAAATCAAATCGCGACCGATCGAGAAACCCCGGGAAATATTGCAATATGCCCTGGAAGCACAGGTTGTGGGCATCGATGAAGCTCAGTTTTTTGACGATTCACTGATTCAGGTATGTCAGACTTTGGCAAATATGGGGAAGCGGGTCATTGTTGCCGGTTTGGATCAGGATTACCGTGGTAAACCATTCGATCCCATTCCCCGCTTACTGGCTATTGCCGAGTATATTACCAAAACGCATGCGATTTGTGCTATTTGCGGGAATCCGGCCAATCACACCCAGCGATTGACCCCGGATAAAGATACGGTTATCGTGGGTGCCGGAGATATCTATGAAGCGAGGTGTAGAAATTGTTTCGAACCGCCCAAAGAAGATGAAGAGGAGACAACTAAAGAATGAAAGATATTGCTTTCGGAGTATTCGGTCTGTTTGTATTGATTGCCATTGCTTTTCTTTTTTCCAATAATAAAAGAAAGATTCGCTGGGATCAGGTAGGAATAGGAATCGGGTTACAGTTGGTATTTGCTATTTTTGTTCTATTGACTCCCTGGGGGGCTACCTTCTTCGATTGGATTGCCAGTTTTTTTGTAAAAATCATTTCTTTTACGTTTGACGGGGCTAAATTTGTGTTTGGCGCTCTGGCCGATCAGACCCTGTTCGCTAAAGCGTTCCCTAAAAATCTGCAGGCTTCTGCCGGTTTCATCTTTGCCTTTCAGGTTTTACCTACGATTATCTTCTTTTCTTCACTGATGTCGGTTCTCTACCATCTGGGTATTATGCAGAAAATTGTTCAGGGTATGGCCTGGGTTATGGCCAAAGCCATGAAAGTCAGCGGAGCGGAATCCATTTCTGTGGCGGCGAATGTCTTTATCGGTCAGACGGAAGCTCCTCTGGTCGTCCGGCCTTATGTTGAACCCATGACTAAATCCGAGTTGCTTACTTTAATGATTGGAGGTATGGCCACGATTGCCGGTGGTGTGCTGGCCGCTTATGTGGGGTTGCTGGGGGGAACCGATCCGGCGCAACAATTATTTTATGCCAAACATTTACTCTCGGCCAGTATTATGGCTGCACCGGCTACTATCGTGATTGCTAAAATTCTGGTACCCGAAACCGAACAATCCATCACTATGGGTAAGGTAAAAGTGGAAGTGGAAAAGACGGCTTCCAATGTAATCGAAGCCGCTGCCACCGGTGCAGCCGATGGGTTGAAACTGGCGCTGAATGTTGCCGCCATGTTGCTGGCCTTTATTGCTCTGATAGCCATGTCCAACTGGATCATTACCGGAGTGGCAACCGACTGGCTGGGCATTACTTCCAACGGGCAGCCGATTACGTTGGAGATGCTCTTGGGATGGATGCTGAGTCCCATTGCCTGGGTAATTGGCGTGCCCTGGCATGATGCAATAACAGTCGGTTCACTGATCGGCCAGAAAGTCGTTTTGAATGAATTTATTGCCTATTTAAAATTATCCGAGATAATTCCCCTGCATATTATCGGAGAAAAAGCCATCATTATTTCCACCTATGCCTTATGCGGATTCGCTAATTTTTCATCCATTGCTATCCAGATCGGCGGTATCGGGGGTATTGCTCCTTCGCGGCGCAGTGATCTGGCCAAATTCGGTTTGAAGGCCGTGCTGGGAGGCTCTCTGGCCACCTTTATGACGGCAACCATAGCCGGTGTATTAATCTCTCTGATTCATTAAAAAGGAATACGGATGAAAACATTTTTAAAATGGTTCATAGGTATTATTATTGTCTTTTCATTGCTGATTTTTGCCGGGTATATTGTGTTAAGCAGTTTGTTCAGTAATGAACCCGTTGTGCCCTCCCACGCCTATCTGAGCATTCGTTTAAGCGGAACTTTATCCGAATATCTTCCTCCGGACCCTATTTCGGAAGCCCTGGGGGAATCGGAATTAGACCTGAAAAAGATTCGGGACGATCTGGAGAAGGCTCGCATCGATAAACGCGTGAAGGGCGTTGTTTTCGAAATCGGTATGTTGGAAACGGGTTATGCCAAGCTGCAGGAACTGCGTTTTTTGATTGGTGAATTCCGAAAGAGCGGTAAAAAAGTGTATGCTTTCCTTGGACCGGATGTAGCCCTGACCAAAGATTATTATCTGGCTACAGCATGTGATTCTATTTTTATGCCCCCTGCGGCGAATCTTTTTTTAACGGGTATTCGTTCCGAAGTCACGTTTTACAAAGATTTCTTCAAACGCTTCGGAGTTCAGGCCCAGTTTGTCCATATCGGTAAATATAAAAATGCACCGGATTCCTATACGCGTAACACAATGTCTCCCGCACAAAAAGAGGTCCTCGAAGATATAATCAGTCAGTTCTATAGTGAACTTGTACAAGCTATTTCCGAAGCGCGGCATATCTCTGAAACGGAGGCGGATAGACTCATTCAACATCAGAGCGGATTTAGCGGTCAAGGCGCTCTTAAGGCAGGGCTCGTGGATCAACTCGGATTTTCGGAAGATGTTGTTGCTTTATTTAAAAAGAAGGATGACAAGATTCGAAAACTTTCGGCTGAGGAATATGCCCGGGTTCCGGCCAGTTCGCTTAAAATCCGGAATAAAAGCCGTATTGCTGTTGTGAATTGTGTGGGAATCATTGCCGGCGGGAGTGATTCCAATGTGCCCTTGCTTGGCCGTGTAATGGGTTCCGCGTCCACGATCAGTAATATTAAACGGGCAGCCCGTTCCAGATCCATTAAAGCTATCATCTTACGGATCGACAGTCCCGGCGGTTCAGCCAGCGCATCCCAAAATATCTGGCATGCTATAAAGGAGGCCTCCCGTAAAAAACCGATTATCGCTTCCGTGTCGGATTACGGGGCCTCCGGAGGTTATTTTCTGAGTATGGCGGCCGATACCATGATTGCAGCTCCCAACAGCCTGGTTGGTTCCATCGGTATATTTGCCGGAAAATTCAGTTTTAAAAATCTGTATGATAAACTGGATTTAAATAGTGAAGCGGTTCAAAAGGGACGCCATGCGGACCTGTTTTCTGTGCTGCAACCCTGGGATGGTGAAGAAGAGCGGATGATGCAGGCATTGATTACAGATTTTTACAGGGAGTTTGTTCAAAGGGTTGCGGAATCCAGGGGAATGACTTTCGAAGCCGTGGATCATCTGGCCCGGGGCAGGGTATGGACGGGCAGGGAAGCGGCTCGGAACGGTCTATTTGACCGGACCGGTTATTTCTATAGCGCCTTGCAGGCAGCTAAAAAAATGGCCCATATCGATAGCAGCCAATCCGTCCGCCTTGTCTATTATCCGCGCAGGCGTTCGATGTTCCGGGAAGTACTATCCAATTTACAGGTCCTGACCTCTGCCTCCGGAAATGCATTCGCTCGCTTTTCGCATTTCATAGAACAAATTCAGAATAAACCCCTGGCACTCCTGCCCTTTCAAATGAAAATCTATTAGAAGAGTTTAACGTATGCAAACCTCGGGACAAAAGAAGCTTTCAGAAGCCGTCCGGTATATCCGAAGTTATACGGATATGAAACCGCGCAGCGGTATTATCTTAGGCAGCGGACTGGGAGCCTTCGCCGATACCCTGGAACATAAAGTTAAAATTCCTACCAGTAAAATCCCTCATTATCCCCGTTCTACCGTTATCGGTCACCAGGGTTTTTTAGTGTTTGGCAGCCATGCCGGAGTTCCTTTGCTGGCTGTTCAGGGTCGTACTCACTTCTATGAAGGGTACCCGATTCAGGATGTTACCTTTGTAGTTCGCATCATGCAGGCCTTAAAAATACCGATTTTAATGGTAACTAACGCCGCAGGGGGCATAAATCCGTATTTTAAGCCCGGAGATTTGATGTTAATCACCGACCAAGTCAATTTTTTGTTCGATAATCCATTAAAAGGCAAATTGGAATTCGGTGAACCAAGATTTCCGGATATGTCCGATGCGTATACGGCTGAATTTTTCGAACGGATCGAAAAAATCGCCCTGAAGCGGAATATCGCTTTGAAACGAGGCGTCTTATGGGTCTCAAGCGGGCCGAGTTATGAAACAGCGGCCGAAGTAAAAATGATCCGTAAATTCGGTGGTGATGCCGCCAGTATGTCTACCGTTCCGGAAGTGATTGTTGCCGTTCACGGAAAGATGAAGACCATCGGTATATCCTGTATTACGAATTATGCCACCGGGATCAGCGCCAGAAAACTTTCCCATACCGAAGTGACGGACACTGCTAATCTGGTAAAAGAAAAATTCCTGTCTCTGGTTACAGGGATCATTGAAGATTTGCTCTAAGTTAAAAATAAAGCTTTATTTTTCTCTGAGATTTACATATTTTACTTCAGATTCAGGGAAATCTGATTTAACGGGGAGGTTTAGCATGAAACGAACACCATTAACGTTAATGTTAATTTTCGCTCTGGGCCTGGGGCTAAAGACCTTTGCCCAGGATCTGACACTTAATCTGCAAGTGTTGGATGAAGAGAAATTGCAGGTTCTTTTTATTTCGGACCTCGATCTGCAACAATTAGGGACAGCCGAAGAACTCTTCAGCTTGCAAATCATCAAGAATACGAACCGTGGGTTTCCGCGTTGCCACTTGCTTCTTCAGGTTTGGAAAGACCAGGATTTACTGGCTTATTCGGAATCGGATTCCTTTGCCATACCGGCCGATCCTGCCGGTACCGTTTATGAAACGAATAATGTGGAATTGGTCAATAATTCTTTCTATCTCCATCCCGGAGACCCCTCCACCCGTATCCACATGAAAGAAAGCAAGTTGGGTGATGAAATCGAGGGTTTACAGGAAAAGGTATTATCGTCGGGAAAAGCACCTTTTGGGGTCTACAAATTAAGTGCCACCCTATTTAATGACGTGGATGGCTCTACGGTTGATTTCCGTGAAGTGACCTTCCTGGCAGCCACCAATCCAAGCTATATCCAATTAGTCTCTCCGGGCGGCAATGCCGGTAGTGGACTGGCCCATCCGGTTTATACCGAATTTCCAATATTTCAGTGGAACGGCAATGGAGAGGAATATCAGGTAGTCGTATTCGAAAAAAAACCTATGTTGCAATCTTTAGACGATGTCCTGGGTTCCGTTCCCAACTGGGAGTCGGAACATCTCAGCGGATTATCGGCTATGTATCCGCAGGGCAGCGGTGCGATTCCGCTTGAGTTCGGTAAAACTTATTACTGGATGGTGCGCATGTTTGTGCATACTTCCTCCGGGATAGAGCGCATTAACAGTGAAGTTTGGGAATTCAAACTCAGTGATCCCGCGAATCAGGGTTTATCTCAAAATGCGCTTTCCAAACAGGATTTGTTATCCTTTTTACAAGACCTTCTCGGTGAGAAAGCAAAAGTTATTAAGGATCGCCTGACCGGCTTTGATATCCGGTCCATTATGTTAAACGGCCAGCGGATCGATATTCAGGAACTTTATCAAAAGATCCGCGACTATCGAGACCGGAAGGTTGAAGTTTATGATGTCGTTCTTCCATCCAGTAGCTATTAGGAGTGAAAAAATGAAACGAACATATAGTTATATTTTGATATTCAGTCTTCTTTTTTTATTAAGCGATTTGTTTGCTGCTTCCAAACCGATCGCCATTGTTTTGAAGGCCAGGGGATCCGTTACCGTACAATATGGTAAACATTCGAAAAAAATAAAAGCCAAAAGAGGAACCAAAATTTACACCAACACCAAAATCATAACCAGGACAAAAAGTTATGCAGCGGTCATTTTCATTGAGGATCGCAGTTTGGTCAGGGTTCGCCCCAATTCTTCCTGTACTTTTCATGGCAAAAGAGAAAAACAGACCATAGCCAAAAATGTGTTTCTGGAGGTGGGAACCATCTTCTGCAAAATCACGAAGCAGAAAAGAGGCCGCTTCCGGGTGACGACACCTACGTCGGTGGCTTCGGTAAAAGGAACCGCTTTTTGGACCAAACAGGAATTTAAAGGCGCTACCTGGTATTTTGGTGAAGAAGGGGAAGTGGAAATAAGTACAAAAAAAGGCTGGGCCTTGTTGCGCAAGGGTAAAACAGGATATGTAGGCTCCGCCAATAGCAAGCCGATCGTGCGTGAAACCAAACCGGGTGAAAAACCGACTTTTGGTGAAGAAGAGACCAAGATCGATGAATTCCAGTTTGAATTTCAGAACGATAAGGGTCAAACCAAATCTCTAAAATTCAAGGTGAAAAGGAAGTAGTCTCCATAACAGCACTTTAATAAAATCGAGAATACTTCGGGAGATATATATGAAAAAATTTATATCGATCATCATTTTAATCGGTTTGATATGTGGGGGTAATCGGTTTGCCTATGCCGGAAATATATTTCATGATGTCCCGGCGCCGGTAGTGATGGGTGAAGCACTGCATCTGGAAGTGAACAGCATGAATAATCAAATAACTCTCTATGAGCCGATGCTTTTCTACCGCATGCAGAGCGAACAAAATTTTCGTTCAATGCATCTGAAACGTGAAGGTTTGGTTCTTTATGCGGATATTTCCACGACTCAGTTTCATCCCGGGAATTTCCAATACTACTTCGCTTACCAGGATGCTGCCGGCCGGGTACATTATCTGCCTGAAAACGATCCCCAGGATCATCCCTTTCAAGTTCAAATCTTACCTTCCAAATCCGCGGGAGGCAAGATAGCTTCGAATCAGATCCCGGTGCTTCTTTTAAGCCCGGAGCCCAATGCCGTTATTCCTTCCGATGAATTATTGATCGCTTTTTCTGTTCCCCTGGAAGTAGAGCATCCCGAAAATTATCAATATAAATTATATATCGGCGGAGTAGATGTTTCCCGTTTATTACAACGGGATGACCATTTGCTGAGCTTCTCACCCGGGACGATTCGCAGCGGACTACACAATATTGAATTCAAAATGTATGATTCCAACGGTAAAATTGTAGCCACCAAAGAAGTGTCATTCAGGATTACGGCGAGACCTTCGCGGAAGAAAGGATTCAATTCACGGACTTCGATCTTTGTAGATAACCGTTTGCAGACCATAGCCAATCATTCACAAAATTATTACCGGGGCGGTTTAAATTTTGCTGCAGGTTACAAAAAATTTGATTTTGGTGCTCAGACCCTGGTCAGTTCCGAAGAATCCTATAGCCGCCAGCCGGTTAATAAGTATAGTCTGTTTGTACGCTATAATTTTTCACCTCGAAGCAATATCTACTTACGAGCTGGGGATTTCAGCAGGGATATTGATCCTTTGTCCTTTTGGGGTAAAAGGGTTCGCGGTCTCAATGTCGGCTTTATGACCCGCTTTTTCAACTTCGACTACGGATATGGGGAAACTTACAGAGCTGTGGAAGGAAAATTGGATTCGACCGGTAAAATATCCCAATATGGAACGTACAAACAGAAATTCATTAGTTTCCGTCCCCAGTTTAACTTCGGCAGCCATTTTACCTGGGCATTGGATTTGTTAAACGCCAGGGATGATATCCATTCCATTGCCTACGGGAGCAACCCGAAAGAGAAATTGGTCATGGGAACAGCCGTCAGCCTGAATCTGGACAATAACAGGATTGTCTTTAAAGGCAGTTTCCAGGCCAGTATTAAAAATGAAGATGCTGTGGGAAAAATTGATTTCGACTCTCTGGCCGACCGCTATGATTTAACGGGTTCGGATCGGGATGCTGCGCAGAAGTTTGTAAACCTGATGGATAAAACCGGATTTTTGACTCTCACCCAGGGTCTATCTCCTATCCCCAGTGTCGGCTGGCAGGCGGAGGCCCGTTTTCGGTATTTTAACCATTCCCTGAGAGCTCTTTACAAAGGGATCGATCCTGAATTTACCACGCCGGGCAATCCCTACCTGTTACGGGATATTAAAGGCCTCTTTATTACCGACAATGTACGCATGCTGAATAACCAGATTTTTCTTAATTTGTATTTTAAAAATTATCATGAGAATCTTTCTCAGGGAGATGCCAAGACCAGAAACACGGAAATCGGGGGAGCGATTTCTTACTTTCCTTTTAACACGCTGCCCAGCGTTACCCTTTCTTATGGAAACCAGTCCCGTTTGAACGGATTGGCGGAAAATGATATTTCTCCGGATTCGACCATATTTTTAGTAGAAGATAACCGGACACAACGAATGGGACTCTCTTCGAGCTACAATTTTGCGGCCGGTTCCGTTAAAAATATCGCGACATTCAGCGTTACAAAATTTATGCGTGACGATGCTGTTTATGACGCCAATCAATTGGAATACACTTTACTTACCCTTGGCCTGCGCAATCGTTTCTCTTTCCCTTTGACAACACGTGTGAGCTATGCTCAGACCGGCAATGATTTCGGTAAAAGTACCTTTAAACGCAGTACCAAAATTAAGAAGACCTTCTTTGCCGTGGATTACAATTTTGCCAGGGTTATTATGGACGGAGATCTAAAACCGTTTTTTCACCTGACGTATCAAAAAATTTCCAACTCCGGCCTTATTGTTTCGGACTATAGCCGGCTAAATTATACAGCCGGCCTCTATTTAAGAAATACTCGTGCCGGAAATTTTTCGGTGCGCTTTGATTATATCGATTTTGGTAACCGCTACAGTTGGCACGATACCATATTAAGCACAAGATACGATGTTTCTTTTTAGTATCTAAAGCATGCAAACTAACACTCGGATCTGATTATGAAATTCACCAAGCCCAAAGCAAAACCAGGAGTATTGTTTTCCATTTTTGTCGTTGCCGTTTTACTCGCTTTGGTACTCAATTACATCAGTATTTTCCAGACGGTTGATCTTAAGAGTCTGGATTGGCGGTTTTCATTTCGCGGACCCCTGGATATCAAAGAATCACCTGTGGTAATTCTGGCCATTGATGATCAATCGGATGAATCCACACCGGCCCGTTGGCCCTGGCCCCGCTCATATTTTGCCCATGTGATTGAAAATCTGGAAAAGGCGGGAGTGGCCGCTATAGGAATCGATGTAATCTTTGATCAACCCGACCGGTTCGGCGCGAAAGAGGACGATCGTTTTACCGCGGTACTGAATAAGTACGACAATATTGTTCTAACCGGTAAGATTTTACACACACAATCGAAATTATCGTACTATACGGTTATCCCTCCTTATGAAAAATTTCTAACGCCGCGGACTCATTGGGGACTGGCTGCTTTAGAAGCGGATTTAGACGGTTTTTACAGACGCTATCCTGTGCTGGAGTTTGCCAATGATTCTCTGTATCCTTCCCTGGCAGCGGAGGTTATTCATGTGTATCAATATAGGGACCGGAAGTTCAGGCAGGGGGAAGATGCCAATAATTTTTACCTGGGAAAGCACGTCATTCCGAAATATGACGAATACGGCATGCTGATAAATTATGTCGGGCATGCCGGTTCTTTTCAGTACTATTCCTTCGATAATGTTTTGGATGACAGCGAATTTGATTTGAGAGATGAATACGATATGGATGCTTTTGATGATCCGGGTGATTCCACTCTGGGTTTACCGCCGGGATTGCTTTACAGCGGCAAATTAAAAGATAAAATCGTTCTTATCGGTTCGACCATGCAGGAATTACATGATAATTTTCCGACCCCTTTTCTGGAATATATGGGCCAGGATTCCCAAAAAGTAAAAACAGAAATGCCGGGAGTTGAAATTCATGCCAATACGATCGAGACCATTTTAAATGATCGGTATTTAAGAGGATTGTCCAATCCGGAATTTATTGCCTTATTGGTTATTCTAAGCCTATTGGTCTTGCTGATCAGTCGGCAAATAGGAACTTTGTGGGCCGGCCTGTCCATTGTATTATTGGTCGGATTGTACATTATAGCCTTTTTCTGGGCTTTTATCGATGAGCAGCTGGTCTTGCCACTTTCCGCACCCTTACTGGCCATCCTTTTTAATTTTATCGGCTATACCTTGTACCAGTATCTGTTGACTCAGGAGGAAAAGAAAGTTCTGCGCGGCGCTTTTGCCTATTATGTTCCGGAATCGGTTATTCAGGAAATTATGAGCAAGCCCGAAAATCTGTCTTTGGGCGGTGAGGAACGCGAAATCACGGTTTTGTTTTCGGATGTAGCCGGGTTCACGACCATCTCCGAATCCCTCGAACCACGGGAACTGGTTATGCTGCTTAATGAATATTTGACGGCTATGACCGATATTATTTTAGAGCATAAAGGCATTATTGATAAATATGAAGGGGATGCCATCATGGCCGAATTCGGTGTCCCCGTTGCTTATGAACATCACGCCAGGTATGCTTGTATTGCCGCCCTGGAAATGCAGAAGAAGCTTAAAGAGATGCGCAACAAATGGCGCGAAGAGGGTCGACCGGAACTACGGGCGCGCATCGGTATTAATACCGGGGAGGTGATTGTCGGCAATATGGGCTCGAGAGATGTATTCGATTATACGGTTATGGGGGATCATGTGAATCTCGGTTCCCGCCTGGAAGGCGCCAATAAGTTTTACGGAACCTATATCATGATTAGTGAGTTTACGCAGCGTATCGTGAAAGACGAATTCTATACCCGCTCTCTGGACCTGATTCGGGTAAAGGGCAAAAAGAAACCGATTGCAGTATACGAATTGTTAGCTGAAAAAGAGACCAAATTTAGCGAAGGTTTTCTGGAAATGTTGGATATTTACGAACAGGGTATCCGCGCCTACCGTAAACAGAAATGGAATGAGGCCTATAGTCTTTTTGAGAAATGTTTAAAGCTGGTACCGGATGACCCGCCTTCTGCTCTGTACAAACAGCGTTGTATGGATTTTCGTCTGAAGCCTCCACCCATGGATTGGGATGGAGTCACTACCATGAAGGAGAAATAAAAAAAGGCGACTACAGTCGCCTTCTTTTATTCAAAGAGGAGCCTCTCTAACCGACAATAGCGAGGATATCACCACGCTGTACAATAAGGTATTCCTTGTCGTCTACTTTAATTTCATCTCCGGAATATTTGGAATAGATGATTTTATCCCCGACCTTAACGTGTTCCTGGAGATCTTCATCCGTACCGACCGCAATCACTTTGGCCATACGGGGTTTTTCCTTGGCCGTATCAGGAATGATAATCGACCCGACTTTTGCCTCTTCTTCTTCAATTTGTTCAACGAGTACCCGGTCATCTAAAGGTTTAATCTTCACTTTGACCTCCTTATTTTATACCTAATAAACGATTTATTTTTGGTTTGTCAAATCCAACGATTGGACGGTTATTTATCAAAATCACGGGAACACCACTTTGCCCCGTACGACGCTGCATATCCATGGCTGCCTTATGATCTCTGGATACATCAATATCCCGAAAGCGGAATTTTTTCTCCCGAAAATACCGTTTGGCTGCATTACAATGGGGACAGGTCGGTGTCGAAAAAACAATGATTTTTGGCTGTGCTGCAGTATTCAAGCTTAACCTCCTATTTTACTTGTTTCCGAATCCTGCTCAAACTGACTAAATTTTTGATGCATGGGCCAGCCAAAAGATACAGGGTAACTGCCTGATTTCCTGCTTTTTATGTAAACTTTAAGTTAATGCTTTCCAATGATAAAATCAATATAGGGCTCTATTTTTATTCCCCCGAGACTCTGCCTTTAATTTTATTGTTAATTCCCGTAAAAATAAATATATTCTGTTCTTTAAATTCTTTAAAAAAGTATCACGAAATCGGTGAAAGAGGATATAAAAATACGGAGCCTTATCCTCTTCAAATAATTTAAATATACAAGGAGCAAGTATGTTACACTTATGGAAGGCGATATTTTTAGGATTTGTGCAAGGAATGGCGGAATTTTTACCGATCTCCAGCTCGGGCCATCTCGTTCTTTTCGAGAAGTTACTTCATTTTCATCAGCAGGGAATCGCTTTCGAAGTGTTTGTTCATTTCGGTACGCTCCTTTCAATATTTGTCGTGTTTCGTAAGGAGCTCCTCTGGATGCTCCAAGCACCCTATAAGGTGTGGGTAGAAAAAAGTACGGCCCCGGAATATCTAAAATATTTAAGATGGGATTTGTATATTATTGTTGCAACCATACCGGCCGGTTTCGTAGGATTGTTTTTAAAGGATTATGCAGAGCGTCTGTTCAGTGATATTCTGGTAGTGTTAATCGCCCTGTTATTTACGGCCTTCATTATGATTGTTACCCAGTTTTTAAGCTATCGCAAGAAAGAATTTAATTACGGAAATACGTTTATTATCGGTATTGCTCAGGCCATTGCCATTATCCCCGGAGTATCACGCAGCGGCAGCACCATTTTTACCGGAATGGCCTTCGGACTGGAGCGGCAGGAGGTGGCAAAATTCTCTTTTTTAATGTCCATTCCGGCTATTTTGGGTGCCGTGGTTTTACAGGTCGGTGATTTGATGCGGACGCCTCCCACTTCGACAGAGATGATCGATTTGACTGCCGGCACGATTGCAGCCTTCTTCTTCGGCTATTTGGCGATTAAGTGGTTATTGGAAGTGGTTAAAAAAGGGAAGTTACAATGGTTCGGCTATTATTGTGCAGCGGTAGCGATTAGCGGATTAATCTTCTATTTTTGGGTATAAGTATGAATCGGGTTAAAGAATCCTTTACTTCGCGCTTTGGTTTAATCGCGGCCACCATAGGTATGGCGATCGGTGCCGGAAATATCTGGCGTTTTCCACGACTGGCCGGTCAGTACGGGGGTACGTTTTTAATACCCTGGCTACTGTTTTTATTTCTCTGGTCCGTTCCTCTCTTAATCGTCGAATTTTCTGTGGGTAAAAAGGTTAGAGCCGGGGTAATCGGGGCGTTCAGCAAAGCTTTGGGAAGCGGCTATGCCTGGATGGGTTGGTTTGTGGCTTTCTGTACCACCGCGATCTTATTTTACTATTCCGTAGTAACCGGCTGGAGTCTAAAGTATTTTGTACTTTCCGTGAGCGGTCAGCTTTTTCATTTAAATCATCAGGCTTATTGGCAAAGTTATACCGCCTCTGTTTTTCAGCCGCTTCTCTATCATTTGATTGCGATTTCCATCGGCGGTTATATTATTTACAAAGGAATTGTGAAAGGAATCGAGCGTTTTTCCAAGGTAATCGTTCCCCTGCTCTTCATCCTTTTAATTATATCCGCTCTGGAAGCGCTTTCTCTGCCGGGATCCGCAAAGGGAATGCACTATTTTTTTTCCATCGAAGGACATAAATTTGCCAACTACAAGCTTTGGCTGGATGCCCTGTCCCAGTCGGCATGGTCCACCGGAGCCGGCTGGGGTTTGTTACTGACCTACGCCATTTACGCCCGGGAGAAAGAAAAGATCGTAAGTAATTCCATATGGGCCGGAGTCGGCAATGATCTGGCTTCTATTTTTGCCGGTCTGGCGGTTATTCCCACGGTTTTTGCCCTTAGTGCCAGCCTGCCCGCAGCTCACCGGGCCCTGGATTCGGGCAATCAGGGTTTGGCTTTTATTGCGATTCCGCAGCTTTTCTCTAAAATGGAAGGGGGAATGATTTTTGCGGCTGTTTTTTTCCTGGCCCTTTTCTTTGCGGCTCTATCCAGCCTGATCTCGATGATCGAATTGGCGGTGCGGCTATTTATGGACTTCGGCTGGTCACGAAAAAAATCGGTCATTTTAATTACATCGGTTACCTTTATCTTGGGAGCGCCTTCGGCCGTATCATTGAATTTTTTTAATAATCAAGACTGGGCCTGGGGAGTGGGATTGATTCTAAGCGGAGCTTTTTTCACCTATTTAGTACTTAGAATCGGGGTAGGTCGTTTTGTAAGAGATTGGCTGAAGCCGGAAAGCAACCTGAAAGGATACGAATGGGTCTTCAGGATATTATTTTATATAGTGATTCCCATCGAATTTGTCCTTATGTTGGGTTGGTGGTTCTGGCAGTCGATCCAATGGTCTCCGGCTTCCTGGTGGGATCCGTTTCAAACATTCAGTCTGAGTACGGCCGTTTTTCAATGGCTGGTTGTTATCGCGATCGGCATTATTTTGAATAAACAGTTTAATCGCTATCTGGAAAGAGCAGAACGTGGCTGAACTTTCTTTATCTGCGGCTATAAAAAATATTCAGGCCGATAAAATCGACGGTCTATACTACTTAATCGGTACGGAAAAATTTTTTCATGACCGGTTCATCGATGCAATCACAGCAAAAATATTTCCCGATAAATCCGGCAAAGATTTAAATTTGTCGATTTTATACGGCACCGAAAATACGTTGTCGGATGTATTGTCCGCAGCGATGGTCTATCCCATGCTCTCGGCCTATAAACTGGTCATTGTCCGCGAGTTTGACAAAATGAAAATTACCGATCCCGATGCTCTGATCAAATATCTGGAGCATCCCCAAAAAACTACCTGCCTGGTGTTGAGCGCAATGCAGGAGGGTCGGGCCAGGATATTTTCGGATATTAAGCGTTTTGCCCGGATCATTCCCTGCAAGCCCGTACCGGAATATAAAATGGCAGACTGGCTCGTAAATCATTTTAAAAGCGAACGGATCGAAATCGAACAGCAGGCGGCCCATATGCTGGTGGATCATATCGGATCCAGTTTGTTGAATTTGCAGCAGGAGATCCAGAAGATTATTAATTACAAAAATGATCGGTCCGTTATCACGGTAGAGGATGTTATAAAGATTACAGGACTGACCAAGGATGCGAATATTTTCGCCCTGCAAAAGGCACTTGCGAAACGGGATCTCAGCGGCAGCCTGAAAATCAGTAAAAATCTGACGGAAAGCGGACATGATTTATCCAACATCATTTCGGTTTTGTTCACCTTCTTCCGACGGGTTCTCATTGCCGGATCATTGCGTCAGCGCGGGATGAATCCGAAACAGATTTCTGCAGAAATGCATCTGCGTGAATTTCAAAGCAGAGAACTATTTGTAACGTTACAAAATTTTAATAACTTACAAATCGAGCGGATTATCGGTTTTATGAATGCGCTGGATATACAGATTAAAAGCTCTTCCGTTAATGCTGAGTCGGTTTTACAGCTTCTTTGTTATAAAATTTGCAGGATTTAATGGAAACTATTATTTTATTTGTGAAAAAAGGGGAACTAATTCCCAAAAACCAGGGTTAAAAAAGCGTTTATAATTTTATGAATGATATTGAAAGCGAAGTAAAGCTCGATAAAGAAGTCAGTGATGAACAACTTATCAAGCGTTTTCAGAATGGAGACAATTACGCATTTGATTTACTCGTAAAGAGATATAAGGAGCCTTTACTCAATTTCGTTTTCCGCTTTTTGGGAAATCATACGGATGCTGAAGACGTGGTGCAGGAAACATTTTATCGGCTCTATAAAAATAAACATTACTATCGTGAGATAGCAAAATTTTCGACCTGGATCTATACCATTGCCGGTAATTTAGCGAAAACCGAATTACGCAGAAGGAACCGCCGTAAATTATTTTCCATCAGTCACTATATGTCTACTGAAAAGGATTATGATATTGCGGACACGGAATTTGGTCCCGATACGTTGACCAATTCGGATATAACGGATAAAATTATCCAGGATGCAATTGATAAATTATCGCCCAAGTTTAAAGAAGTCATCATCTTGCGCGATATACAGGGTTTCTCATATGAAGAAATTGCCGAGATTGTCCATATTCCACTGGGTACAGTGAAATCACGAGTCAATCGGGCACGTTTACGTTTACAAAAGGATTTAAAGGACTTAGTTGAAGAACCTTAATCAAGTTCAATTAGCGTATGGAGTGTGTAGCCTATGATGTCTTGCGACACAGCAAAAAGGATGTTGTCCGAATATGTGGACCATGCTTTAAATGAACAGGATCGGTTTCAGGTAGAAGCGCATCTGCAGCAATGCCCCGATTGCCGTAAAGTTTTCAGTGATGTGGAATATCTTACCCAACGTCTGCGCAGGGCACAGACGGTTCAGGTTTCCGCTGATTTTGATTCTCAATTGAGAACCCGAATCATGGATGATAGTCAAAATATCCCGGAAAAGGGTTTGCCCATCCGGAAAATGTCTTTTGGCTTTTCCGGTGCCGTTGTAGTGGCGGCAGTCACCTTTTTCTTTTTCAGCCAGTTGTCCACTCCCCCGGATGGGCAAAACTCCGTTTCGCATTCTACGATGAGTAATGTCCGGCAATTCTCTCTACCGGTAAAAGGGAAACCGATTGAGAACCAGACTGCTATGTCTTCTGTGGATAAAATTTCAGAAGATTCCCTCAAGAATCCACCTCTTCCGGTCGATGAAAGTAAAATAAAGCTGGTAGGGCAGGAAAGGCAACAACAACCTTAACATAAAAATTTGTTTTTAGACTGCTTTATCTTTACTTTTGTCACCTTTTGAGGATAGAATATCCGTGGCAAGATTTATACGTATTTTTATTCTGGTTATCCTGGGTGTTTTTATCCGATTTGAGTTCTTGGGAACGATTGCGGCCATTGTGGTGCGGCTGTTGATTGTAGGAGCTATCGGATATGATCTTTATATTATGTGGAAAGAGAGCACCGAAGAGCAGGAAGAGGATGAAAGGCAGGAAGAAGACCCTCAGGCCAGAATGTTGATGCTCAAGAAACAAGCGCTCTTTGACATACGATTATTCAGTTTGGACCTGATCATTCAAAATGACGAGCGATATGTTGAATTTTTAAAAAACCAGTTCGATATTCTATGGAATTTTATTCTTCCTCATAATGGGTATCTTTTCTATTTTGACGGCAAAGGGATTTTAAAAATTATCCATAAAAGTATTCAGTCGGAAGTGGAATGGAAGATGCCCCCGGCCGAAAGTCCGTTTTTTGAACTCATTGATGCAAAAGCAGGGATTCTGATTGAGAATAATCTGGAACTGGCCAGTAAGTCTGTGCCTTTCTATGATCAACAGTCGTATAAACCCCGGGCTTTTCTGGCTTTTAAAACAGTTGTCGGAAACGAAGAAAAGCTGTACTGGGTCTTTGATGCGGCTTCTGCAAATTTTTTCAATACGGATGAAACCGGAATTTTGGAAACGGTAAACAAAGAGGTAAAGAAGGTTCTGGATCAGGCCATCAAAACGGCAGGATTGGAAGAGAGTTTTATTGATATCAAACAAAAACTGCAGTTGGCCCAAAGACTCAATGCCCAGAACAATATCGATGGTTGCATTGAAGTTTACAGTGAATTTATCATTGAGCAGTTTGAAGCGTCGCGCATGACCATTGCTTTACGGAAGAATGAAGAGGCGGCCCGCATTGTAAAGGCCGTGGGCGTGGATGATACGTTTAAAACCGGGTTCGAATTTGCCCTGGACGAAGGGCTGAGTGGTTGGGTGATTATGAAAAATAAACCCTATTTAATCGATAATATTGATAAAGGGGAGTACTTTATTCCCAGATTTACCCGTCAGGAAAGAACAAATTATTCCCTGCGTTCTTTTTTAGCGGTGCCTTTCCAGGTGGATGATCGGGCTCTGGGAATGGTTAGTCTGGAACATAAAGAAGAAAATCAATTTAATTTTGAAGATAAAGAACGATTGATGGCTTATAGTCAGTTAATGGCTGAAGCGATCCACCGTTTAAAAAATGAACAAGAGATTGGAGGGTAAATGGCCAAGAAACAGGATTTTGCCAGCAAAACGATGAAACTGGCTAAACATGGCAAATCATGCCCTGTCTGCGGTGAATTTTATACCTATGTGAAGACCGTAGACATGGTTGCTTCTGAAAAACCGGGTGCCTATCATTTTGTGGAGCATGTAGTGCCGGTTTGCAAATGTAATGAAAAGGCGATCTACGGATAAGAGTCAATTGAATTGACTCTTTTTTTTTAGGTTCAACCGTCAATCCTTTTCTCCACAGAGGTTCTATTGAATATCACAAAGAGCACAAAGGCTTTAATCAAACTTTTTTATACTTTGTGTACTTTGCGTGCTTCGTGTGCCTTTTATTTCCCGTCAAATCTTTTATCCACAGAGGTTCTATTGAATACCACAAAGGGCACAGAGAGCACAAAGGTTTTTAACTGACTTTTTTATACTTTGTGTACTTTGCGTGCTTCGTGTGCCTCTTATTTCCCGTCAAATCTTTTCTTTACAGAGGTTCTATTGAATACCACAAAGGGCACAGAGAGCACAAAGGCTTTAATCAAACTTTTTTATACTTTGTGTACTTTGCGTGCTTCGTGTGCCTCTTATTTCCCGTCAAAATCTTTTCTCCACAGAGGTTCTATTGAATACCCCAAAGGACACAGAGAGCACAAAGGTTTTTAACTGACTTTTTTATTCTCTGTGTACTTTGCGTGCTTCGTGTGCCTCTTATTTCCCGTCAAATCTTTTCTCCACAGAGGTTCTATTGAATACCACAAAGGGCATTTCTCAAATACGTTTTACTCTCGTAATTCAAGCGATATTCTTCCCGACGAATCGGATCGAACTAAAAAAATGTAGCAGCGTTTTGGAAGTTCTATCCTTGCCACACCATAAATAATCGCTTTTCAGAACCCTATTCTACTACCCATTTCTCGTTGGCCCAACTCATCCCGAACACCTCGGCCCCTTCTGCCCAACTGGAGACAAACGCGCTTTTTGTGCCGGACTATAAGTGGACCAGTGCCTTAAACATATCGGATATTTTTCCTTGCTTTTTTGCGATGATAAACTTAAACGATACTACATTCTTTAAAATCCCGTACAACCAAACAAATTTTTCTATAGACAAATGAAGAAAACTTTTCTATCTTAATCAATAATGTTTTGATGAGCATCTTTCTCTCCGACTATTTTGGTTGGGTTAATCAAAATTTCGAAGATGGATGCCCATCTTTCAAATTTTTTGCCCATGGATTCACCAAGAGAACCATTTTTTGTGGTTTGATACAAGTTAAGAACAAGGAGAATGGACCTCGAATGCAATTTAAAAGTTCGACTAAATCAAAAGTTTCATCTATGTTTCGACTTCTCCTTAATCTTTTTCTAATAACGATATTATTCCCGATTGATAATTATTCGTATCAGGCTTACAGACCACAAAGAGAGGACCCTCTGAATGAAATCTTATTCTGGACACGATTTAAAGAAATGGACAATTATGAATTTGAATGTATGACTGAGGATGAGAAGGGTACGCTATGGTTTGGTGGAAGAGGAACGGTTGCGCGTTATGATGGGGATAACTGGTCGTTTTTTTTCTTATCGGGACCTCACCGAGAAGAACGCGTTTTATCGCTGTGCTCGGATGGGAATGAAACCGTTTATTGCGGACTCGAGTCCGGGCTGTGGGTACTTAAAAAAGGAGTTTGGGAAAAAGTTTTCCCCAAACAGAACGATTGGAAAGTATATATAAGCGAAGTTAGAAAATTTTCCGATGGCAGCATTTGGGCGGCAAGTGATAAAGGGCTTATTGTCATTAAAGACTCCAAAACTTTTTTATATACTATCCCGGGAATCGGTTTAAAAAAGCAAAATATTATGCCTGAGGTTAAAATCTTGTATTTTAGCGGTGAATTCCCTCTGGGCTTTAATGTAGTCTCTGTTTGTGAAGGAAATAATGATGAGGTGTGGTTCGCTTTGGAAAGTAAAGAAATATTAAGAGTTAAACGAAGCAACCCCACCAAAGCCATAAATATTTGGAGGAATCTGGATAAGGGAAAAGGTATTGAAAAAGAGATGCCTCAACGGTTATTATTGGCGGATGACGGTAAAATATGGTCTGTAACCAGCCAGGCAAATAGAGGGATAAATATTTTTGACCCTAAAAAAAATAAATGGACGCGCTTCTACTTGAGCGAACTGTTTGGCGGCGACGATACCAATGAAGATATCATTCAAACAAAAGACGGTAAAATATGGATCGGTGGGATACGACGTCTTTTTACCTATTTTGAAGGTCAATGGCGTGAATATACATCGTATCAAACCCCTTTACCCGCAGCCCGTATTCAGCTTTTGGAATCGAGAGATGGGAGTGTATGGATAGGAGGAAAACATAATACCTTATACCGTCTGGATTATTCTCGAAATCGCTGGGAGATCCTGAAACATCTAAACTTTCATACGGAATCATTAGACGGGAAACGATGGTTTATCTCTGTGGATAAACGAGTAGTTATGAACGATACCGCCACCGAAAACTGGGTTTCATATGGGACGGAAGACGGATTGATCGACAATCCATTAGTGTTGATTACAACCTCCAAAGGACAGGTATGGGCTGCAGGCAGCCATCATTCTGTTGCGGCTACCGCTTTTTTTGATGGTCATCGATGGCAAAAACAAATCTACCCTCAATTAGGGATGAGCATCCATTATAGAAATATTTTCGAAGCGGCTGACGGAACTCTATGGATAGGAGCGTTCGATACCATAATACGGAAGCCTTACTTGGGTGGGGTCCTAAATATACGATTGAATACGAATAATGAAATTACAAAAAAGCACTTTACCTATAGCGACATAGGTAGAAATGACGTAATGGGTATTACCCAAGACAAAGAGGGCACAATTTGGACGGCCGGAATTTTTGTAGAAAAATATGACGGGAAAACGTGGACCAAAATAACCCAACCGGCTGACCTGGCAAGCGGTTGGCTGGATGAAATTAAATGCGATAGGAAGGGTGGAATATGGGCTGCGGATGAAGGAGTGGGTTTATTCTATTTGCCGGAGAAAGGGAAAAAATGGCGTAAGTTTACTATCAATGACGGCTTAGCAAGCAATACCATCTTAAGTATATTACCTCTCATGGATGGCACTGTTTTGGTAGGTACAGAAAAGGGGATAAGCAGATTTGACGGCAATTCCTGGTTGACCTATGCTTTACCGAAGTCGATTACGATCCAAAGGGACGGAGGAATGCTGAATCAAACAGAAGACGGTTCCATCTGGGTTAATAATTCTTCGGCATCCTGGAACAGAAGCGCCCTTGGCCCATTGACTTCGAAAGAATGGACGTATGTTAGAAAAGTGTTTCGGACCATTCATTATATACCGGAAAACATTCCGCCGAAAACAAAAATAATTATTGCTCCAAAACAGGTGTCCGAAAAAGGAAATCTGTTTATAAAATGGGCAGGTTCGGATTATCTTAATGAAACACCAGCGGACTTACTTCAATATTCCTTTCGTCTAAATAACGGCCCTTGGTCAAATTTTAGCTATGATACGCAAAAACTGTTCCTTGCTCTCGGTAGGGGAGCATATAGCTTCGAAATCCGTGCCCGGGATATGGATATGAATGTTGAAAAAGCGATCAAACGTCATATCTTCGTAGTTGCGCCTCCTCTTTGGCTTAGGCCGTGGTTTATTACTCTGGTACTGAGCTTTATTATAATCGTAACCATACTTGTGTATTACATCTATAGAAAACAATTACTCATAAACAAAATGGAAGCGGAAAAAATACATGAAATGGATATGATGAAGCTGCGTTTTTACACCAATCTTTCGCATGATTTGCGGACTCCTCTTAATTTGATACTTAGTCCTTTATCAGATTTATTGGAGAAAGCAAAAGAAAATAGAAGGCTAAAACAACAGTATGAATTAATGTATCGGAATGCTGTCCGTTTAAATAATCTGGTTGATGAAATCATCGATTTCCGTAAAATTGAGACAGGCAGTATGGAATATACCCCTTCTTCTGCTTATATAAAAAGATTTATAGAGAATATTGTCGATTCGTTCAAACTATTAGCATTAAAACAAAAGATCACTTTTAAACTTATTGCCGATTTTGAAGATTGTTATGTATTATTCGATAGTGAAAAATTGGAAACCATTCTATATAATCTATTATCGAATGCTTTCAAATATACTCCCGGGCATGGCCAAATAACGCTTTATCTGAACTTGAAGGACGGCAATGATAAAGAATTATTGGAAATAAAAGTAGAGGACAGCGGTCCGGGTATTCCGGAAGATAAAATCAGTACTATCTTTGAACGCTATGTCCAATTAAAAATAAATAAATACAGTAATGAACAGGGGGCAGGGATTGGATTGGCGCTCACAAAAGAACTGGTTGAAATTTGCGACGGAAAAATATTTGCAGAAAACAAAAAGACCGGAGGGGCCGTATTTACCGTTCTTTTACCGTTGAGGATTATTCGACTGGAAGAAGAAATAAAACGCAAGGAAACGATTGCCCATGAATTGGAACAATTGAAACAGACGAATGAAGTAGGTATTATGGAAGATAAAATGAGACAACTGATTTTGGTTGTAGAAGATTACGATGATGAGAGAGAATATATTACGAATAAATTGCTGGAAGAATTCGATGTAATATCCGCGCGTAACGGGAAGGAGGGCGTTGAAAAGGCGAAAGAGATAATTCCCGACTTAATTATTAGCGATATTAAAATGCCTGAAATGGATGGTTTCGAATTATGCAAAATGCTCCGTGATGATGCCGTTACCAGCCACATACCATTTATCTTCTTAAGCGGAAAACAATCGGAAGAAGCCAGGTTGGAAGGATTTCGCATTGGAGCAGATGATTTTGTTTCCAAACCGTTTAAATATTCATTATTGCTAGCGCGCGTTAAAAATATTTTCGAACGAAGACAAAAGATGCTGGAACGGTTTAATAAAGACCTTGAAATTAGTCAGGAATATCTCTCTTCCAAAGAAGGGGAATTTTTAAAAAAAGCCAAGGAAATTGTGGATAAATATATGTCGGATGAATCATTTGATGTTTTGGTATTGTGCAATGAAATTGGAATGAGCCGTACACAATTGTTCAGAAAATTCAAGGCATTAACCGGAGATACGCCAAATTCGTTTATCCGCCGTATACGTTTGCAAAAGGCGGCTGTCCTGTTGAAAAAATCCGATATGAATGTAACCGAAATCTGTTATGAAGTAGGATATAAATATCCGGGGCACTTTTCCCAGCATTTTAAAAAACAGTTCGGATGCACACCGAAAGATTTTCAAAAGATAGATAATTGATTCCTATTATCTTAATTATAAACTTTTGTATTACCCCATTTCTTCCTGTGAATAGCTTCTATAACAAAAATATAATTAGTTAATTGAAGCCTCAAATTAGCCCTCGTTATTTATGGAGCCATACTTTTATAAAAAACGAAATCGTCAATATCCCGACCTGCCGGATGGGACTAATATTTAAATTTTTGGAACAAATTTATAAGAAAGTAAACGTCCTATAAATTACTATTTTACGTAGAGAATAAAAGTCAATGTAAGTAAAGGTGTAAACTGATGTATAAAAAAAAATCAATATTTCCGTTATTTGTTTTGATAATCTTTGTTAATTCAGTATTTCTGTTCGCAGCTTCGGAAAAAATAACAGGCATTGTGATAGATAGTAAAACCAAGGAACCGCTTCCGGGCGCCAATGTTGTCGTTAAGGGTACTTTAACAGGCAGTTCCACGGATAGCGATGGTTTCTTCTTTATCCCGGATATCGAACCGGGCAATTACACGCTGCTTATAACATACGTTGGATATAAAGATAAAGAAATAGCGATAGAAGTTAAAGCGGGAGAAAGCCCCAAATTGAAAATCGAGTTGGATTATGTGGCTATGGAGTCTGATCAGGCTATTATAGTTACTGCGCAAGCGGAAGGACAAATTAAAGCCATTAACCAACAGCTTTCTTCGAAGGCGATTAAGAATGTTGTCTCGGAGGCGCGGATAAAAGAGCTGCCGGACGCAAACGCTGCTGAAGCCTTAGGACGCTTGCCCGGCGTTACGATAAACCGTTCCGGCGGCGAAGCGAATAGTGTTAATATCCGCGGACAGAGCGGAGGTGCAAATTCATTTTATGTGGAAGGTATGCGCTTGATAGGCTCCGAAGGCAGGGGAGTGGAACTTTCTAATATTTCTTCTTCAATGATTGGTGGGATAGAGCTTCAGAAATCTTATCTGCCGGATAATGACGGAGATGTGAGCGGAGGCGCAGTTGTTTTTAAAATGAAAGAGGCAGACCCTGGCTTAATGGTAGACGTTCTTGCCAGGCAAGGCTATAACGGCCTTACAGAGTCGTTTCTTATGAATGATATTTCTGTTACCCTTGGAAATCGTTTTTTTGATGATCGGTTGGGTGCCATAGTGAACTTAACCTATGATAAAAAAGATAGAAGCTCGGACCAGGTAAGTGGGGAGTATACAAGTTATCCTATCAGTACGGATGACCTGCCTGGTGTTGAACCTTTTAGCGGTACATTTAGCAGAAGAGTGGAGATACATAACAGATGGGGAGTTACCTATAATATCGATTACAAAACTTCTGACCATAAAATCCGATTTATGGGATTTTTAGCCTCTTTGGAAAGAGATGGTTCCCAAACTACAAATGAAATTCTTCGAACACCTAAAAAAATGCTTTATTCCGGGATGAAGTACTTATCCAAAGATAACAGTTATCTTTTCGGCTTAAATGGAGACCACAGTTTATGGAAGATGAAACTGGATTGGGGAGCGTCCTATTCAAGTACAAAAAGGGAACAACCCGGTATTTATGGAATAAACGGAGAGAACGTATTCAAATTTAAATGGGATAGAAATGCGAATATTGTGGATCTATTTGCTTCGGTCGCCGATCAGCATGATTTTCGAGCAATCAACACAACAGCCACAAGTTTTAGCAGTACGTTGAATAAAGCTTCGGAAACGTCGTTTTATTTGAATGCGGAACTTCCTTTTAATATTAGCAATCTGATAGCCGGTCAGATTAAAATGGGCGGCAAGTTTAGAAGGGATGTACGCTCTTATAATAAAACAGGCTCCGAGGTGTGGTACGCTGCTAATCCCACTTTATACGGCGTAGAAGGTACGGCTTTAATCGATTCGTTATATCCCGAATTAAATTATTTCCGTACGGACCGAAATATCATCGGATACGGTAACTTTGCCAAAGACAAAGTTATCGGATTTAAGGCTGGAAAAAACATGAACTTATATTATCCTGTTGATTGGGATTTGACGATGGATGTGATAGAACGCTGTAAAAATGAATATCGAAGAAATTTGGCCTTAAAAGCAAATAACTATAATAACTCGGAGAATATTTCCGCGGGATACATTATGGCAAATATCGACTTTGGGCCGTACGTTTCCTTTATTCCCGGAGTTCGTTTCGAATCCTATATCGGAAAAACGGACGCTTATAAATATGTGGCCGATCCCAGCCGAATCGGTACAAAAATACCTGGTGATATTACCCCTGTTCAGGCAACCACGATTAACGATGAGTGGCTGCCCATGTTTACGCTTAAGGTAAAACCGTTAGATTGGTTCGACATACGCGCTTCAGTTACAAAAACTCTCTTACGTCCCAGTTTTCAGAGCATGAGTCCTCGATTGTCTGAAGATACTGAGTTTAACCGAGATTATGGGAATCCTTTATTAAAACCGGCAAAAAGCCAGAACTACGATTTATATTTATCCTTTTATGAAAGCTATCTCGGTTTATTTACCGTGGGCGGTTTTTATAAAAATATTGTAGACGAAATTAATTCGATAAATGATATTATAATAGACCCCGATTCACTAGGATTACCGGATAAATACAAGTTTAAAACATTCAGTACATTTGAAAATAACAAATATTACAGTTTTATCAAAGGTTTGGAACTCGATTGGCAAACCAATTTATGGTATTTACCGTATTTTCTGAATGGTCTTGTCTTAAATGTAAACTATACTCTATTGGGGACGGAATCCAAACGTCGCTTATTATTTATTAGGGAAAGACAAATTCCCGTATATCCATTTCGAGAAACCATACTGGTTGATTCTTCCCGTATTAGTAATGTTTTGGAATCGCCGAATCAAACGTTAAAACTCTCTCTGGGATACGAAAAAGGCGGTTTTTCCGGGCGTGTTTCTCTTTTTTATCAAGCGAGAGCCTTAAGCTGGGTCGCTCCTTATAAAAATGATAACGAAGCGACTGAACAAATATACAGGTGGGATGTACAGCTTTCACAAAGAATTATAGATGGGCTAAAGTTATATGTAAATGGAAACAATTTATCTGCCTGGCCGGATGTAACCTCTTTTTATTATTTTCCCGATAAAAAAACATATATTGAAAATTATGGCTGGTCCATGAATATAGGATTACGCTACCAATTGTAACATCGAATTTATAAAGGATGAAGGAGGCATCATCTATCGGTAAGACGATTAAAAGAAAGGAGGTTAATCGGTACTAATGTTCAAATGTTTTATCTAATTAAGGTTAATGTTTAACAGTTTAGGAGGATGTAAAATGAAATATGTTGTTTCAATAATCATGTTGCTACTTTTTTCAAGCATTGTGTGGGCTCAGGTACCGGATACTGTGGCTGTGGCGCCCGGTTTGAATACTCTTGCCGATGCGTTGGAAGATGCGGCTAATTTCGGTAAAGTGTTCAAACTCCAACGCGGCGGAGTTTATGTAAATGAAAGGCTTGCCTATTCGATGGATTCTGTTGCCTCTACCTGCTATATTTACGGTGAAAAAGAACCGGCAGACCAGCCGCCGGCAATGATTCAAAGATATATTGGACCCGGTGATGCTACCTGGGAAGTTCTGGTTGCCAGTGATTATCCCGCGAATGTTAAATTTGAGAATGTTGGTTTTTATTGTTATTCCCAAAACGGAGAACCCTTTCTCGGAGCTGTGGATATTTGGAAAAGCGGCGGTTCTTTAGAACTTAATAATTGTTTCTTTGATGGTTCTAATTGGGCTGCTATTTTTGTTGAAGCGAATAACGTGGATATTAAAATAACCAATAATCTTTTTCTGAATTCAACTAATAGTGCCTTCTTCCAGCAAGGTCACTTATACGAAGGTTGGGGGGTTGTCGGAACTACCGCAGAAGTGTATAATAATACCATGGTAAATTTTGGTGGGGAAGGACAGGGAGATGGCGTTAAACTCGATACGTTAAAGATGCTCCATAATACCTGGCTATTAGTAGACCGACATGTTAGCTGGGACGGCTGGATGGGGCAAATTAACCGAATATTTGAAAACAATATTATGGTTGACTGTTATGCCCGTGGCTATGTTGGCCCGAGACCCGACTGGAAAGAACATCCGGACAGCGCCGGCTATGCGGGTGACAACGGAGACCAGGGAAAGACGCCCTCGCCCCTCGATAGTTTGGAAGGAGTTATACTGGTCGATTCTCTTTGGCGAGTGCTCGGTGATTCTACGTTCTTAGGCTCTGCCGAAGCGGAACGTCTCGTAAGTATCAGAAATAATCTTAAATATACCACCCAACTTTTAAAAGATCATCAAGCTTCTATTACCGCTACCAACAATCCTCTCTTTAATAACTGGACATTAAAAATGTTCAATGACTTTCCCAATAAAATTAATGAAGGGAATTTGGATGAAACCGTTGACCCTGATTTTGTCCAGGGATTGCCGGCATCAGTTTACGAACCCTTCTTTAAGAATAATTACCAGCGCAGAAATCTCGGTGCACGGGAAGAGGGGTATCCTTTTATGGAGAACTGGGATTGGAGCGGCCAGGGCAATTTTGCGCTTGTTCCTACCACCTGGCCGGTACCCCTTAACTTAAAACCGCAGGCCCCCGAATTGGAAACGGCCGGAACGGACGGGTATCCTTTAGGCGACCTGAACTGGTGGGGTGAAAAAGTAGTGGAAGACTGGGAAAATGGTAGAGATTATACGGATATAGCCGATGAACACGAGGTTCATCCTATCGATTTCGTACTTTCGCAAAATTATCCCAATCCTTTTAATCCGGTAACTCATATCGTATATCAACTTTCCAGAAAAGCTCAAGTTAGTCTTGATGTGTATAATATAGTCGGGCAAAAAGTACGTACTCTGGTAAATAACGATAAAATGGCGGCCGGAGTACAGGAAGTAACCTGGGACGGCAAAAACGATTTTGGTAAAAAATTGGGATCCGGAATCTATTTTTACAAACTAGCGGTGGATAACAAGGTTGTGGATGTGAAAAAAATGATGATGATTAAATAATATTATCCACGCCGTTCGGTAGGATAAAGGGGCGGAATATATGAATCGAATATTCCGCCCTTTTTTTAAAACAATTTGATAGAGGTAGGCCGGAAAAATGATAATCGAAGAAATTTAAATTAATAAAGTGTAAGCGAACTATTCTTAAAATACCTGACTTAAAATGTTTGTACATCCGATAATACGCTTTCTTTACCGTCAACCGGGTCGTTCCTTTTTCAGACGGAAAAAAGAAGAATTCTATAATATTATATTACCGTATTTATATAAAAAATTGCCCAATGTGCAAATAGGTGAAAACAATGTTTTTACCAGCCCCTACAATCTGTCATTTAAGCATGACAAAGCAGCTTTAAAAATAGGTAATGATAATTTTTTTTCAGCAAAAACTACATTGGCGGTATTTGAAGAGGGAAAACTTGAAATCGGAGATTATTGCGCCATGTGGGAGGGGCGCATAGGATGCCGCTTTAAAATTACCATCGGAGATATGTTTTTAGCAGCGGAAAATTTTATAATTGAAGACAGCATCGGCCATCCGGTGGATAGCGAATGGCGAAAACGACAGATACTTTGGTTTGCGCAAAACAGAAGAAAAAAAACGACTGAAAAATATGATGAAAGCGAACTTACCAAAGAAGAACGACAATTTATAGACCATTTTGCCTTTGCCGCCATGCCGCCCATGGAAGATGTAAATGTCGGCGAGATTATTATCGGGAATAATGTTTGGATTGGTAGGAATGTAACTATTTTAAAGGGTGCTAAGATAGGAGATAATTGTGTAATCGCAACCGGCTCGATCGTAACAAAAGAAATACCGGCAAATTGTGTAGCCGCAGGAATTCCTGCTAAACCGGTGAAAAAACTGCCCGTTATTCCTTTTCAGACAACAATGAAGAAGGTAAAAGAACAATATAAAGATTATATAAGTGATCCGAGAGATACATGGTAATAAAAACCTTCAGGGAAAGTATAATCACAAAAAAATCAGGGCATTATCATTGCAAATTAAAAATATGGATGGGGACATGAAATCATTATTAACCCCAGTTCCGATATTGTTTATATTGCTGGTTTTTTTATCCTGCTCAAACAAACATTATAGCTGCCGTTGGGTATATGCCTTTGGCTCCACTTGTGAGACGGAAAAAGGCCTTTCCAGATTAAAGCAAATTGCCGATTCTGCTGCAGCGCATGGCTTGAACGGTTTTGTGCTGCCCGGCAGAGCCGATCGTATCGACAAGCGTCCGCCGGAGTATCTTAGGCGATTAAAAGAGTTAAATGTCTATTTGAAAAAAAGAAATTTAGAATTGATCCCTGCTATTATGTCTTTCAGCTGGGGAGATGCGCTCTACGAGAATGATCGCAATCTGACAACGGGTCTGCCGGTAAAAGAGGCACTTTTTAGCGTTAAAAACGGACAGGCGCAGCTGGAATCCGATTATGCAGTGGAAATAGAGAACGGTTCCTTTGAAAAATATGACCAGAAAGAAATTGAAAATTGGACTTTATCGGAAAAAGCCGCACAGAATATTGCATTAATTCCGCACGAAAGTGCAGCGGGTAAGACGGCTTTGCGGGTTAAGATCGAACATAATTTACCCGATGAATATCCGCTTTTGACTCAGTCGATAAAAGTGCATCCTTATAGGTTGTATAAAGTTACTTATTGGATAAATCTGAAAAAAATCATACATAATGCCTGGGGTGTTTTTCCCGTTCAAGTAAAAGGGTCGGATGGACGCGGGCTGCATTATCAAATTCCCTTTATCCCGCAAGACAGCGCATGGCATAAAGCGGTTATAGCCTTCAACAGCTTAAATTATTCTGAAGTTAGGATTATTATCTCTTCGCCGGCTTCACAAGAAGCGGAATATCTGGTAGATAACCTCTCCATTGAGGAAGCCGGATTAATAAATGTTTTGCGTCGCCCGGGCACACCGGTAGTGGTTCGCGGCGCCGACAATGGTTTTTTATATGAGGAAGGTAAAGATTACGATAAGATTATCGATCCCTTTCGTATCGATTCTTCATGGAATGAAAAAATAGATTTTCGTTTTGACCACCGGGAACCTCCCATAAAAATTTTACCCGGCAGCAGAATAAAAGAAGGCCAGAAATTGCGGGTCAGTTGGTATCACCCGCTTTATATCTACGGAGGCGCCTTTCCTCTCTGTATGTCCGAGCCAAAAGTGTATAAGTTGTTGCGTAGAAAGGTTGAACTGATTCATGAGGCTATTGCCCCGCAAAAATATTTGATAAGCATAGAAGAAATACGCGGCGGTAACACCTGTGCTGCATGTAAAGCCCGTAATATAACGATGGCTGAAACGGTGGGCGATTGTGTACATAAATGCGCCGATATTTTGAAAGAAGTAAATCCCCGGGTGCAGCTTTATATGTGGGGTGATTTATTTGATCCGAACCATAACGGCGATGAAAGAGAAGGTAAGTATTATTTTCATGTGCATGGAAATTATAGCGGTTCATGGAATTATATTCCAAAGGATATGGTGATGATACCCTGGTGGGATGAAATCATGGAAAAATCGGTTCAACATTTTGATTCTCTGGGCTTTAAAACCATCTCCGGCTGTTATTATGACAGGGATGATGATTTTTCCATACTGAAAAAAATGATGAAGGATTTGAAAAAATATGATAGCCACACAGGTTTTATGTATTGTTCGTGGGAAGATAAATTCGATTTAGTAAGCGCTTTTGGGGATTTGTTAAAACAAGGTCAGCCGTAGTGCGGAAGAAAGATAGGCTATGATTAAAACAAAAATGGAATTTATCGCAACATATAAGGAAGAAAAGAGACACTGATATGGGATGGATAGATTATGGAATAGTTATCGGGTATTTTATAATTATGATCATCATCGGGTTTTTACATCAGAAAAAAGCGGCGCAAAATACCCGTTCCTATTTTTTGGGTGGCAATAAATTGCCCTGGTGGATTACGGCAATGAGCCTGAGTATGGCCTCGATTGATATTACCGGCACGATGGTAAATGTCTCCGTTTTTTATTATATGGGCATTAGGGGATTTTACTATAGCATTTGGATTGTTAGCGGAATAGCACTTATGGCTCATCTGGGACGTTGGATTCGACGGTCAAATGTCATTACGGCCGCGGAGTGGATGACAACGCGTTTCGGTGAAGGGCTTGCCGGAGAATTACCCAGGCTTACCGTTGCCGTGGTTTCAATCGGCATGTTAATCGGGATGGTTGCCTATAGCTTTGTCGGTGTTGGGAAGTTTGTCGCAGAGTTTGTCCCTGCTGTGTCTTCGGATGCAGGCAATAATATTGCTATTTTGGGCATTATTGTCATTGGTATAACCACGCTTTATTCCGTGTTGGGTGGTTTATTCAGTGTAGCCTATACAGACCTTGTGCAAACTCTTATTCTTGTACTGGTAACCATGTATATTTCCGTTATGGCTTTTATCACGGTTGGACCGGAATTTATCGCTTCAAACACACCGCCAGGGTGGGATCAGTTAACTATGACATCGACAATAGAATATTTAAAAAATGTTTCTTTAGCCGGATATGAAAAAGGGGCGTTTTACAATATTCTACCCTGGTTTATGATGTGGGTAATTCAAACGATGTTAGCCTTTTTCAGCGGTCCTGCCGGCGGCCCGGGAATGCAGTTCATGCTTTCCACTAAATCTCCTCGTGATACCTGTAAACAGGCGGCCGGTTTGCAAATACTGGCGTTTCCTCGGTGGACTTTGATAGCCGGGCTGGCTTTGCTGGCCTTAACCATGAAAGTGAATGTGCAGGACACCGATACGATTGTGCCGGTTATAATCAATACGGTTATCCCGATGGGCCTTAAAGGGATTGTGCTCATTGGTTTTTTAGCCGCTTTTATGTCCACCTTTTCAATTAGTATTAATAACGGGTGTTCCTACATTATTAACGATGTTTATTTAAGGCATATTCGCCCTAATGCCTCCGGCAAGGAATTTGTTCTGGTTACCTACAGTGTCTCCGCCCTGGTTGTCATCTCGGGTGTTGTTCTCGGTATCGGTATGCAGAGTATACTGGAACTAAGCATCTGGATTTTTAGCATCATGTTTGGTAGCATGATTGTTCCGATGGTATTACGCTGGTACTGGTGGCGATTTAACGGCTGGGGATTTGCGGCGGGTATCGGCAGCGCTTTCCTGATCGCCGTTCTGCAAAAAATATTACAAAAGGGCGGGCTGGTCGATTGGCCGGACTATTATTTCTATTATTTTATGATATCCTTTTCATTCGTCGTCTCCATAGCGGTAAGTTTATTGACTCCGCCTACGGACGAAAAAACGCTTAAGAAATTTTATGCATCCATACAACCCTGGGGCTTTTGGAAACCGATTCATAAAAAGATATTGAAAAGCAATCCTCATTTTCGTAAAGAGAATATGGCTAAATTGGACTTTTTTAATATGGTAGTAGGCGCTGTAAGTATTTTTGCTCTGAACATATTACCGTTCTATTTTATGTTGCATAATTGGGCAATGTCTGCAAAATTATTTGTCATTTTTGTTGTTACGGCCATAATACTCTATTTTACCTGGTATAAAACACTGCCAACGGATAAAAGCGAATTGGCTGTTAGTGAATCTCAACATTCTCATACCGAAATCGAAACGGTAGAAGCATCTCAAGTTTATAATTGAAAGCTGAGGGAATAAGGACAAATGATTGCGGCAAATGGGTATGGCTATTTCGAGCCCCGAAAAAGAGAGTATATAATTATCCGTCCGGATACCCCGCGCCCCTGGTATAATTATTTAATGAATGACGATTTTGTCGCCTTTATTTCCAACACGGGCGGTGGGATGTCGTATTATAAAGACCCCAAAGTTTATAGATTGCTGCGCTTTCGCTTTCAAAACATTCCTATGGATCGTCCCGGGCGTTATATCTATATAAGAGATGAAGAAACGCAAGAATATTGGTCGGCTACCTGGGCACCTACTATGAAGGATGGCGGTAAATATACATGCCGCGTGGGTGCCAATTATCAGATTATTTCTTATCAGTTTAATGGAATTGAAACGGAAATTACCTATTTTGTTCCGCCCGATTTACCTTTGGAAATATGGGATTTAAAAATAAAGAATCTTAGCGCTCAAAAAAGACGTATAAGAACTTTTTCTTATGCCGAATTCGCCTTCTGGGGTGCCATGCGTGATTTAATAAACCTTGACGCGCCACCCAACTGTACCCGCATCAAATACGATAACGGAAGCATCGTTCATTACAGTTATAACGATATTGGCAGCGGCTTGCATGATATGCATTTTGTTCAAAACTATGGCTTCCATACGGCTCATCTTCCTCCCGTGGGCTATAACGGAAACAGAGAAAAATTTATCGGGACCTATCGAAGCGAAGCCAATCCTTTGGTGGTAGAGAATGGCCGGTCAACCGATTACTGCGAAAATCATGGATATCCTATCGGATCATTAGAGCACCTTATTGCCTTGGAGCCGGGTGAGACCAAACGTATTATTTATCAAACCGGTTTCGGAAAGGATGAACAGAGTTATAGAGAAAATTCGAAAAAATATAAGAGTGAAAAAAATGTAGACGAAGCGTTGAATGAAGTTAAGGCGCATTGGTATAAGAGGTTTAGCGCTTTTCAAGTTAAAACGCCTGATAGGGAATTTGATACCATTGTTAATTCTTTTATCCAGTACAATGCAGGCGTAACTTCCGTTCTATCCCGGGCAATCGGAAGCTGGCAGCGGGGAATAATGCTGAGTATCGGATTCCGTGACAGCGCCCAGGACCAGGCTGCCATGCTGCATGCCATGCCCGACGAATCAAAAAGAATGATTTTGAAATTGTTAAACGGTGTAAACCAAGACGGCTCGGCCTGCCATGTGTTCAATCCCCTGTTGAATTATTACGGCGCAAGCGGTTTTTATGACGACCAGAACTGGATTGCTATAACAGTGGCCGCCTATGTAAAAGAAACAGGCGATGTGGACTTTCTTGAGCAACGCGTGCGCTGGGCCGATTCGGAAGAAAAAGACACGGTATTTAACCATTTATTAGCAGCTCAGGAATTTTCCTGGAATCATCGTGGGAAACACGGTTTGATGCAGATTGGCAATGCGGATTGGAACGACAGTCTTAATCCGGGAGATAAAACGAGCGAATCTGTTTTTAATTGTCATTTATACGGAGCTTCCACGCAAGCCCTCATCGGTTTATGCAAAATAAAAGGAGAAACCCGGCTCGCACGGTTATTGAAGAAACGTTATGATGAAATTAAAAAGCTGACTAATGATATCGGCTGGGACGGCAAATGGTATAAGCGGCTCATTAAAACCGACGGAGAACATGTGGGTTCAACAAGTTGCCATAAATACGGCAGTATATTTCTGGAACCGCAGCCCTGGGCCGTGATATCCGATTTTGCCAGCCGGGAAACAGCACAATCTATTCTGGATAAGGTAGAAGAAAAATTAGGAACGGAATACGGCCATAAAATTATGGATAGGCCCTTTTATACTTATGATGAGTCTATCGGTTCGGCCGGCATCTCTCCTCCGGGTACTAAGGAGAACGGTGGGGTATTCAATCATAGTTCCAGTTGGATGATTTACGCCGAGGCCTTACTCGGACGCGGCAATAAAGCATACGAATATTATAAACGTATGTCTATGCCGGAAAAGCAAAAAAGAATCGAAACGTACCTGCGCGAACCTTACGCCGCTTGTCAGTATATTCCGGCACCGCCGGCAAAGAATGTAGGCGAGGGAATAAACCCCTGGCTCTCGGGCACAGCGGCCTGGCAGGCTATTTCTACCATGCAAGGCATCATCGGCTGCAGGGCTGATTATGATGGGTTGATTATTGATCCTTCCATACCTGATAGCTGGGACGGCTTCGAGTTGGTACGAAAATTTAGGGGGATTGAATATCATATAACGGTAAAAAATCCTGATAGAATTTGTCATGGTGTAAAAAAACTAACCGTCAATGGTAAAGAATTACCCGGTTGTAAAATTCCTTATGATGAGAAGCAAAAAAATCAAAAAGTTTATGTACAGGTTTTATTGGGATAAACTGGCTTCAAGGAATTAGAAGGAGATAGACAGTATGATGAGAAACAAAAAGGCAAAAAAGTCTATGTACGGGTCCTATTGTAATAAATCGATCTTAAAAGGAAATGAAAGATATAGCCTGTCGCGGGTTGTAATAGTTCTAACTTATTTATTCTTATTGATGTCCTGTATAAATCGCCAAAGCCCTGGGACTGACTTCGCTCCGGAAATGGTACAATTTATCCCCTCGGATAAGAATCCGCTTTTTTCCGGGACAGGTAAGAATACCTGGGACCGATACATCCGTGAACGGGGGTATATTTTATTTGACGAAGGAATATATAAGATGTGGTATTCGGGTTACAGTGAAAAAGATTCTGCAGAAGTATATCTGGGCTATGCCACTTCCCAGGACGGATTTAACTGGACGCGTTATGCGGATAATCCCATTTTCAGCGAAAAATGGACCGAAGATATGCAGGTTATTAAACATAACGGCCGATATATAATGGTAGCGGAAGGCAAAGACGATATTGCCCATCTTTTAATGTCGGATGACGGCATCCATTGGCAGGAGAAAGGCGACCTGCATATTCTACAAACCGACGGACAACCCATAAGCGCCGGCCCTTATGGTACACCAACATTGTTTTATGAAAAGGATGTTTGGTACCTGTTTTATGAAAGAAAGGATCTGGGAATCTGGCTGGCCAAATCGGTATCCGCCGATCTTTTGGAATGGGAAAATATCGATGATGATCCAGTTATTCCCATAGGGCCGGATAAATACGACCGCTTTCAGGTGGCTCTGGATCAAATTGTAAAATACAAAGGAAAATATTACGCCTACTACCATTCCTGTGGAGATATAAATTATGAGACCTGGGTCTCCAATGTTGCCCTTTCAGACGACTTGATTCACTGGAAAAAATACCGGGGGAATCCTATCGTTCGGGGAAACTATTCCAGTCCCATTCTGGTCTATGATGGGGCACATTATCGCTTATACACAATGCATCCGGATGTACGTGTTTATTTCCCAAAAATAGTCCCGTAATGAGAGGATGTAATCATTTAAATGAAATTAAAGCAAAATGGAACAAAATTTTTCTGTCGAAGCACATAGAATAGTCGAGTTGCCCATAACTCACCGCGTAAATTCCCTCGGAGGGTACGGTCCGGGAAAAGAAGTGATTTACCAGGCGCATCCTTTTGGCGCGCCGGCCGAAGTTAGCGATAAAAAAGGTAATACTGCCGTTTCTTTTTTGTCCAACGGCTCCATCGATTTCAGGGTTAATCTGCCCGGCTTTCCGGAAATTGTGATTCTGGCAGCCAGCTTCGAAAAAATGGATAAAAGGGAAATCAATGTACCGGCTCAAAATATTTGGATAGAAATCAATGGCCGGGCTTCATCTATCATTAATCCCCATGGCGGCTATCCGCTTAGCTTTTCGAAGATTAAAATTGTTAAGATTACCCAACCGCATCCGGCCATGTGGTATTGTACCGAATTCGACCGTGGAAGTAGGGTAAACGTACAGACAGCCGTAAAACTATGGCTTACGGAAACCAGATTCGGACCGGTTTTGCGAAGAGATGTTTTTATAAAAAATAAATCCCAAGAAGCCCTTGAAGGAAATCTCTGGCTCTATTTTAATCTGCCGGCTACAATGGAATATACCTGGGACAGGGATATCTGGTATAACCGCGGTTTGCCGCTTTCCGGCGCAAACACGGTTATCGCCAGCACGGTGCCCAACAGAGATATAGTTCAATTGAAGCAAGTAACATCCGATTGGCTGGATGGCCTAAGTTTTAAACAGGCCACTTGTGATTATATCAGTTTTATCGGGCATAGTGCGGCCAATGCGTTTCTACCGTTAGCCGTGCAAAAAGGGGAACTGCTAAAGAGAGGGGCCGGCCGGAGAATCAATCGTTTTAACTCACCGACAATAGCCGCCAATCGGTACGATATTCGTCTTCCGGCAGGAGGCTCTACCGCACTGCAACAGAGTTTATTATTTGTTATGGATGAAACGACGATTGCCTATTTCCGAAGAAGTATGCAGGCTGAATCGGCAGATTTTGATGAAATGGAACAGGCCTTTCGCAAAAGCAGTCAATGGCTTGTTGATAAAACGGCTAAACATCTTTTGATTGATACTGTACCCGAAGCGGCCCATATTGATGCCAACGCCGAGGCTGATTTTGAGATCAAACTGCCCGGCAACCCAAAACTGGAGGCGTTTTTTTCCTCTGCCTTAAGCAACATAGATTCCCATTATAACCGAACCTACGGGCGCAGGCTGGCCGACGGCGTGGAAATCGGAATGCGCGATCGGGCTCAGGATATGTGGTTAATGATGAAAATAGAGCCCGAAATTGTCCGGCAAGATTTGATCTATACATTTAGTATGATGTACTCCTTACCGGATCATGTAATGAAAAACAAGTATCCTCTATCATTGGCCGAAAAACTGCATGGTATGTTTCCCCGGCAGTACCCCAGTAGGTGGTCCGATCGTTCGCAACCGGTGGAGAATGATAACCGACCATACGCAGATAGTGCTTTATGGCCGGTGGAAACGCTTTTGAAATATATCAACGAAACCGGAGATATACCCATTTTAAAGGAGGAAATTTCCACTTCTACGCTGACGGATTTTGACCATCCCCTTAAGGCAAAAATGAAGGGGCTGGCAAATCGCTTTAGCGTTTTTGAAGTCGTTAAGGAAATATTGAACGCCTATGGCCGGCATATTAAGGACAGCCCCTATGGAATGGCGCAAATACTATTTGGGGACTGGGCGGATCCAATAGGAATGATAGGGGCGAGCATTCCGGGGGATGCATCCACCAGGGGAAAAGGTCGGGGTACGAGTGTTCGGCTTTCGGCTCATCTTTTTTTGGTTATGGTAAAATTTGTCGATCTTTTACGCGACCAAAGAACTCAGGCTTTGTTTAAGGAACGGTTGTCTTTACAGAAAATGATAAAATCCTTAAGCGCAACAGCCGACCGTCTTCGAAAAAATATTCTAAAATATGCCTGGGAAGAAACGGATTCAAAAGATACCAGCGGGTTTATTTCGTATATACATGAATTTAACCTGGACGGCAGCGTACCGGATTATAAGACAGGTGAAACGGGATATACTATCGGGTCGATGCTCGGAAAAGATTATGATAGCATTGCCAGAAGAGAATTGCTTGCCAATGCGTATGGGATGGAAATGATCGCGGTAGAAAGGTCATATTTACAGCCCGTGCCTGGCAAGAAGCAGAAAATAAACGATATTTTAAACATGACCGATCATCTTCTATCGGATGAAGTTTTAGGGGTTAAGCTTTTTTCGCATCCCATTGCCAACAACGAGGGTGCCATAAAATATTGCGGCCGGATGGGTATGATTCCGGCCGGCTGCGCCGAGAACGGAGAGTACCATCATGCCGGTCACATGATGCAATATTTCAGATGGGGAATAGAAGGGCAGGTTGAATGGGCCTGGAAGTATTATAAGCCTTTGCTTTCCGTTTACCGAAATGAATATTTAAACGGTCCATTCGATATGCTGGCTAATTCCTACGCTTCCGATGGCAAGGACCCTCATTTTGGCGCCGGGATGTTATTCGGTTCATCCGGATCAATCGATTGGATGGTCGAAATTATCGAACGGGCGGTTGGACTGGAACTGAATTTGTTTGATTCAAAAGCGCCGGAACTGCAAATTATCCCCCGATTACCCAAAGATTTTGGGAATACGGTAGAATTTAGGCGTAAAATTCATTTCCTTCGGAAAGATAAATTTGTGGAAGTCCCTTTACGAATACGGATTAAAAAAGATAAGGCAGAACAGTCACAATCCGTTATAATCAATGGCAAAAAAACTATCCGGCCACAGATTAAATCTTTGCAAAATATGGAGTATGTGGATATTATTATAAAGCTATAATAAAAAAATCTTACATGTCGGCAGCAGCATGACCGGATTATATTAGACAAATTTTAAGATGGATAAGGGGAAACACCGTGAAATCGACTCTGCATAAAATATCTGTTTTCTTAAGCGTATTCCTTTTTTGTATCATATCGGGTAAAACCGTTTCGGCTTCAAACTCAGAAACGGCGGCATTCAATCTTACGGTAAAAAACATCCAGAATGAGCTGCTTTTGCAAAACCGCAATATTTCATTGCGCATTTCGGACAAACTACAATTATTTCCGGCTCTCAAAGATTCAAACCGTTGGCTCAGTTTTGTGGCCTATTCGGAAACATCACCTCCAGCTTTCTACATTACCCTTGACGGTGAAAAAATAACAGAAATAAAAGCAGACCTTGATAATTACAAAAAAGTACCGCTACAAGATGAGTTGGGAAGGGGCTGGTCCGTTATCATCAATGCCGAAGCACAGCGAAAGAATACAGGGGCAAAATCGCATTTGAGTATAAAGATGCAGTTGTATCTGTCTTTTTACGAAGATTTTCCTTTTAGTGTGTTTTCGCAGGTTAAGTATACGAATCAGGGACGCCAGCCTATCCGGATAGAGGCTATGGTTAGTAACCGTTTCGTTATAGACCGCCGTTTAGTGGATTCTACGGCAGCCTCATGGGATTTCGCTTCTTATCAGGGCGTATCTCTTCATTGGGGTAGGGACTATAGCCTGATTCGTACTTTGCCGGATATGAAAAGAAAAAATTTTCTCGGTACCACAGTCATGGAAAACGGCCAAACCACCGGGGGAGGCACTCCTCTCATAGACTTGTGGACTCCTCAGTTAGGACTCGCTCTGGCCAGTGCAGAAAACAAACCGCAATGGATTTCCATGCCGGTGAACGGCACTAAGGATAACCGGATCGAAATGGCTGTCGTAGAGCATGTGGGAGATAAGGCCGTTCAACTTGCTCCCCTCAAGCCCGGTCAGTCGATACGCGGTATACGTACGGTAATGATTTTGCATAAACTGGATTACTATGCTCCATTGAACACGTTTGCTCATATTTTACGGCAGCAAGGGATTAAAATACAAAAAATATCACCGCCGCAGGCTTATCTTCCTTATTGGAAAACCTGGGGCTTAGGGATGCATTTTACTAAAAAACAGATTTATAAAGAACTGGATGTTCTAAAACGCATTGGAATTTATTGGGCCAATTTGGACGATGGCTGGTTTACCAGGTACGGTGACTGGGAACCGAATACGGAACCGGGGAAATTCCCTGGCGGCGAAACGGATATGATCGCATTTGTAGACAGCATCCATAATAAAGGTTTTAAAACCAGTCTCTGGTGGTACCCGCAAGGCGTAAGCCCGCAAAGTAAACTGGCCGAACAGCATCCCGATTGGCTGGTACAAAATGCCGACGGCAGTTTCCCAAAAGATACCCGTGGCCTTTATTATTTATGCCCTACCTATGCGCCCTGTATTCGTTTTGTGGAAGGCATGACCGAAAAAATTCTAAAGAAGTGGGGCTTTGACGGTTTATATCTTGATACGGATGCGCAAAATGCCACTCCGCCTTGTTTTAATAAAGCGCATCATCATCACTTTCCAGTGGAATCTTTCCAAAATCAATCGCAATTGTATAAAGCCGTTTATAAAAAAGCCCAGAGTTTAAAGCCCGGTTGTCCTATCGAGCTCTGCGCCTGCGCCCGGCCGCATGATCCTTATAAAATGCCTTATTACAATGTATCCACTACCTCCGATCCCACAACGATAGAACAGGTAAGGCGAAGGGTGAAAGTTGAAAAAGCCTTGCATGGTCCTGCCTACTGTGTGGGCGACGGTTATCAGATACCGATGAACGAATGGGACGGCTATTCGGTGCCGGAATCATTTGAAAGCGCGCTGGGTACGGGCGCCCTGGTTACTACCTTTTTTAAGGATTTGAATCATCGGCAAGAAGAAAAATGGGCAACGTGGGTTGAAAAATATAAGCGCCTGCATTTATCCGACGGGGAGTATCTCAATCTTTATGATATTGCCTGGGATAAACCGGAGGCGCATGTAATAAAAAAAGATAATAAACTGTATTATGCTTTTTATGCCGATTATTGGAGTCGCCAGAAACCCATTATTTTGCGCGGCTTGCAGAGAAATAAAACTTATAAAGTACGCGATTATGCCAACGACAGAAATTTGGGGGAAATACACGGGAATAACCCTGTTCTTAAAATAGCCTTTAAAGAATCGTTGTTATTGGAAGTAATCCCGTTGGATAAATAAAGAGACGTTAATATATGGAAAAAAAATTAATTACTTATCGGGGGGCTGTCTATCCCTGGCAATGCGACCACATGGGACACATGAACGTTATGTGGTATGTGGGTAAATTTGATGAAGCTTCGTGGCATTTGCTGGCGGCCATAGGCATCACTCCGTCTTATTTACGGAAACAGCAGCGGGGGATGGCAGCGCTGCAGCAGGAAATTACTTACAAAAAAGAACTCCAGGCCGGATCGATTATTACCATACAATCATCTATTTTGGAAATGAAGAATAAAATAATCCGTTTTTCTCATGAAATGTTTAATGAAGAAAGCGGCGAACTGGCCGCCGCCCTTACAGAAACCGCTATTCATCTGGATACCCAATCGCGCAAATCCTGTCCGTTTCCCGAGGAAATTAAAAGGCGGTTTGAAAAGTTGCGGATAACTATCTAATAAGGAAAGGATCTATAATGTATTCGACCAAGAAAATCTCATCGACAAGTAGTCCCTACAAACCAACGGTTGTAAAGGGTACGCTGATTGGAAAATTCATTTTAGCCAAATCAGGAATTCTCATGGAAAGAATATTATTTTTCGCTCTGCTTCTAATGACAACTGCATTGATATCTTGTTCCCGAACGAATAATCAGCCAAAAACCGTAACGGACGTAAATCACTTACTTCTTAAGAATTACCGCCCTGAATCCATCTATCATATTCCCAGGTCCAAAGTGGAAAAAGCCAAATTTCACATACTGGATGTCCATTCGCATGCTTATGCCGAAACGCCGGAAATGGTTGACTTATGGGTAAAAAATATGGATGAAGTCGGTATTAAGAAAACGATTATTCTCTCTATGGCCACGGGAACAAAGTTTGATTCTATTTATAACGTCTATGCCGGCAAATATCCGGATCATTTTGAAGTGTGGTGCGGGATCGATTATACGGGATATGACAAACCCGGATTTGGCCCTGCGGCTGTCGCCGAACTGGAGAGGTGCTACCATGTGGGGGCAAGAGGAGTCGGTGAAATAGGCGACAAGGGGAAAGGTTTGTATTATTCAAACCCGGGACCAAAGGCCTGGGGTATGCATCCGGACGACAAACGGATGGATATAATATGGGAAAAATGTGCAGAGCTTAATATGCCTGTCAATATCCATGTAGGCGACCCGATATGGATGTATCAAAAAATGGATTCTACAAATGACGGATTGATGAACGCTTTTGAATGGCGTTTGGATAATCAGCAAGGCATCGTCGATAATCCGGGAATGCTGAAAATATTGGAGAATACGGTCAAAAAACATCCGAATACTAAATTTATTGCCTGTCATTTTGCCAATCAAACGTATAATCTTAAAGCGCTTAGCAAGCTCTTGGATGCTTATCCCAATCTATACGCCGATATATCGGGAAGATTTGCAGAAACGGCAGCTGTTCCCCGTTATACAAAGAAGTTTTATGAAAAATATCAGGATCGTCTGATGTATGGAACGGATATGGGGTTCAATAAACAAATGTATAGAATCACTTTTAGGATGTTGGAGACGGAAGACGAACATTTTTATGAGATCGATTGGTTCGGTTATCACTGGCCGTGGTATGGTTTGGGTTTAAGCGACCAGGTATTACGGAAAGTCTATTACAAAAATGCCGAAAGACTCTTAAATGAGTTTTAGACGGCTTAATTCATTAGAAAATGAATTAACCGATTCCGAACCGCTGTTAACACAGCGAAACTGTTTTGGCTAAGGGTGGAAATATCTTCATTTTAATAAAATTTATACTAAATTTTTTTGGGGAAGAAAGTTATGCAAAATCTTTTCCGAATCGGTTTCCTGCTAATTATTCTGACCGGGAGTATTTTCCCCCAGACAAGGCAAGTGATCCGGCCTAAGGAAATTAACGATGTGTTAATCAATCCGGGGATTGGTTTTATGACCTTCCAACGTTTTAATGGCGACGAGCTGAATCCTTTAAAGTCTGGTTCCGGGAGCGATTGGACGGAAGGCTATCCTATAAAATATCAGAGATTTGACGGAAATTTACAAAATAAAGATTATCCGCAAACCTCTATTGCCTATTTCCGCATATACTGGCGTTTTATCGAACCTGAAAAGGGTACATATCGTTGGGATTTGATCGATAAAGCCTTGATGACAGCGGCACAACGAGGGCAGACTTTAATGCTGCGCATCGCTCCTTACGGCAGGGAAAAGAACGAAGATATTCCGGATTGGCTGCGGAAAGAAGTAGGAACAAGTAAAGTGCCGCTTCCGGATAAATGGGTAATTGATCCGGATAACCCTCTATACCTTAATAATTTTACGGATATGATTCGGCAGCTCGGTCAGCGTTATGACGGCCATCCTTATCTGGAATCCGTTGATGTGGCTATGGTCGGTTATTGGGGTGAGGGAGAGCATTCGGAATTACTTTCAGACTCTGCCAGGAAAAGGCTGGTGGACGCCTATGTTGAATCCTTTACCAAGACAACGTTGGTTATGATGCTGACCGATCCTAAAACAAACGGATACGGGATGTCGAAGAGAGATATGGGCTGGCGTGTTGATTGTCTCGGCGATATGAGCTTTTGGGCCAAACCGACTAATAAATACTGGTGTCACATGTATGACTTTTATCCCGAAGCTATTATACGTTGCGGCATGCAGGATGCCTGGAAAAAAGCACCGGTGACAATGGAAATTTGCGGTGTACTGGATGATTGGTTTACGAAAGGCTATGATATTGATTACATTATAGAACAGTCTTTAAAATGGCATATTTCGTCCCTCAATGCAAAATCTTCACCGGTACCTGCCGAATGGAAGGCTAAAGTGGATGTCTGGCTTAAAAGGATGGGCTATCGTTTTGTTCTGCGGCGTTTTTCTTGCCCTGAAGAGGTGCGGCCCAATAGCAAGCTGGAATTTTCATCCTGGTGGGAAAACAAGGGTGTGGCGCCGTGTTATCGTAATTATCCGCTGGCTTTGCGGTTGAAGAACGAGGAGCGAACGGAAATTTTTGTATTGAATGCAGATATACGCCAATGGCTGCCAGGTGATGCGCTGTTTGAAGATCGAATATTTATTCCTTATAACATGCCGCAGGGAGTGTATGCACTTGATCTGGCTATTATTGACCGCAATACTCGACTTCCGGTAATTCGATTGGCCAATGAAGGCCGTTTGGAAGATGGCTGGTATCGGATAACTAAAATAAACATTTACAGGTAGATTTAATAGGTTGGCGGATGTTTAAGTGTATAGATAATGTGAGAAATCTTGCCTATTTCTCCTTCAATGTGTGTTCTCATTTGGGGGCAAGTTCCCGACAAACATAATTGGCAAAAGCATTCTTTGCAGCGCAATCCCGCTTTACCGGGCCCGGTGCCGGGTATCCGATTTTTTAATTATCGGCAGGGATTTATAGACTATGAATATTTGAAATTAGCGGCCGAGAAGGACCCCCAAACCGTTGATAAAATCGTTACAGAAATTGTATCCGGTTCCAGTGTAAATATAGGTTTGCCCGGCGTGATGAAAAAAGTTCGTTATCCGGTGGGGAATAAGCCCTATTTTAAAGCCAGAAAAAAACTGCTTAAAATCATCCTCGGCAAATAAAGATTAAGCTATATAAGAATTTAAGAGCGCCAAGGAAGAGATAAAACAGAGGTTGATAAATAAGCTTGTTTTATATTTGGAAGAGGTACGAATCTGTTATTTTATGGTACGGATAAATAAGAATTTTTCTTTTAATGCAGTAAATTGTTTTTAAATGGTTTTTATCATAAACCGCGAGATTAGAAATGATTATTAAAAGACATATAGCTTACGGTAAATTTTACAATTTGTTTTTCTTCTTTCTCATAACAATGGGATATTCTTTTTGTCTAGCCAATACGGCGGTTACTCCAAAGGATATATTAAACGACAAATGGTGGAAAAATCGGCATGAAAATATCTTGAATAAGAAAATAACTAATCCAAAATTAATTCTTATAGGTAATTCCATTATTAATGATTTAGAGCTGATTGATAGAAAAGAGGTTCGGGATAAATATTTAAATAAATATAAGACACTTAACCTCGGATTTAGCGGCGACAGAACGGAAAATGTAATCTGGCGTCTTCTTAATGGTGAAATTGACGGTATCCATCCCAAAGTAGCGGTAGTGCTCATCGGGACCAATAATACAGATGGAAATAATTATCCGACTATTAATACAGCTCCGGAATTGGCTGAAGGAATTTGGAAGATATGCCAAATTATTAAAAAAAAGCTACCGGAGACACAAATATTGCTATTGGGCATTTCCCCTTTCGGGCAAAACTTACCCAATTACCGAAACACGATCAATCAGAATGTAAATAAACTTATTTCTAAGTTTCCTGAGAAAGATAATACAATACATTATCTTTATATCGGAAATATATTTTTGAAAGAGGATGGGCGTATTGATAGTAAACTAATGCCCGATTATCTGCATCCCGGCGTTGAGGGCGATTTGTTATGGTTCCAAACCATGCAGCCTTATATCGAAGTGCTAATGAAATAGTTTTGCAATATAAAATTGGATAAAGACGAATGCAGGTCCATAAAAAAGAAATCGTTCACACTTTTGCCGGGGAATCTGAAAAGTATATCATAACCTACAAAGGGGTTCATACTCCGGACTTTATGATGCGGGTGATGTTATGATGGTTTGACGGTCTGGTCGCGTATTTAAATTTTTACGATATGATATACGATTATCCCGAAATTCATGAAATCCGGAAAGAAGAAACGCTATATTATGGTATTTTTATCAAAAAAGCATTTTCCAACCAGGGTGAATTTAGAAGCTTGGCATCCGGTAAAAAATATAGACTGATGGTTATATTGACCAGAAAATTTAACTAAAAGGAACATTACGGTTTATTTAAAATTTAAGCAAAGTATTTTGCTCAAGGCCGTTTCGCAATAAAATTTGCCTTGCTTTGGGTAAGTAATATTTAAATACAAATATAGGTGAGGTTATGGGTAATCTTAATATGATTTTGACGAAGTGGGTTTATTGGGGTATTTTCTTATTCTTATCGCAGGCCGTTGGCAATGTTTGGGTTATCGATGACGGCGAGAAAATAAAACGAGATTCGACTTCACTAAGATTTGAGCAGGGAATTGACAATCCTATCTGGGCGCCCGGAGAGCCGGTGCGTCTATTTGCCCTTAAAAACGAGACGATTGCCTTGCAGGTAGTGATTGAAGCCGAAGGGGAAGATTTAACGTCGGTAACGGTGGATCTGGATGGGCTTCAAGGCCCCGATGGAGCAACCATTGAAAATACATCAACGGACCCGTCGCAGTTTGTGGGCCGTTTCATTGAACGGTTTGTAGAACATTATGTTTATGTTGACCGCAAATCAGGCGGCCCCTGGGCCGAGACGCTTTGGTGGGGCACTGGCGCCGAACCTCCGGACAGTGCCTGGACAGGCTGGATGCCCGACGCATTAATACCTGTTGAAGCGGCGCCGAATTGGAGTCCGTATCCGCTACAGATTACGGCCGGCACAAACGGGGTGGTCTGGATTGATATTACCATCCCAAAAGATCAACGGCCTGGATTATACACCGGTAAGATTGTTGTTAAAAACAACGGTACGCTTCTTAAAGAGTTGGATATGGAACTCACAATACATGATATCGTTCTTCCCGAATGGCCGCTAAAAACCATGTTTTTCTATGAATATGAAGAATTGGCCCGTCGCATCGGCGGACAGCCGGGAGCCAATGTAGATGATGCCGAAAAATATCTCTGGCAATTGTTTCATCGTCATCGGATTACACCGTTTTATACGGCTTTGACGGTAGCGGATGTGGAACATATTCTGGGAAAACTAAACGGTTCGGTTTATACGCAGGACTCCGGCTATCAAGGGCCGGCCGAAGGACGTGGAGACGATCTGTTGAGCCTGGGCACCTATGGGGGGTATGGTGAACCGGATAACAGCGATTTGCTCAAAGTAGAGGACATTGCCGATAAACTGGCTGAAGAGAATTTGTTTTCCGCCACAGATGTTTTCGTTTACGCCACAGATGAAGACTGTGGAAGTTCCTGGGGACAGGAGTGGAAAGATCTCTTGAAGTCATCGGCTAATCCCAACGTAGACAGCGTTTTAGTCGGATGGACTTGCAGTGATGATCCCGTCTCTCAACCGGTGGACCTTATCATGATGGGTTCCGCCGAATATAATACGCATAAGGTAGAAACGGCCCGCGATTCCGGTAAAATTGTTTGGATATACAACGGATTCTTACCCAAAAGTGGTGCCTATATTACCGATCTGGACGCCGTATCCCCAAGAGCGAACGGATTAATTCAGGCCTACTACGGCATAGAACGCTGGTTTTATTGGGAAACTACTTTTTGGTATGACTGGAATCCCGGCGGCTGGGGCGCTTATGATCCTTTTGTAGAATCGGAGTCCTTTCATAATAATTGGAATGAATATGGCAATGGAGACGGTATGCTGGTCTATCCCGGTAAACAGGTCGATCAATTTACCGAGCATTCAATCGGTTTGGACGGCGTCATCGCCTCCATTCGTTTGAAAAATATCCGACGCGGAATTCAGGATGCGGGATATTATCAGTTAGCGGCGCAGCTTAATGAAGAAAAAGCTAATAATATGGTAGCCGCTTTGATTCATCCTGCACTGTCTTATGTTTCCAAGTATAGCGCGCCGTCCTGGGGAACGACTGGGCAGGAATTTTTTAATCTGCGTGATTCGCTCTTGCAAATTATCATAAATCCTTCCGGTTTTGGCGAAGAAACTAACCAGGGTATAAACCGGCCGGAAAATTTTAGAATAAATAATATTTATCCAAATCCTTTTAATCCGCAAACAAACATTAGTTTTCATATTCCGAAACGAAGCCGTGTGATTTTAGAAATATATAATCTGTTAGGAGAAAAACTAATCACATTAATGGATAGAACTCTGCCGAAAGGTAGCTATAATACAATCTGGCATGCATCCGGCTATTCTTCGGGAATATACATAGTAAAATTACAGGCGGAAGCGTATTCTTATGCACGTAAAATAACATTGATACGTTAATACTATTTTAAATCGGTGAAAATCAATTATTGTATTTTCTTCATTAAGGGAAGGAAATGGTTTGTAGAAGAAAGTGGCGGCGATTGGTTTACGAGGGTGAATTGAAAGGGACGGTTTAGGGGCATCAAATAAAATCATAGGGCTCTCATTTTATAGAAATACATCAGGAGAAGAACTAATGGCTATTTCCAAAAGATTAATACCGCTGATTATAATTATATTATTCATTCATGGGTATCTACCCGCTCAGTCAGAGGACATTAAATGGGAGCTTCTTCATTATGAAACGTTTGACTCTTTAATCGTTGAGCCTGAAGAGTGGGTTGAGGATACGTATGGAGATACAAGCCGTTGGAATGTGGATATTTTTGATGAAGACGGTGATTTTTTTCGAGATAAATACGGTAGTAGCGCCTTTGATTCGGCTCTGAATGAATTTCGTTCATTCCGCAAATCCTTCACTTATGGCGAAGATGATTGGCTGACTATTGAGTTATATGGCCGGGACGAGGATAAAGACGGCCAGCCCGAGAGCGGCGGTAAGATAATTAACAAAGACGGAAAAGCCAGATTAATAAGCGAACGACATACCGACGCCGCTATGATTCGCAGCACTCAAGAACTGCCTGAAATATATCGGATTGAATTAACTGTAAGTAATATCAACTTCGGCGGAGATAAAAATGATGACGGCGATTGGTGGGAAGACGGAAAATTTAACGGATATGATGGTGATGAAATAGCGTCGCCCTGGCGGAAAAACTGGGCTCTGACCGAATGGCTGGATGCCTGGCATGAAAACGGGCTCTATTTTTTATGCATTACCGATTTTGAAAATCCTGCACCGCATAATAATGTATTCTGGCATCATCATCGTAAAGTGGTTATGGATACCGATAACAATAATTATGACGGCACTTCATGGTCTTATGTATATAATCCCAATACGTCTCGTTTCGAAGAAGACGGCAATTCGTTTACCGGATTAATATGGCTGAACGGCGAAAATTTTGGGGATGATTTTACCGGCAACTTTTTTACATCCTGGACGCCGGCCGGATGGCAAACCGAAGAGTGGAATACCAATTTTGCCGATAAATATCTGCCCGATGAATCTTATACCTTCATGATAGAAAGAACGCCCGGCTTTATAACCATGTCGGTTTCCGGTAGATTTTATTACGGCGGCGATACGGTTTATATCGCTAAGAAAAAAATAGATGAATTTCCCGTGGTCTGGCATTATAACCGGCATGAAATGTATGACGGTTCTAAGAATGAAGTTAAAAAATACTTTGGAAAAACAATAGATACTTGGCCGGCCGATAGTTATTATCCGGACTATTTCTTTTGCGGCGATCCGCATATAAATTATTATGAAGGCAGCGCCGATTATGATGATATAAAATTATGGAAAGGTACAGTTGCTACAAATATTACGGAAAAGAAACAGAAGCTGGAATATCGGTTGACGAATTATCCCAATCCGTTCAATCCGAAAACAACCATACAATATCAATTGGCGGAAAGCGGCCATGTAAAGCTGGCGGTTTATAATTTACTTGGCCAAATATTGGATGTTTTGGTTGAGGATAATAAACAACCGGGCACATATACAGCGGTATGGGATGCATCAGGGTATTCTTCAGGGATTTATATTGTTCGAATGGAGACAGCCGGTCATATTTCGACCCGAAAAATATCTTTAATCAGATAAAAGGACAGATTGCTTAATAGAACGGTTCTATTGCCAGTCGAAGAAGAAAATAAACGGGCGTTAAAAAGGAAAAGGGACCGCAATGCACGGCCGGGGAAAAAATAATACCGTCCAAAGTATGGATATAGTA
>JALSTK010000052.1 GCA_026983775.1 Calditrichia bacterium
TCTTTTATTTCTGCATCATTTGTTGCTTTAACTGAAAAAGGTCCAATATTTTGTATCTTAGATTTGATTGTAGTAGGATACGTTACAAATGCTGGAAATGTAATATTTCGTGATTTTTCAAGAATTGCGATTTTTGTTATTCCTGCATACTTATTTTGCATATTTATTCTTTCTTAAATTTCTGTAATATTCTTTTTCTCTAATACTGCACAACGGTTTGGCTATGCGTAGTGCGGGATTCTAAAAATCCACACTTTCAGTTTACTACTAATTTTATTTAGTGCTATAATGTTCATATTTAGCACTTTACCCGCATTACGTATAGCTTTTGTTAGCTGCTGGCGGTCTTTAATCTTTCAATTTCTTTTCTTATTTCTTCAATCACTTCTTTGTTTACAATATCTTTTTTATTGCCAGTTCTTGCAGAAAAAATGACAAATACTTTTCCGCCATATTTTTCTTCAAAGTCTTGGAAGCTTCCGCTCATTCTTTCCGTCACTTTGTAGTTACCAAAATTTGCATTTGCAGTTATGGGCTTTATTTGGATACCAAATGCCTTATATCCAACTTTACCTATGTAATCAATATCGCCGGCGTGGTCTAATTCCGGGTCGCTTTCTTCAAATTCAACTTCCGGAAAGATTTTTGACAATCCATCATTTACAACAGATTTTTCTAGCAAAAATCCGTCAAAAGTCCTTACAATGGTAACTTGGTAGATATACTCTTTACAATCTTCCATCGTCAAGTCTTGAAAAGCGGCTGTCCATTCAGGAATAACAACTTCTGTTATTTTTGCATATAACCTTTCCCCAAGTTCTTCAAGAGTTTCCTTTGTTATTTTTACAGGTTCTTTTGTTTTGGTATATGCTTTTTCAAAGTAGAACTGTTCCCATTCTTCCAATGCTTTTGGTTGGCACTCTCGTATTAAAGCCATTACTTCTCCAACTTTATTTGGTCGAGTCAGTTGGTAAGTATTACTTGCATAGTTCAAAACCTTTTCTTTCTTACCAAAGGATTTTCCGTATTTCTTTCTTTCTTTTTTATCCATTATTTCTACTTTCCCAATTACTTTGTAGTGCAGTTGCACGTTCTCGAATTTCTTGTGCTCGTGAATTTAAACTGTCTATGACATTTTGTAGCTCTTCTTCATCTTGAATAATCCAATAACCACGACTGTCACTTCCAATTACTGCATTATGGTTTATAATTAAATTCCTAATGATATCTCTTGTATATTCATTGGTTCGACCACCAGTAGGCAGGTTTAATGCTTGCTGAATTTCATCTGATGTTTTTTTATTAGCTACGCCTTGCGCACTTTCTTCAAGGTAATCCAATACTAATTGCTCTTCATTACTCATAATTAAATTCCTTATTTTTAAAATTTATAAATCGTTCCTTGTTCTTAAATTGATAGGATAACTCAACTTCTGCTAATCCTTTCTTTATTAAATGAGCATTTAAAAAAGTTTTATTTTTTAAATATACATAAGCCATCAAATGATTTTCTTTATCGTGTTTAACTTCATCAAATTTCAGAAATACTTTTTGTCCTTTGGTTTTTAATTTTAAAAACTCTATTGCTTTGCTATTTACTTCTTTTTTTTCTTTTACTCCGATAAGGCGCACAATTAAATCGTTGTTTAATTTTATTAATTCTGGACTGATAATTTCCTTAACAGAGAAATATTCTACTCTTTTTGTTGAACTGTTTTTATCTATTTTTGAACCGAATTGTAGTTTTTTGGGGTCTGTTTTCTTGTCAAATTTATGAAAATCTTTGAACACATAAGGTAGTTTAGCAATTTCTTTTTTGAAGTCAATGGTAGGTGTTTCTTTTATTATTTCGTATTCATTTAAATTATTACTATCAATATTTAATTTTTGTTTAATATATGGCAAAAATTCTTCGTTTATTTCATAACCTATCGAATTTCGCCCAAGATTTTTGGCAGCAAGTGAAGTTGTTCCGCTTCCAAGAAAAGGGTCAAGAACTGTATCGCCAACATAAGCAAACATTTTAATTAATCGTTTCGGTAATTCTTCCGGAAAAACTGCAATATGTCCATTTTGTTTTGCTCCACCAAAATTCCAATGTCCCGCAAAATATGTTTTCCATTCTTCTTTTGTCATCTTGGATAATTCCTTTATTTCTTTACTTGGTCTTTTGGGTGTTCCAAGTTTTTTGAAAATTAAGATAAATTCATAATCAATTGACAAAATTCCGTTTCTCGGCGTTGGAAAACTTCCCATTAAAGAAGCGCCACCGGTTGTATTTGAAGTTGTTTTCTTTTGCCAAATGATAGCTCCCATATAATCAAAACCAATGCTTTCACAAAATTTTATTATTTCAGTCCTTATGGGAATGACTTTATATCTTCCATAATATACAGAGCGAGCAAATTGGTCTCCGATATTTACACAAAGACGACAACCATTATCAAGAACACGGTAACTTTCTTTCCAGACAAGGTTTAGGTTGTTAATATATTCTTCATAGCTATTATTATATCCGATTTGATTATCCGTTCCATAATCTTTGAGTTGCCAATATGGTGGCGAAGTAATGATTAATTGCACTGATTTATCCGGCACATTTTTCATTTGTCGGCTATCACCCAATACAATCTTATGTTTAGTTTTTCTATTCATTTTTAATCCTTTTATTTCTTACAAAGATAATTCATATTAAGCTTGTAAAGAAATTTATTCTATCTGCTTTTTCTCTTCATAGCTTGCAGCTAACGTCTGTATATATTTAATGTATATATACCTCCGATTTGGCGGTGTATATGTAATTGCCTATATTTTTCTTTTATCCTCAAGCCATATACTTTCTAATCAAAAAAAATCAGCCATTGGATTGTTCATTTTGTCAAATGCTCTTTTTGACCCATGGGTATAAACTTCAGCCCGACCTATGTGCTTGATCTCTGCTTTTTTCAAGAATATCGGCTCCCACGGAGCTTGCCGTTATAGAAAGCTATGATAAAGTTTGAATGGAACCGAACCTGTGTTCAATTTAACCCTGCAGATAAAGAAAAACAAATTACCTCTCGTATTCAACCAGGAAGGAATACGATTAGTCCCGGCAATGAAAAAAACTTTAAATCGCCAGGGTACTCCTATGCCTGTCTTCCCGGAGGCAAACGGAATAGAAGAATAAAAAAGGGCCTCTTCGGCGGTATGACCTTATTCGCGCGAGACAGGAAACGGCAAAGACATAAAACATACCTCCTAACAAATGTTTATAAAAAAATCCCGCCGAATATCTTAGGGCGGGATTATCAGTGATTTTCGCAAACGGGTTTATTTATCCTGTTTTCCGCACTCCGCTATAAAAACTCTGTATCCCTTTATTTATAGGGGTTGGTTTTGAAAATTGGGTGTCCCGTTTTATTTTTGCACTATGTTTTTGCGGAAAAAGAAAAATAATTCAGAAAGTGTTTCGATTCAAATCAGCTCAAAATCAAGAGGAAAGTATAAAGTTGTTAAAACAATCGATCTTTACTTTGAAGCAAGTGATGAGGATGATTTAAGGAAAACAGGCTTTTCAAAAGACGGCATATACGGTGTACAAAAAACTTGAAAGGGTTTTAAGGCAAGAAAAATCAAGTTCATACGATGAAAGAGCCAAGGAGCTCACCCAAAATAGGTATGATATAATATATACCCTTCCTGTATCCAAACACACCAAATCAATATTATTAAAGATGGACGACGAGCAGGCTGAGCAATATCAAATTATTCAAAAAAATTTCTAAGGTGCCCTAAAAAATGAAAACAGGAAAAGGTCGCTCAGCATTTTTAAGGCATCAAAAAAGTTATGCCTGCGCCAAAAGCGTTTTCTCTGATACCATTCGATTGCCCCAATCTTAAAGTCATATTCAATTCCAACATCCGGCTCATTCTATAAACGCCTTTTAGCAAAAAGCCGGAACCGTCATATTCTCCGCTTGTAATTCCCAGCCATACATTTAAGTTCCTTATCCGATTGCTTCCGAATCCAAAGGTGGACATACCGTTTAAATATAACGGATAGTCATAAAAAACCGAATACCTGAAGTAAAATGAGGGAGGACCGAGACGAAGATACCCTCCGCCAAACCGATCATGAGGTTTAAAATCTTCTGTATACTCACCTACTTTCAGACTATTGGTCGTATAATTACCGGAAAGCCCAAGGCCGGCATATTTAAACGATATAGATAGAAAAGGTGAAAATATAAACCCTCTTCGCCCGGAATAGGTATATACCCTTTTATGATTCTCATCTAAGTGGCTGGTTTCCTTTAGATCCCTGGTTGTCTGCGCTTTAAATCCCAGGCGAATATTTTTATAGACCTTCTGATCAACGCTTCCCCCAAATTCCGTAAAGGGGATGGATTTTTTATGGACTATTTCTTCATCCGAACATCCCCTGGCGATGAGCGCGTAATGCCCTGATCCCCCAAATAACGCGACTCTGGTTTTGGCGGTATCCGGTTGAGGCGTATAAATACTAAGGGGCATCATACAAATACAAAAATAAGAGAGTGCTTTCTTTATATAACGCATCTTGCTACCCTCAAGGATTGGTGGATCAAACCTCTGCACTGCAGAATGTCCCCCTCATCCATCTTCATAAAATATAGGACATAACCATTATGAAAGTGCCTTTTCTGCTAAAGTACTCGTACTACCTTTTATATCGGGGATACCCATACACCCCTTCCCCCCTTTCGTTGTTCCCTTTCGTATCAAAGATCTGTGTTTCCGCCAAGGGGAAAAGGGTTGCCCGGCCCTTAAGCGCCGCATCGAAGCGGGCCGTTCCCGGACTGCCCGGCGAAAGCGTGTTTAAGAGCGTAATGGCCTGATTATCCGTTCCCGGAAAATTGATATTACTCCACTTTACCCCGTCGCTTTTCCCCTGGAAAAGGGCAACGATTTCTGTACTGGAGAAGGCTTTGTAATAACCCATGGGGTACACTTTATTATCGTTGGGAATTACCACATCATCCACGGTCTGATCCTGCGTATCGTAATTCACATAGATCGGATTCAGATTGGCGCCGCCGTTATTTTGTAAATATAAAAAGAAATAGTCCGAAGTCAGGATAAGATTATAGGTCTTATCCGACAGGGAAGATACATCATCTGATCCGGACCAGCTCATCTTTAGACCGATTTGCGTCCCATTGGAAGATTTTCCGCTGGTCTGGGCGCTAAAAGAAATCGTTCCCGGGTTGGATGAAAACGTATACACGGCACTGCCGCCCACCGCTGCCGTCTTACTCCCCGCTCCACTCACGGTAATATCAATATCCGTATAAAGGGGATTGGTAAAAGTAAGGGTAAAGGCCGAGCTGACAACCGTCATGCTTACGGCAATGGTAGCCTGACTGCCCTGCGAAGGAACAATGGTTAGGGTGCCGGTATAGCTGCCCGCAGAGAGTCCGCTGCGGTCTACCGTAACGGTTATTTCATTATATTGTCCGGCGGCAGTTGAACCTTGGGTACTGGAAACGCTTAACCAGGCCTGATCATCGCTTATATTCCAATTGAGAACCCCTCCACCGATATTGGATATGGTAAAAGAATTTGTGACGGAGGATGAACCGAAATCCATATTGGTGGTAGAGATACTCATCTCCGGTAAAGCGTCTTCTTCCTGTTTCTCAAATTTTACCGCTTTCAGCAGCGAGAAATCGGTAAACGATGCTTCGGCATGAACCGCATCCGGTTTGTCTTTCAGAAACAATTGAATTACCAAATCATATTTACCGGAAGGCAGTTCAATGTTCGGCCGGCCGATTTCAACATATTTGGCATCCGTCTTGCCCGTTGTATAGACATCCGATTTAAAATAGATATAATACGATGCCGTATCCTGCTCCGTTGCGGGCCGGACCCCCACGACGACAAAGACCTGAACCCCTTCTCTGGTAGAAGTGGTTTCGAAATTGAGTTTTGCGTAGGACAGGTAGCCGTCTCCATCCACATCCCGTTCTTCACTAAAATACACGTTTTTAAAAGAGACTTTCGTCTTTTTCGTGGGACTTGTTGTTGAACTACAGGAAAAAAACATGAAGAAAAAAATAAAGGTGATAAAGAATATCAGTACACGTTTAAACATAGCTCCTCCCGAAATTTTATACCCTGACTTACTTCAAAGGGTATTAAACCATTTAGTTATGTAAAAAAAAGGGATGCATAGTTCATCCTTTAAAAACAGAATCTTCGCTTCACGAAAATAAAGTTATCTAAAGAAATGAAAACGTATATGTAAATATATGATCATTATAAATCAATTACCAGTTTAAATCCGTATGCTGTCTCACAAATTTACAAGAAAAACCGATCTGTTTGGGAATATTTTCAGGGCAAACGGTAGTGGAATATTATTTTGATACTTATATAATTTTTTCTACAGTTCGCCTCTTTTAAGCCGAATGTCAAATCATTCATATAATAAAGATTTAGAGGTACTTAACAGCCTGATAAAACAACTAAACAAAAAATGAAATCAATTAGAATTTCTATTTAAAATGTGCTATATTCCAAATATTCATTAGATAAAAAACCATTTTAACACAAACTATTTAATAAATGAGGGAAAGAATGAAAAAAGTTCTTACGATTTCCTTTTTAGTGCTGATTTTATGCTCTACTTTAATGGCTGACGAATGGTTTCAGCTTTATAAGCAAGGATTGGAAGCCATGAAGCACAAAGATTATCGATTGGCGGTTGAAAAATTCGAATCGGCTCTGCGTCAGGAAGGTACGGATAAACCGAAGGTGCGTACCTACGGCATGCATTTTATATCCTACTATCCGAACCGCGAACTGGGGATCGCTCATTTTTATCTTGGCAACATTAGCGATGCCCGACATTATCTGCAAATATCTCTATCGCAGGCTCCCTCCTCCCGGGCCAAAGAATACTTAAATCAGACCTCTCAGAATGCAGGGCCTATACCCCCGGTGGCTAAAAAGATCCCCTCCGCGGTTGTTCAGCCCAACATCACAGAGGCCGTCAAAAAACCGACGCCTGAGCGAACAGTCAGAAAACCTGCGGGAAAAATTAAACGCGTCGGTGAACGGATGAGTGTGGCCGTTCTTCCTTTTGAAAACAAGGGCGCCAGCCGCGACCTCGGCGATATCGTTTTAGATAAGATGATCACAGCCCTGTTTAATGAGGATCGTTTTAGAGTTATCGAGCGCTCTCAGTTAGAAGCCATTCTCGAAGAACAAAAATTAGGTGCCAGCGGATTATTGGATGCTTCCACGGCAGCGGAACTGGGACGCGGGTTGGGAGTCGATGCCATCATTTTAGGCAGTGTGGCTGCCGCTCCCAATGGCGCCATCAGTTTGGATGCCCGGGCCATCGATACCGAAACGGCCATGATCATCGTAGCCCACGACGCCTATTCGGCCCATTCCGATGCCCAGAGCGTGAAAAACACCGTGGACTATCTGGCCAAAAAATTTGTTTCCAGTCTTCCTTTGCTTCAGGGTACGGTTATCCGGATAGACGGCGGGAATGTAATGGTTGACGTGGGGCGCACCGGTGGCCTCAAAAAGGGTGTAAAATGCACCATCTATCGCGAAGGCAAGCAGATTAAGCATCCGGTTACCGGAGAGATACTGGGCGTAGAAACCACGATTATCGGTGAAATTCAGATTACCGATCCCTTTGACAAATACGCCTCGGGCAGAATAACCCGCATCAATGAGGGTCAGACTATAAAAGTCGGAGATAAATTTGTAACCAAATAAGGTCCTTTAACCAAATCAGGAGGAGTTATGAGTAAGAAATTTGTTACATTACTCGTTTTGTTGTTATCCGTTGGGTTGGTGGGAAGTGTATCCGCCCAGAATCTTAATTTTACGGGAAGCGGAGCCCGGGCGGCGGGTATGGGAAATGCTTTTACCGGCGTGGCCGACGATGCCACAGCTATGTCCTGGAACAGTGCCGGCCTCACCCAGCTCTATTCCACCGAAGCCAGCCTCATCACCCGTTTCGGTTTTGGAAATATCAAATATGATGGCTGGGACGATGCTCCCGCTATTGATTTGAAATCCAAATTTCAGTTAAATTTTTTGAGCTTCGCCATGCCTTTTCATGTGGGCTCGATGAATATCGTCGGCGGCGTGGCGTATCGCACGATCTTTGATTTTAATAATGAAGTGATTTACCATTACGATGCCGGAGATGCCACATCCAAGAGTGAAGGAGCGGTTGGTGCGATCACTCCCGCCGTCGGCATAAAATTTAATGATATGCTCTCCGCGGGCGTTGCCTTCAATATTTATACCGGCAGTTCAAAATCATCCTATACGGATGAAGGCAATTCTTCCAATAACTGGGAAGGGGCAAAGGAATCTTATTCCGGCTCCGGAATGGATATCGGTGTGTTAGTAAAGCCCAGCGATAAGTTTTCGATCGGTGCCAATATTAGCCTGCCTAATTCACTTAAATATGAATCGGAAGGTACAAAAGATGAACTAAAAGTTCCGCTTTTTTATAGTCTGGGTATCGGTTTTAGAGCATCCGATAAAATACTGCTCGCTGTGGATTATCAAAGCCACGACTGGACTAAATCCGATGATTTTAAAGATGCATCGAATCCGGACCTGTACAAATTAAACTCATTTCATGTCGGTTTTGAATATCTGCTTATGAGCGGAAATGCGGTAATCCCTCTACGCGCCGGGTTCTATACCAATCCTCTCTTCGGTACGGATGATGTGGACGGCAATCAGGTCGTAGATAATGTCATTACTCTGGGTTCCGGATTGATCATGAATAACATCATTATCGACGGCGCTTTTGAATTGGAACCCACTTCTATTAAGTACACCGACTATACCTTTAACAAGAATTTCTTCAGGGTAACGGTCGGAGCCACATTTCACTTCGGCAGTTAGACCTATTGCAAAGGGCGCACGGTGTGCGTCCTTTTTTATGAACCTCTCAAAATTTTTACACTATACCATACATTCTTATCTGGACATATCGCTCAGGAGTTACCTTTTAGGGGGATATCTTGACGTAAAAATAAAAATTGCTTAAATTAAGATTTATATTTTTTATTATGCCTTTGTTCCGGGCACCGGTCAATTTCTGCCCCGGACAAGGAATGACGTTTTATTTTTTACCGAAGTTTATTTGTTAATCAGGATTTATTTTTCGTTAAATGTAGTTATTAGGAACATGAATTTCTAAGAAATGCGGAGGCCTTTTGAATTTTCAGCAAACTTTTAAATCAGCATTCAAACGCTTCTTGAAACCGGTGCTTACCCTTATACTTTTTTCCCTGCTGCCGGGCTTATTGCTCCCCGCAAGTGCAAAGGCCCAACTCTTCGGCTCCGGTCCATCCCATGTAAAAGCACAGCTTATATCGGAAGTTACATCGATTCAACCCGGTCACTCTTTTTGGTTAGCCGTCCGGTTGAAAATGGATGCGCACTGGCATGTCTACTGGCGCAATGTAGGCGACACGGGTCTACCGACCTCTTTCGACTGGCAATTACCCGAAGGTTTTTCCGCGGATTCGTTACAATGGCCTTTTCCGGAAAGGATCGTCGAGGATCCCCTGGTAGTATACGGCTATCATAATACCCAATATTTTTTAACGAAGATCAACCCTTCTTCTTCCGTAAAAGTCGGCAACAAAATTAAAATCGGTGTAAAGGTATCCTGGTTAGTCTGCCGCGAAAGTTGTGTACCGGGTGATACGACCCTGTTTATCGAACTACCCGTAGAGAATCACCCTCCCACGACGGATTTAAAGTGGACGGAGACCTTTGCCAAAGCCAGAAGCAAGCTGCCTTTAATCCATTCCGACTGGCGATTCAGTGCTTCCATTCAGGATAACAACCTCGTTATCCAGGCCATGCCGCCGCAATGGTTCAAAGCGGAAATTACGACCTTAACCTTTTTCCCTTACCAAACCGACTTAATTCAATATAAAGCGTCTCAGAAATTTAAAAAACAGGGAGGGTCGTACCGTTTAACCATTCCGCTGGATCCGGAGCAAAAAAACTATCCGGACACGTTAAAAGGTATTATTGTCAATCCCCAGGGCTGGCGGGGTCCGAATTCGGAACCGGCGGCAGAGGTAATTATCCCTTTTCAGGATAAACTGGCACCCGTTTCGGGAGATAAAGTAGCCAGTATCTGGATCGCCATTTTATTCGCTTTTCTGGGGGGGATCATTCTGAATCTGATGCCCTGTGTGTTACCTGTTCTGTCCATTAAAATTATGAGTCTGATTAAGCAGGCCCATGATGAGAATACCAAGCCGTGGAAGCATGGATTGGTATTCACCCTCGGAGTGCTCTCCGCATTCTGGGCATTGGCCATCATCTTACTGCTTTTAAAGGCCGGCGGGGCACATTTGGGGTGGGGGTTTCAGTTACAATCTCCGGCTTTCGTTATCATAATTTCGGTTTTACTTTTCCTGTTCGGACTCAGCCTGCTCGGTGTCTTCGAAATCGGTACCTCATTGACTACCGTAGGCGGAGCTTCAAGCAAATACCACGGATTAACCAGTTCCTTTATCAGCGGTATTATCGCTACTATTGTGGCCACACCCTGTACGGCGCCCTTCATGGGCACGGCTCTCGGTTATGCCCTTGTTCAACCCGGTTGGGTGGCTATCACGGTTTTCACCTTTCTGGGGCTGGGTATGGCCGCACCTTTCTTCATCGTCTCATCGATTCCGGCTCTGATTCGTTTTATCCCCAAACCGGGAAGATGGATGCAATCTCTCGAACAGTTTATGGGCTTTTTATTATTGGCTACGGTACTCTGGCTACTTTGGGTGCTCGGTATTCAGGTCGGTACCAATGCCCTGCTCTTAATTCTGGCCGGACTTCTGATCACAGCCATCGGGGCCTGGATTTACGGTCGCTGGGGAAATCTGGTCATGCCAAAAAGAACACGCATCATTGCCTGGATATTGGCCTTAATCTTTGTTATCGGAGCAAACGGATATGTACTGGCCAATCTTGATAAGTTTGCCGTTACCCGACAAAATACCTCAGGCAATAGTGAAGGTATTGCCTGGCAACCTTTTTCAGAGGAAAAGGTAGCGCAGCTTCGCGCCGAGCATAAAGCGGTATTTATTGATTTCACTGCGGCCTGGTGCTTGAGCTGCCAGGTCAATGATCAGGTGGCCTTCAGCTCCGAAGAGGTTCAAAGGAAATTTAAGGAATTGCAGATCGTTCCCTTGCGTGCCGACTGGACTTCACGCGATGAAGCCATCGGAAAGGCCCTGGCAAAATACGGTCGCAACAGTGTCCCCCTGTATGTTTTTTATGCTGCCGGGCCCAATTCAAAAGCAAAGATTCTGCCCCAAATCATCACGCCCGGTATTGTACTGGAGGCCATTGAATGATGTTTATCAACCATTGCCTGTAGATATTAACTTGAGCCTTTACGAACGGACCTTGAACCCATAGGCCTCGTCAACATTTGCTTTCTTTAAAAAGGTTGCTTACCTAATAGAGATTTAAATATGAGGCTCTTTCTTCTTTATTTTTAAAATTTAAACGATGAGGGCAAACGCGTGGCTAAAATAGTGATCATCGGAGCCGGATTTGCCGGACAAACAGCAGCTCTGTACCTCGGTGATGCTCTGGGTAAAAATCACCAAATCACGGTCATTAACAAGTACGATTATTTTGGATTTGTCCCTTCATGGGTCTGGGTAGGGGTCGGTCATATGGATCCCGAGAAGACTCATTTCCCTTTGGCTCCCGTGTATAAAAAACTACATATTCACTTTATTCACGGACTGGTTACCGAAATTCATCCCGATGAACAATATGTAGTTGCTAAAGAAAATGACGGTCAGGAAACACGGCTGGAATACGATTATTTAATTAATGCCACGGGTCCCAGGTTAAATTTTGATGCCACCGAGGGATTAGGGCCGGCCAAAGGGCATACCTATTCCATTTGCACTCTGGATCATACTTTGCAAACCAGAGAAGCTTATCAAAAGATCAAAGAGCGCCTGTCTAAAGGCGAAAAGCTGAAAATAGTTATCGGTACAGGACATCCCGGAGCTACCTGCCAGGGAGCTGCATTTGAATTCCTTTCCAACATACATAAGGACCTATCCAAAAGGGGCTTGCGCCGAAACGCCGAATTAACCTGGTTATCCAATGAACCTGCTCTGGGCGATTTCGGAGTGCGGGGTATGCAAATTAAAAAGGGGAAAAAAGTCTTAACCAGTGAAGAGTTTATTAAATCTATCTTTGAAGAAAATGATATTCGTTGGGAAGTTCAAAAAGGCGTATATCAGGTAGATGAGAAACAAATCTATTGGGAAGATTATGACGGGAAAAAAGGCAGCACCGCATATGATTTTGCCATGCTCATTCCTCAATTTTTGGGCGTTCCGATTAAATATATAGACAAAGAGGGCAATGATGTTTCCTCTAAGATTATTAATAAGGGCGGCTTTATCCTTGTCGACGCAATTTATGGACTGGAACCGAAAGCGCTTGCGGAAAATCCGGATGCCTGGCCTTCTGTTTATCAAAACCCGAACTATCCGAATATCTTTGCTGCGGGCATTGCATTTGCGCCACCCGGTTCTATCTCTCTTCCCCATGTGAATCCCAACGGTATGTCTATTACTGCGGCTCCGCCCCGGACAGGCATGGTATCCGGTATCATCGGTCGTGTAGTAGCCAAGAATATCATTGATTTGGTCAAACGAGGCCGTATGTCTCACCATGAACGCATGACGGAAATGGTGGCGGCATGTATTGCCTCCATGGGAGATTCCCTCTGGGATGGCACGGCTGCTACCATGATTATGTATCCCGTGGTTCCCGATATGCGCCGCTATCCGAATGAACAGGGACGCGATCAGTTCGTGACGCACCTGGAGATCGGCCTTGGCGGAGCCTGGATGAAACGGATGATTCATCATACTTTTCTCTGGAAATTTAAAGGTCGGGTCGGTTGGAAAATAATTCCCGAATAAGAAGGACTGGTCCATGAAAAAATCTTTAAGGTCGAACAAATTATACCAACTATGGCGATTTATCGTCCTGAATCTAAAAATACTCAAGGCGGTAGATCACAGTAAGCGCTCATAGAATTTTTCTTAAAACAAATTCCGGCAGGAGAGCAGAAATCATATTGACCGCTTTCCATCGTTTGGAAATATAGATTACTCTTTTCCCATTTTCAATGCCATATATAATCTGTTGCGCCGCCCGGCGGGGAGGGACTACCCAGAACGTCCTTTTCTGACCCTCAATCATCGGTGTATCCACAAAACCGGGTAATACCGTACTGATTTGCAGGCCCTTTTTCTCAAATCTGAAACGTAATCCCTGCAGATAAATATGTTCAAATGCCTTCGAAGCGTTGTAGGCAGGATTGATAAAGCCGAAATTTTTTGCAATGGATGAAATACCCACTAGATGCCCAAAACCCTGATCTAAAAAATGGTGAATCGCCCAGATGGCACAACTGGAGAAACCGGTAACATTGGTCTCGATCACCCGTCGTTCTATCTCCCAATCCAGCTCCCTGTTCTTGCCGCTTATGCCGGAAGCAATAATACAAACGTCCATCCCGCCCAATTGATCTTTCAGGGAATTCAGGGCCGGTTCAATGGAATCTGCTTCGGTCAGGTCCAGCTTTTCTATGAAATAATGAGTTCCCCACTTTTCTTTTTGATCCCTTAAAATTTCCAGCCTGCGGGCGCAGCCTCCCACGAGATGCCCTCTGTTTACTAATTGTTCGGCCAGGGCATAACCGATACCGGATGTACTGCCTATAATCAATATTCGTGACATACCTACCTCCCTGATAATGCACATGTCCTAAGTTTAAACGAAAACGGGCAATGTGTAAAGCAATAAAATGGCCGGCTGGAATTTAATCGGAAATGCATTTAAATTAAAGAAAAACGATCCACACAGCAGGATGACAATGGAATTAAATTCGGACAGGTCCGTTCTGATTGCCACTTCGGGTTACAGCTATGAAGATTGGAAAGGATATTTTTATCCCCTTTCCCTGACCAGAGGTGAAATGTTAACCTATTATGCTCAATTCTTCCGGGGAACGGAAATCAACAGTTCCTATTACCGCATCCCTGCTCTGAAAACCTTTCAACGCCTGGTAGAAAAGACCGCAGCCGGTTTCGAATTTATGGTTAAAGTGCATCAAGAGACCACCCATATCCGTAAAAATAATGCCGAGGCTTTAAGTCAGTTGATCAGTAATCTGGCCCCCATGCTGGAAGCAAACAGGTTAAAAGGATTACTGGCTCAGTTTCCCTATTCATTCAAAAACAACCAGACCAATCGTAACTATTTATTGCGTACCAGAGAACTCACCGGATCCATTCCCCTCTTCGTGGAATTCCGCCATGATAGCTGGCTGAATCAAGCTCTGCCCGCCTTTCTGAGCAGCCATGAAATCGGTTATGTAAATGTAGATCAGCCTCGTCTTGACCATCTTTTACCGCCCCAGCATTGGGTCACCAATCACATAGGATATATACGATTCCACGGCAGGAATGAAGCAAAATGGTGGGAAGGGAACGGCTCGGAGCGTTATGACTACATCTATTCCGAGGCGGAATTGAGAGAATGGATCAAACAGATAAAATCCATTCTGCGCCAAACGGCCAAGACCTACATCTTTTTCAACAACCATCCCCGGGGACAGGCCATAAAAGATGCAACGCAGATGAAAGAATTGCTCACTAAAGAATTTCCTTCGGCGCACATATGGTAATACCCGTTCCTTGCTGTTCGACTAAAGACCGATCACGCCCGTCCGCTGCGAGCGCCCTGTTTCTTATCTCGGCAGGATATTTTATGTTCACAGAGCACTCCTTTGTTCTGTGGGCGGGTATAATTTAATTTACCGGTGACATAGGTCACAATGGAATATGGCTTTATTGAATTATAATTAGAACGATTGGTAAAGGAACGACCAAACCGTATTTCGATTTTTCTGATAAAACCATAGCAAATTAAACTGGGCACAGGATCGTGGTTAACCCGTATTTTAAGTTCAATAAAGTTTTCGGCTTAAAATTAAAAGATCGTCTGGATGGCACCTATTATTCCCTTCTTATTTTAAGTATTACATGCTCATCGCTTATTGTCCTCTATTTCGCTTCTATCAATTATGCGAGTCTGCAGAAGAAAGCTGACAAGCTTATTAAAAGCCGTTACAAAGAGTTCGTCACCCAATTAATTACCGAAGAACCCCTTACTAGCCTGCAAGAAAAAAAACAACCGGCTTTTACTTCTGCCCTGACGTCCTTGCAAAAAGCACAACTTCAAAAAAAAGCGCAGATCAAAAAGACTACCCGGACGGCCGACAAATACGCTTCATCATCGGGAAAATCCGGTCGTAAAACAGCCAAAGATATTTACAAAGACCTGCCCGATGTGAATGATTATACCGGTAAAATCGACGATATGGACGATATTGCCCTAACGCGGCCTAAAACATCCTGGCCGGGAGGGAAAAATTACAGGGCTCAAACCGATATCAATAATTACGATGCCGGTACCCTGGATCAGCCTATGCGTACCCCCTTTAATTATGTTATTCGCCGCAAAGGAGAGGTCTATATTAATTTCACCAAAGAATTGGTGAACGGACCCCAGGAGCGGAACGGATACCGGGACCCGATTGAAATTGAAAAGGTAGTGGATAAATATCAACCCATGATTGAGTATTGTTTTAAAAAAGAAGCCCGCTACAATGCCGGGCTTAAGGGATATATTAAGGTCGCCTTCAGTATTTCCTATGAAGGTTATGTGATCCCGGAAAGTATCCGTATATTGAATTCCACTCTGAGAAGCCGCAAGGTGGAGCAGTGTGTTAAAAATTATATCCGCCGCTGGACCAGCTTTGCCCGGCTGGATGAATCCATGGGTATTGCCCGGGTCGTACAGAAATTTATTTTCAATTAATTCCTTTTTTTAGAACGTGTTTTTCTCATCAGGGCATCATACACTTTTTTTGTACTCTGCCGTAACTCGTCCAGAGTTCCGTCGTTTTCGATCACATAATCCGCCCACTTCACCTTCTCTTCGAGAGGAATCTGTTTTTCCACCCGTTCTTTAAACTGTTTAGCGCTCATCCCGTCCCGTTCCCTTACCCGCTGTCTACGTAAAGGCATGGGAGCGTTTACCACTACAATGGCGTCAAACATCTTCTCGATACTGATTTCATAAATCAGAGCCGCATCAATAACAATCAACGGATAACGGCCCGAGAAGCGGGCCTGTTCCATTTCATCAATCAAATTGGCAACCATCCGGGGATGAACCAACTGGTTGAGTTTCAAAGTTTCCAGTTCATTCCGAAAGGCCTTTTCTGCCAGTAAGGAAGTATTCAGTTTACCGTTTTTATTAAAAATATCGGATCCGAAAGTCTTCTTCAATTCATATTGAAGCTGTCTGTTTCTTTGAATTGCTTCCTTGGCCTTGGCATCGGCATTGATTACTTTGCATTTCCACTCTTCAAAGAATTTACAAACCGTAGATTGCCCGCTACCGATACCACCGGTTACACCGACGATCAGCGGATCTTTATATGTTTGCTTGCGCATCTTTACCTCACAATTACAATTTTTCCGATTTTAGTATCCGAACCGTGTCTGGCCTGAAAAAGGTAGATTCCACTATGCACTTTCCGTCCGGAGCGATCGCGCAAATTCCAGGTCATTCCGCCAAAATTGCTCTGTCCGCTTAAACGGCGGATGAACTGTCCCTGTAAATTGAATATGTTAATTTCGCAATTTTCCGGTATCCGGGCAAAAAATACTTTTTCACTGGAAGGGAGGGTCGGCTGAGGATAAACAAATAGCCGACTCAAATCTTTCACGGGCTTAAATAAATTAATCGTATCAGTCTCTTTCAGCAGGTACCCCGACGAACTATGCAGATGAGTAAGAACCAAATAAGCCGGCTGCCCCAGGCTGCCTGCCATGCTTCCTTTTGTTAACTGTAAACGAATGGTCGTATTCGTCGAATCCATTACCTGTACGGATTGAACCGAACCCCACGGTTGCAGAACATAGTTATCCGTATTAAGAAGATCGGATTTGCGCATGGAGCGGCTAAAAGTGAGCTCAATGGAATAACGGCTGATGATATCAAACGCGGCGACATAAGGCTCTTTGTCCTCCGCGAAATATTTAAAAGATAACTTACGAAACCGCCGATCCACTTCCACGCCGTGTACATCATAGATATGCTGCACCTGCACGGTATCGGTTTGATCCGCAAGAAACGGTTTACTGAAACCACACAAAATATGGCGGTGATCTTTCAGCAACAGTACGGATACCGCGTTTTGCCGGGCTGCAGAAAGACGAATCGAATAAGGTGTTTCGCTATCAAATTGCACTTCCTCATTGAATCCTAATTGCAACTGGCGGTCGGTTAGGACCTTGACTTCGGTGAGTCCGGGCGGCGTGCTGGTCGTAGCCGAGTCCACTTTACTGAAAGAGCCGACATGCGCATCCAGGGTTGAATCAATGGAACGTATGGCATAAAAGTAGGTCGTCTCATTGGCTAAGCCGCTATCGACATACGAAGAACTGTCTAAGGCTTTATAGTAAAGCAGAGAATCTTTCCGCAATCCGCGGTATATTTGGTAAGAAAGAGCGGACGATGAATTTTGCCATTTCAAATAGATGCGTGTACTATCCAGCGGTGTAGCCGAGAAAGGATTGGGCGCGGACGGTTGGTACGGATCTTCTTCCGAATAGCCGATAATTTTGCGGCCGGTATTAAAATAAAATTCATCATATCCGTTCCGGTCAAAGTCTTCAATAAGGATCGTATTGGACTGTGCCGGAGAAAAATGCCAGATCGGAAGGACCTGATTCCTGTTAATTTTAAAGATATACAGGTTTGGATAGAGAGAAAGAAATAGTCGTTTCCGGCCGTTCATCTCCCTGGCCTGAATACCCGAATCAAAATCCTTAAGACTATAAAATCCAAAGAAACGGCCGCTCCATTTTTTAACCATACCATTGTCTTGAAAGCCAAACCAATCTACAGACCAGTGCCTGGCGTCGAACTCATGTTCAAATTGTAATTCCGCGGAAGAGTGACTGCCCGCGAATAACGAACTCCCTTGCAGGCCGTTATTTAGCGCGGAAAGGAGGGATGTGGCATC
>JALSTK010000053.1 GCA_026983775.1 Calditrichia bacterium
AAAATGATTTGAAAGCCGGCGCCCCAGGACGTGGATGTGACGCTCTCGGCCAGGCTCAGCATACCTTCCTGGGCATCGCCGCTTAAATAAAATTCGGCTTTATCCACGCCAAAGCCGTTAATGGTGCCCGGCTGCCAGCCGCCGAAATTAGCGTTGAAGCCTTCTACGAGGGTTGTATCCTGTGCTATTAATAACACAGGAATGAAAAAACATACAACAACTAAGAGCAATTTGTTCATTGCGTCCTCCTTTGGATTGGGTTGATTGTTTAGTTGTTTGTTTTTTGTTACAACAAACAAATTAAAAAATTAAACCATTTGTACCTTCACTTCATGATCTTTCCCGTCACTATGCGCGGTAATAATATTCCCATCTATACTCTTATCATCCAGCCAGATTCTTTTTACACCTTTTTCCGTACGATGCGGGTTTTTTATCTCAATATGATACGTTGCTCCGCGAAACGGCCTGACTAACTTGCATTCTTCCCATTCCTGCGGCAAACAGGGATCGATCAGCAATCCTTCGAAACTTCTCCGGACGCCAAAGATCCATTCAGTTAAAGCGATAAACATCCAGGGTACCGTGCCCGTATTCCAGGTGAATTCGCCCTGCCCGAATGCATAGGGATGATCCGGCCCTATTATGTACTCGGCTATAACGTACGGTTCCACTTTGTAACGATCAATTTGCCCCGTTTTATTGGCATGGGTAGGCAACAATTTGGAAAAAGTTTCATATGCTTTATTTCCCCGTCCTGCCATGCAGTCCGCAATTATTTTAAAAGCAGCGGCATGAGAAAAAACCGCCGCATTCTCTTTAGTGCCTTCCGAAAAAGCGCTCACACGGCCTATATTATGATCATAATTACTATAAGCAGGGGCGAATAATACCGGACCAAAACCCGTATCCAGTTTATTATCGATGATATTAAAAAGTTTTCGCTTTCTTTCCTCAGGGGCAATCTCCGAGAGGATTGCCCAGGTCTGGGAATTCAGGGGCATTTTCCCCTGATCATTCTCACTGGCCCCTACTCTATAGCCCTTATCGGAAAAAGCTGCCAGATACCACTCCTTCCCCCAGGCTTTTTGGTTGATCGTCTCTTTAATCTCACTATATTTTTGAACCATCTCCTTGTGCAAGGTGGGGTCATTCATATATTCGAACAGTTCGGAACACTGTTTTAAGGCCCTGGCCAAAGCCATAGAAAGCCATACACTCTCACCTTTGCCGTTCGCCCCAATACGGTCATACGCATCATTCCAGTCGGCTTTCATAATCAATGGCAGGTTATTCCTACCGGTGGTATGATATAGATAGCGGACGGCACGCAGGATATGTTCTTTTACCGTAGCCTTATCTCCGTCCACAAAGGCATATTCCTCATCCAAAAAGCCGAAATCCCCTGTTTCCTTTACATAGGATATGACTGTGAAGATAATCCATACGGATACATCACTTTTACCGGCTACCATATTTTCAGGCGCCAGATCCCATGGGCCTTCAATATCCGAAAAACCGGATACGGCATGACCGTTTTTATATTGATATTGCAACAGCGTAATCATCTTTTTGCGGGCTAGTTTTAAATCAAGTGCCAAAAGCCCTTCGGCATCCTGCGCCGTATCCCGGTATCCCAGCCCGCCTTCGGCACCATGATAAGGAGATGAGCCGCGCCAGTGTGTAATGCCTATGAGCTGATATTGGAGCCAATGGTTGGCCATCGTATTTAATCGGTCATCCGGGGTTTGAAGCTTGATCTTAAACCTTTTTTTCCAGTAGTCCTGAACAGCCGTCAGCTTTTCTTTGATTCTGTCCGGATCCACCGCACCAGGAAGTACTCTGGCCGCCTTCTCAATAATATTTTCATGTTTAAATTCAAAGGATGGATTTTTAAATATTTCGTATTGTTTTTCCTGATCGAAGAAGCGCAGAGTGAGGGCGATTTCAACCGTTTCCCTTTCTTTCAAAACGAAATCATGCTGCAGAACGGCAACCATTCTTTCGCCGCTTATAAGGCTGCCCGTACAGGCACCCCGAACAACAGCCTGGGGTTTGGCCAAACTGCCGAAACGACCCAAAAATTTTTCTCTGGAAGTATCAAATTTAGAGATAGGCAGGGAAGAATTTAAAGCGACGACACTTTCCACCGCCCGCGTACTGGTGGGCATTTTGAGCAGATATAATGTGTTTCTATCTCTTTTAAAATAAGAACGGTTATATAAAGGCATGATATTAGGATAGAGTAATTCAAGGCTGATATCACCGGCGACGATGTCATAAAAGGGAAAAATTGAGATTTTCCGTTCCCGGGCACTTATATTTGTAAGTTTAATGATAACATGTTCCGCCATTTCCGTAAGCGGAACAAAATAGGTTAGGTACGCCTCAATACCATCATTTTGAGCTGTAATCTGTGAAAAACCAAATGCATGGCGACATTGCCAGTTATCTAATGGTTCGCAAATGGGCTGCCAATTTGGTGTCCAGAATCTTCTACTTTCCCTGTCCAAAACATACAAGTAGCGCCCAGGTCTATCGGAAGTATAGTTTTCGTAATTCAAAATACGGTTAAACTTCGGATCACGGGCGTAACTAAATCCACCTCCTGTATGGGAAACAATCGCATGATAACGATCATTAAAAAGATAATTAAACCAGGGCCGCGGCAAATCGGGCCGTGTAATGATATACTCTTTTCCACCGCGCGAGAATCTTCCGTATTTCAATCATTCCTCCTGCCAATCATCGGTTGACGATTGATATAATTCTTTTAGATTTGTTCGATCCGGTATCCGTTTTTCATGGTTTTGAACATTTTTTTGAAAATAAGAACGGCCGCTCCCACCGAGACTGCGAACAGGCCGAAACTTGTTGTGGATAGATTAACCGCCTTGCGTTGGATTTCCAACACGTGCTGATTTAAATAAGTGTTGATCGGCCCGAGCAGATGCTGAGCCGTTTTGCTTATTTCGCCGCCGAGAATAACTATTTCAGGATTGACGAAATTAATAATCCGTGCGATTTCTTCCCCTAACATCCGGCCCAGCTTGTCAAATACTATTTTGGCCCAATCGGCTTCGGGATTTTGACATAAGAATTGGATAACGTTCTTATTTTGCGCCTTTGCCAATTGTTCAATTTGCGAAAACTTCGCATACCCTTCTTCTTTCAATATCTGGGTAACGGTTGGCAGACTGAAAGGTAACTCGCCGGCACTGCGTGACGAACCGCGATACAGTTCCTGGTCAAAAATCAAACCGCAGCCCACTCCGGTTACTTCTTCATTAATCGATATAAAAATAATATTACCGAGATTTTTAGCTTTGCCGAACCAGTGCTCGGCAAGCGCCGCCACATTGGCATCGTTATCGATATAAATAGGAAATTTAAAATATTTTTTAAGTAACCTTACGATAGGATAATCTGAAATATTCAACCCGAGCGAATAATAGATAAGTCCCTTATCGTAATTGACCAAACCGGAAATGCCAAGACCCATTCCCAAAATATTCTTATCTTCCAGCTGATACTTTCCTTTAATCAGGCCAACTATATTTATAATCTGGGGGATCAGATTATCCTCATTGAGCGGGCTTTTATAGTTGTAACGTTCGCGGAAAATAATATCCGATTTGTAATTCATCAGCACTACGCGGATTTCCAGCGGAAGAATTTCGACACCGATGATAAAGCCGTAGTCTGGATTAAGTTCCAGCAAGGTAGGTGGTTTACCGCCACCTCTTGTGGAATGGCCGATGCCGGAAACCCGAACATGGCCTTCTTTAATCAATTCATTTACTATATTGGCAACCGTAGAACGCTGTAGCTTGTATTTACGGGCTATTTTTGCGCTGCTTTGATCGGGCGTATCAAAGATGGTGTTCAGAATAAGTTGACGGTTTATTTTTTTCATCAACTTGATGTTTCCGCCGTAGGTTTTGTAATTATTACTCATACCAGTTGTTCATCCGTCTTAAATAGTTGCATTTGAAGTAGGGCTAAAACAAAAATGATCAAAAACAAGGTGTAGGCAATAGCCGAAGCCCTGCCCATTCTAAAATGCATAAATCCTTCTTTATACAGTTCCCAAACGACTGTTGTTGTGGCGCCCATGGGGCCGCCCTTGGTCATTAAGTAAATTTCAGGAAACACCTGAAATGAACGTATAGTATTTATTACAATAATAAATAGGGTCATCGGTTTTAAATGGGGCAGTGTAATAAATAAAAAGCTTTGCAGACTGTTGGATCCGTCCAGTTTGGCTGCTTCATATAACTCTTCCGGTACGGTTTGTAAAGCCGTTAGATATAAAATGGCATAATAGCCGAAACTGGCCCATACATTCATAGCCATAATGGAACCCAGCGCCGTTTTAGTTTTCATTAGCCAATTAACGTTTTTAAGATTGAGCCCTTCGGCCAAACCGCTGCCGTTCAGAAGATGGTTTAAAAAACCGTTGGGTGCATAAATGTAAGTGAAAATAATGGCTATTACAACCATTGATGTTACCGAAGGAATAAAAAAGCCGGCACGAAACAATCCTTTAAAAGGGACTTTATGGTTAATGAGCAGGGCAATTCCCAGGGCAATGATTGTAGTGAATGGTATGGTGCCCAGGGCAAAAATAAAGGTATGCACGAGTGCATCCAAAAAGGCCTCATTTTTAAAGATTGCCAGATAGTTGGCCAGGCCCACCCATTCGATGTGCGGATTTAACAGAGTATATTTGGAAAAACTCAGATAAAATGAATAGAATATCGGAATTAAACCGAACAACATCAGCAGGATTAACCAGGGGGAAAGAAATAAAACATTCGTAAAATTTTTGTTTACCCGAGCATTCATATCAACCCTTAATCGCCCCCTTTAATAATCCGGAAATAATATGCCGCTGGAAAAACAGAAACAAAATAATTACAGGAATAGCTGCCAGACTGGAGCCGGCCATCAGGTGTACCCAGTCCACACCATGCAAGCCCTTATACAGTGCCAGTCCTACCGGTAACGTGCGCATCTCTACCGTATCTGTAAGAAGCAGAGGGAACAAAAAATCATTCCAGCTGCCCAAAAAAGTTAACACTCCCAGTACAACAAGAGCAGGCTTCGCCAGCGGCAGAAGAATTTTTGTTAATACATAAAAATCGGATGCACCATCCATAAAAGCAGATTCGTCCAGCGTTCGCGGTATCTGCTTAAAATATTGGGTCATCAGCAAAATGCCAAAGGGACCGGCCAGACCGGGTACAATTAAGGCGTAATACGTATTAAACCAATGAAGCTGTTTCATGATCAGGAATAGTGGCACAATCGTAACCTGAGATGGAATCATCATGGTACCAATCACGATTAAGAATAGAATCTTTTTACCATGGAAATTCCTGCGCGCAAATACATAACCCGCCAGAGAGCAAAAGATCAAATTTCCAACCGTAACCGATATGGCGATAAACAGACTGTTAAAAATATACCTTGGGAATGGCCCGCTTTTAAACACATCTCTGTAATTCTGTAAGGTAATTTTTCTGGGAATGATTTCATTTAAAGTAGAAAAAATGGTTCCTTCGGTCTTTAGCGATGTAGCAAACATCAAATATAAAGGCAAAATCGTGGCCATTACCAATACCAGCAACAGAAACAGTATGACTGCCGTCTTCAGGTCTATTTTATACTTTCCTTTCATTATGAAGATTCCTACTGATCGTCAGGCCAGCCGATTCCTTTAGGAGCGAATCGGATATCAACCTGCATCCAAAAATCTTTTCCGCTGATATGTTTTATTGCGTCCTGTTTAATATTTTATCAATTTTACGTGTTTCTTCTCCCAGCGCCTTACCTGGCTCTTCATTGCCGAGCAGCACCCGTTCTATAGCGCGCGTGAAATGTTCCTGTATTTCGATCCAGTACGGATAGACCGGCAGCGCTCTGGATTGCAAAAGCTGTCGATAAAACAGTTTCTCTTTAGGGTTCTTTTCATAATATGGATGATAGATGCCCCGTTTTACGGAAGGGATAATATTTTTCTGCCGTTCAACGATCGGCAGCATATGATCCAACCGGAGCAGGAACCTGGTAAATCTCCTGGCTTCGTTAAACACCCGGCTATTCCGCATAAACACCAACACTTCCCCCCCGGCAATGGAAATGTGTTTTTTTTCACCGCCCGATAAAGACGGTACTAAGGCCAGGCCATACTGCAGGCCGGGATTATTCCGCGGAATTAGAGAGAGATTCCACGAGCCGGAAATATTAAAGGCCAGGCGGCCCTGGCTGAACAACTGGTCCAGTTGTCCCTGACGGTCTACTATAGAAACCGGTTTAAAAGAAGCATAAAACTTTAATGCCGAGACCGCTTCCTGCTTGTCAAGATTACATTTCCGCCATAACTTGTCCGCCACGCTTCCGTTAAATTGCCAGAGGAACGGAATAAATTTTTGCCAGGGAGAATAAGCCTCTCCGGCCGTCAGGCCAAAACCGTAAATACCCCTATCGGGTCTATGTATTTTTTGAGCGAACGTTTTTAATTCTTTCCAGGTATGGGGTGGACGCGTACTGTCCAGGCCAACCTCAGCCATCAATTTTTTATTGTAGAACAGAACCCGAGTGCCCAGCATCCAGGGTAGACCGTAATAATGGTTTTTGTATTTAACCATATCAAGCATTAACAGGCTGTCGCTCATTTCTGCGGCAAGCGTGTCTATACGGCGCACTGTGCCCTCATAAGCAAAACGGGCCAGCCAGGTGGAACCGATTTCGCACAAATCCGGCTCAGTGCCCGCTGCAATGGCTGCGATGATTTTTTCGAAACCGTTATCATAGGTAAGTTGCTGCATTTTTACCTTTATGTGCGGGTTATCCTTTTCGAACTGCTCTATCACGGGGTCCAGGTATTCCGGTGATGCAATAAACTGCCAAAAGCGAATCACCTTCATATCGTTTGCTTCCGGTTTTGTATCCGAACAGCCAAACATAGCCATTAGAAACAGGGTGCATAAGGATGTTCTACAAAATACGGTTATTTTCATATTTTCATACGACCCCTAAAAATAATTTACAATTTAAGGCTTATGCTAAAGAAATGCATATTATTTAATCTGCCCAAATCCTGCCAGGCATAATCCAGCAGCAGAGCGAAATTTTCATAAGGCGAAAGATTAAGCCCTGCACCGATTGTAAGACCCCCTTCGCCATCTTTGAGGAATAGCGAATTATACCCGGCACGCACGGAGTACTTCCCGGAATAGGTGTATTCCATCCCGACGTTCACACTTTCGTAATTGTTGTTGGGATGGATACCATCTATGGTTAATCGTAAAAGCTGTTCTTCGGAAATATGCAAGGGCAACATGATTCCGAACCGAAAGAGGAGTGGCAATGGGAATCGTCCGCTTTCCAGGGAGGCCCGGATTTTATCATTATTCCCTCCGTTCACTTTATCCACATCTGCGAATATTTCATTGTCGCTGCCGATCATTTTCATAGAACTACCAAAATTAGAGATACTCATCCCCAAGATCATACCATTAAGATCGGTCCGATACATGGTGCCAAAATCCATAGCAAAGGAATGAGAATTCATGTGCCAAATATGTTCATAAACGCTCTTAACGCTTACACCAAGGGCAAATCTGTCCGTAATTTTTTTTGCAAAAGTTAGTTGAAAGGCAAAGTCACCGGAAGAAAACCTTTCTCCGGTGCCGTCAGGTTGCGTTACGGTTCGTACTTTCATTTCGTCCATCGTAACCGCTGTAACCGAAAAACCCAGTACGCCGATCCCCGGAATATTTTTAGCCAATCCGAAATAATCCAGATTAATGTCAATAATCCAGTTCACGTGATTCATGAGCAACTCAAAATTATTAATATGATGCAGACCGGCCGGGTTCCAGTACAAAGCGGAAATATCATCCGTCATTGCAGCAAAGGCTCCTCCTACCGCTACGGCCCTGGCGCCGATGCCGATTTCGAGAAAATTAGCAGCCGTTGTTCCGACTTTACTTACATTGTCCACAAATTGGGCCTGTGTGTTTGTAATAAACAGAAAACCGAATAACAGCCAGATCCAGCTCCGAAGGTGATACGGAAGAGTACTTCCAGCTGACCAAAAATATTGTTTAAACGAGACATTACTCAGTCTGTTTGCCTGGATTGTATATGGTTTATTCATAGACTCAAACTTTATTTAATAATTGCAAATTTACCTATGTACTCGCCTATACCGCGAGCTTCCACTTGATAGATATAGACGCCGAAGGCCACCTCCATCCCGTCTTTGGAAAGCAAATCCCAGGAAACGGCCCCGCTATAAAGATTATTTTTTGCCTGGAGCGTACGCACCAGTTTGCCGCTTAAAGTAAAGATGCGAATAACGGCCTGGTTCGGAACGTTAATGAAATCAATTTTCCTCTGTCCCCTTCCTGTAGCAAACAAGTTTTTGGGTTCCCAGGGAGCAGCAACCACGTAAGGATTCGGTACCACTGCAATCTTTTTAAGCTCTGTAGCCGCTTTATTCGCGTCGACGGATGCACCTCGTACTTTAAACTCGTATACATCGGAAGAACTGAACCGTTTGGTCGCTGTCAGACGGGCAATATCTCCGGCAGAAGGCGGCTGAGGCGTCGCATTTCCGCTGTCCGGAGCATGAAAGATAAAAGCCCAGGTTGTTTTGTAGTGTTTTCCTTCAAAGAATATGGGCACTATCCGGTCGCCGTCCTGAATTTCTGGTCGCGTACCATAAAAAATAAAATCCCATTTCTGCGGATGTTGTGGATCACTTACTTCCCATACCTCAAAATAAACCGGATTATTGTACAGATAACCCGTATCCACCACCGTATCGAAGAATCGTATCTCAAATGTTCCGGGGTATACGGTTCTCCGGTTGGGCGGGCTTAATTCCTGCTTTAGTTCCAGCTCAAAATTGCCGGAGGTAACCATCCATCCCGAAAGCGAATCTATGTAGGAATCCCGGGTATCATTAAACAAAACCAAACGCATCCCATGGAATATTTCCCCTTCCTGAGGCAGGCCGAATTGATCGTAATATACGGCTCCGGAATCTTTGATCAGAGTATCAGGGAAACCGCCACTTATATCGGTCAGCGTATAAGATGTGGTGTAGTGCAGAATAGTGGAATCATTAAAGGTAACTCTATATCTATGTCCATCCTTTACTTCTTTGGGATCAAAAATAGCCACATCCATCGTGCCGGTCGCCGGGCCGGATATATGCTGCACACCTCCCATAATACCGGCCTGTTTAAATCCTGCAGGGGGAGCATTGGGCGTGACCGCAATCGTGTTCACGTCTGTTTCTACTTTCCCGTTAAAATCGACCCGTATCTTATGCCCGCATTCCGTTGGCAGTAAACCGGTAGCCCCCAGCGTAGGGTCACCCTGATCGAAAGAAACAACGGCGTAATAATAGGTTCTACCGTTTTCCACCGTCGTATCCACAAAGCTATGCTGCAAACCGCTGTTGTTCCCCATGTAATAATGGATACCGTTATACCCGACAGGATGGGAGCCGGCTATGCTATCCACCAGATCGAATACAGCAAGAGGCTCCATATAAACCGGATTGCCGAACATATCGGTTACGGTTCGTATGTCATTAAAATCCGGATCGGTACTACGATAAATTTTATATCCTTCAAAATCTTTTTTATAATTCAGAAAAACATCGCGGGAATCTTCGGCCCGGCTATCCCAATAAATGGTTACTTTTCTGTCTCCGGCCACGGCTTTTACAATCGGCTTATTGGGGGGACGAGCAAAATTATAATTGGCATTATAAATAGTCTGAACCGTTTCTTCATTACGGAAAAGATCGTCGATATCACTGCCCATCAGCAGAGCCATGGAAAACCGTTCCTTCCGTTTAACCGGAAGCGAGAAAGGCCCTGAACCGTATATAAAAGCCATGTTGGTATTTAACACGGGATCAGTATCAAAATGGCCGCTCTGCATACGATTCCACATCTCTTCATCGTCGCGAAAGAATACATCCCCAACAGAAAACAAATCTACGGAAGTCAAACCGATCTGGTCGGATTCATCCACATCCGTTTGGTCAAAATCGGGTTCGCCCGGCGTGGGCAGGCCATCCGCCTCACCCTCATCGGGACCGCGATAACCCGCGTCCAAAGGCCCGATGCCGTCCTTACCCAAATCATCGCCTAAATCTTCGCCCTCATCCCAAACACCGTTTCCGTTAAGGTCTTCAAATGAACGCCAGTCTCCGTCATTGTCAATCCCGTCGTCACGCCGTTCATCCACCATACCGTCCTCATCGTTGTCGATCAGGTCCGTCGCATTCCCCGGACTTTCCAAAAAGGCGTACCCTACATACCCCACCGGCGTCCAGTTCCCCGGATGACCGATCAAATCCGTATCCCAGGCATAGGTTAAATCGATATCACCACTGGCATCATAGAAGGCATTATCGTCCATAGAATCGTCATAACCGCCGACCCCATTATCGACATACATACCAAAATATACTTTAGTTAAATCTTTTTCTGCGATATTTTGAATGTCATAATGCCAAAAAATGACATCTTCAGCTAAAATATTGGTCCATTGAAAGCCTCGCACTTCAACACGCAACCCGGCCCCCCGCCGACTTGAATCCGAAGGAGTTGGATAATACGCAAACTCTTCATCCGTATCATCCATCATTACAAAATAACTTTCCTGGTCGGCGTTTGGTCTTTTCCCAAAAAAGCCGTTCCAGAACCCCGTCCAAGAGGTATCTTTATCCGGCCAGTAAAAGGGCCAGGTACTTTCATTATCGCTAATGGCCGGAGAATCCTGGTTTGGGTTGAAATAACCGGGTACTGGCTGCCAGGCCCATTCTTCCCCATCCGGCGAAATATCAAGCCCTTCGTAATAACCGGCAGCCACAGAGTGAACGGTATCCCCATGGACATCCACCAGTTCGGTCAGTACAAGCGGTGTAACGCCGTCGATATAGCCATGTCCCGAACCTTTCGGCCACTCGGCCGGACGCTTGGTATTCCAGTCTGCTATCTGACCATAGTTGTAAAAAACGGTTTTTACTAAATTTCCATCATGAACTCCTTGTCTCCGGGATTCGCGGGAACTATGTTCCTCTTCCGGTCGCAGAAACTGGCTAAATCCCTCTGAAGCCATCAACAGAATAGCCGTAATAAGCCATAACCTGATAATTTTATTAGACATATTCATTAACATTTTTCTTTTAACTTAGTTAATTATTTTTAAAATTAACCGACATGCCCAGCTGGATTCTTCTCGGTTCGCTGTAAAAATCCGGGCGAATTACATAGTCCTGAATGCTGTTCACAAGACGGGCACCGCCGGCATGTAGCGAAGTTAAATTGTAACCCGCCCTTCCTGTATCCGAATAAACGGAAAGCTCGTTCAGCCGGTCGGTCACGTTATAAATATTTAAAAACAGCTGCGAGTTCAGGCCCAGAAAACGAAATTTATAAAACATCCTTATATCCATCACAAAGGTTGCCGGTTTTCTGGCGCTGTTTTCCACGGAGCTGCGTTCATCGGATTGCTGCGGTGTATAAGGCATACCGGAGCCAAAACGTCCCAGTAAATTGACGCCCCATTTTTGCAAATCACCCAACGAGAGCGCGAAATTGATGGTATGCCTTTGATCCCAGTCCAACGGGGACAGTTGCTTTTCGGTAGCTGCCGGAGGGCTACTTTGATTGGCACGAAAAACCTGATCCGGATCGGAAGCGTTTCCCTGAGCTATCTGATAGGTGTAATCGAAACTCATCCCCCAAAATCCGGAATTCGTCTTATTAAAACTAAAGGTTATCCCGCGAACGCTGCCGAAATCACGATTAATATAACGAGCATACCGGTCGCCAAGTATGTACAACTCGACGATTTCCTGACCGGTGAGATTACGGATATCTTTTACAAATCCGGTCAGGTCAAACATCCAACCTTCGGATAACAGATGTTGCAGCCCTACTTCATACGTGGTGGTACGCTGCGGTTCGAAATCCGCATTACCCATCCGGGTGGAAAGAGAATTAGGAATAACCTCGAATTCCGGATTGCTATACAGATAATCAAAAGAAGGAATCTGAAAAAAATGGCCATAGGAGGCTCTAAGTATGGATGTTGCCGACATGGGATAAGACAGACCGATGCGTGGACTGATCTGCTGCTTGGGATGGGCGTTCTTATAGCGGTTGCCGGGCAAATTCTTTATGCGGTTATTAGGATCACGTAAGTCCAGTGGTACCACGCTCTTAGAATCAAAGTAATCGTAACGTAGACCGATATTCATAATCAAATCGCCCAATTCGATTTTATCCTGTAAATAGAGGGCCGCTTCCAGAGGCTGATGCCGATAGGTATTATGAAAAGGAGATTCAATGGAGGGAATCTCCGCTTTATAACCTGTATTTACCCCCTTTTGAATCGTGTATTGTTCAAAATTGATTCTATACTGTTTAACCTCGAACCCTGTTTTAATAAAATGAAAAGCATTAATCTGCCAGGATAAGTCACCTTTGGCGAGATAGGTTTGGTTTTTACGGAAAGTCTGCGTCATCTCTGTCCCACCGGTTAAAAAACTGCTGCCTTTGGCGTATAATTTGTCATTACTCTGGTAACGCGGATCGTACGGATCTTTATAAACATAGGATTTGAAATTGTATGACAGCAGAGCCAGGGATAAATCGTAAAACATTTTCGAGGAAAGAGTGTGATTTATTTTAAACAAATGGGTCTGACTAATTTCATAGAAGTTTAGACGTCCATTCGGATTGTATTTAAAACGATGGTTATAAACCTGAAATTCCCTCGTATTATAAAACAGATTATAAGAAAGTTTGAAGGCCGGTGAGAGCTTATAGACAAACTTTGCCGATAAAGAGTGCTTTGCATCCGGATTCATCGACACATAACTGCTATCGCCCGACTCTTCAATATAGGCGTTTGCCGGATTTGCGAAATTGGACGAATCCTGCGGCATGAACCGTCTCAACCCGTAAATCCAGCCTCCGTTATTCAGGAGCCGGCCGAAAAAGGAAGTATAAATTTTTTGGCCCAAAAGACTTATGGGAGCAGAAATACTCAATTGTATATTTTTAATGTGATTTGTGTTAAATTCATTTAAGGTCGGGAATATGGTAGTGTGTTTACTGTAGAAATCACCAAAATACGCTTCGGCATTTATATCCAATTTCTCGCTGCCATCGCGGGTTATAGCATTAACAATGCCGGATAATGCCTGACCATATTCGGCGTTAAACGTACCGGTGATGACCTCCAACTGGTTTAAAAAGTCCTTTTCGATGATCATCATCGGTTCGCCGGAAATGGCATTGGTAACCGGAATGCCGTCAACCAGATAGTTTACCTCGGAAGCACGACCGCCACGAAAATGTAACTGCCCGGCAGCGTCTTTTACCACGCCCGCTTTGAGCGTTAATACATCCTCAAGATTGTCCACCGGCATAGACTTGATTTGTTCCGAGGTTACCGTGTAATTTGTAGAGGTCAAATCCTTTTGCAGCATGGGACGTTCGGCTACAATCACGATTTCTTCATCGCTCTGAATAGCGCTTTCGTTTAGGCTAAAATTAAAACGGGTCGTTTTGTCTGCCAGTACTTGGACATTTTTAATTTTCATTTCGCTATAACCAACCATTTGGGCGATAACCGTATAGCTACCCGGCGGGATATTAATAATAGCATAGTAACCGTTCACATCGCTCGATGCGCCTAACATTTGATTTTCCAAATAAATATTGGCCCCTACAAGCGGGGCATGAGACCGGGCATCAATTATCATTCCGGCTATTTTACCGGTCGTCCCCGCCCAGATCAAATCCGGTGTGAAGAGCAACCAGCTGACTAATGCAATAATAAACAGATATTCCCTGAGACTTTGTTTTTTATTCATCGAAAAGACATTGGTTATTTTGAAGATTTTCGTTTTCTTGGATTGAGTATCCACCCTTAGCGCAATAAAGTCATTTTTCGTACGATCCTCTGTTTAGCCGTATTTAACACATAAAAATATATGCCGGTAGTTAATCCGCTGCCGTCAAAGGAAACGCGGTAGTTGCCAGCTACTTGTTTCGCATTTACCAACTGGGCCACCCTCTGGCCTAATAAATTATAAACGTTCAACTCTACTTTGCCGGAATACTGCAGCCTATATTCGATGACCGTAAGAGGATTAAAGGGATTAGGATAATTCTGTTTCAAACTAAATTGTTCGGATAAAACACTCTGTGATTCGTCTGCTATCGAAGTAATCGTCTTAAAATCCCCGAGAAGTGTCCAGCTCCACCATTTGGGACTGACGAAGGGGCGAAAACTGCTGGTATCCCCCCAATAATAATAAAAATTTCCTTCATAGTTTACGGCCGGATCGTCGGCGTCATTTAGTGTAAAATCGATCGGTATAAGCATCCCGTCTTCGGGATGAAAGGTGGAATCCGGACCACCGGGATGGTTAAGCATCTCAGGATCGGTTGCCAACGAATCGAACGGAATACGCACTTCCATAAAATATCCGTCTTGCGAAATAAAAGGAAGAGTTACGATCTCAGCATATTCGATATTGTGATTGGGCGGTCCTTCGTTGGCATATCCCGGCCAAGGTACATGCATCCACACCTCATCGCCGATACTAAGTCTGAATTGATAATCGGGTTCTTTCCCCCGCTGGTAATTGGCCGGGTGTCTTTCATCCAGATTGTTCAAAGAATATAATCCAATATTAACCTCAGGAGCATCACCGTTCCACGTTCCGAAGCCGGAAAAATTTTGTACCATTTGATCGTCGAACACTTCGAAACCGAAGTACATATTCTTGGCATCCATCATAACATATACATTGGCACTGAGATCACTATCTCCTGTCCAGTTTTGTACTCCTTCCAGCCAATTCCATACTGCGGACCCTTCTTCCCTGCGCCGTCCATCAATCACAAAAGGATTCGCATTCGTTTTAAATTCCTCAAGATTGCCGTCGATGACAACCGGAGATTTTATTAAAGCTATATTACCGACAGCTATCGTTTTACTATCCGCGGCCGTTTGCGAAGCATTTTGTCCGGCAATAATGGCTGTATTTTCAAGACCGTCGGCATCTAACGAGGTAACGGCATAATAGTAACCGACCGTCCCCTGGTCCGAAGGTGTATAACAGGTATGCATAAAAACGCCGCTTCCCTCTTCCACTTTTCTGCCGATTTTGACAACATCATTGGCATGAATATCCGTAATAGGATTTTGACTGAGATAAACGTTGTATGTTTCGCCGCTGGTTGTCGTATCGTCAACCCATGTAATCTTATTTGTGGATTCGTTTAACTGGGTAATGCTAAGATGAGTAGGTGGTGAAGAAGATTGAGCCCATAAGACGGAGAAAGAAAAGAATAGCGGGCATCCGAGGGCCAATAGCATCTTTTTCATAATCTTCCCCTTTGTTTGTTTGTTGTTTATCAATACTAACTCATAATACAGTATTATTTCTCATAATGCAAATTTTTTTATCCCTGATCCTTAAACTGAAAACTTAATAGTGGGCGTGTATCCAGTCCCAGTCAATATAGAGCTTTGTTGTGCTCCGCTGTTCGCTCAACCAGTGCAGGAATCTCTCCTTTCTCTGTTGCTGCACAGCATCCGCTATCACCTGTTGCTTGACAAGTTCAAACGGTTTGCGTCTTCCCGCTTTTCTCCCGAATATATATAAGATAACAGCTCCTTGCGTTGTTTGAATAGGTGCGCTGAATGTTCCGACTTCCATCGTTTTTAAATAGCCGCCGAACGGGACCCCGGGAGTCAACCCTATCCATTGCTTGTGATTCTCCACGCGCACAGGTTTAATATTCTTATTCCCTAAGGAACCGTATTTTTCCGCATCCGATTTATTTTTAAAACGGTAAAGTGAATATCGAACACTGTCCGGATAATTATATTTTGTTCTGTTGTTTTGGTAATATTTTTGCGCTATCTTTTCATCCACTTTGATCTTCTTCTTCAATTCTGCCACTAATTTAGCTTTATATACCTTAAATTCAGCATTTAACAAATTAATTTTATAATTCACGTCTTGCGCAGGATCAACCGCATCCTGAATAGCAAGAGAGTCCAGGATATTTTCCATAAAGAGTTTTGATATTGCCTGAATAATGACCCTTTTGTTCGTAAGTGGTATACGGAATTGTTTGGGCAATAACAGATATTTTCGCATAAAATCGCCGATGGTCATATTGCCCTTTTTCGAAGAGACCAAAGGTATTTCTTGTATCTTCTTAAAATCTTTGCGTATCCCTTTTTTGTCGCCGGATTGATCCGTATTGAACTTCTTATACAACAAATCGTTCGGCCATTTTTGTCGTAATTTATAGAAGGCCTGCAAACCGTTCCGTTTTATTTTTACATCAAATTTTTTCTTCAGAACATTAATATAGGCATCAGCTCTTATTCTTTTTTTAAAATTTATCAATCGTTTTTTCATTTTTTTTCGGTGAACCCGGAAATCATATTCCGGCCTAATGGGGTTGTAACGGATATTTTCGATTTTAAAAATATGAAAGCCATATGCCGAGCGTATCGGTCGGGAAATGACCTTAAGTGGTAAATCTTTTATTTGATCGGCAATGCCCGGGTCCAATTCGGACCACATAGTCCAACCCAGCGCACCACCGTTATTTTTAAGCCGGGGATCCGTAAACAGCTTGCTGGCCAGGACATTCCAATCTGCCCCCCTCTGCAGCCTGGTATAAGTATCCCAGGCCGTCTTACGATCAGAAAAAACAAGATGTTTCAGTTTAAATTCCGTATTAAGAAGTTGATAGTACGTTCGTATGTCTCTATCATTAACCTTCACCGAGTCCAAAATTTTCTTTTCGAAAAATCTGTTTCTGCGCGATATATTTTTCACATATTCCCTCAGCCGGATATTTTCTTCACTTTCGTTCCAGCCTTTTGCTTGAGCATACTCTTTTAAAATCAGTTCGGCAATCAGATAATCGACAAAACTCTTTATGGATTTCCCCCTGTATGACAGCACATACATCTGATACTGTCGGTGGAATTCCAGACTATCCAGTTTTGAAGTACCAACCCGCAAAACGGTTTTTGTATGCTCACTACAAAAGCTTAAGAATACGAGGATAACGAATAAAATAAACAAGATATGTTTTTGCATGATTTCATCCAACAATATACTGTATGAAGAAAAACGTCAATTTTTAATTGCTGTAAAGGAATTAAACATTTATTCAAATTATTTTAATCCATTTATTCATTTTAATATAGCCAATTTTTTTTCAATATTTCAAATATTTCCGAATTATTCGAAAGCAAACGAATTGAATCTTCCGAAAAATTCGGTTGAAGGATGGTGCTTTCCTTTTTTACCACGGCCCCAGGCTTTGGTGTTACCTGTCTGTTGAGGCATCGATTTGATGGGTTTTTTGAATGCCGAATCACCGTAAACGACGATGCGTGCATTTGCAAGGAATACCCGTTACTTTAAAGGAAACCTAACCCGAACCGATACACTTTCTTGCTTTTCCCCTTGACTTCTTAAAAATATTTCAATACCCTTTTTATGGCAATGTAATCCCTGCCTGATGCAACGGTACATACGCTACAGCGGGAGAAACGGAGCGTTTTACTTGAATCGGACTTGTATTTTTGTATGGGTGAAAAGTGGGAGCAAGAAAAACGAGTAGCTTTTTTTATAAACAAATTTTATTTAGTAGCCCGGATTAACCGTAAAGAGAGGCCCAACTCATGAAAACAAAACATAGGTACCAATCGCCGGATTTAAGTTCCGGTACCTTGCATTGCCGATTCGCTTCGTTTCTCGGCATCTCCGCTGGGCTCCGACCTGTATCCCGCATCTTGAATCGTGCTTCTTATATCCTGTATTCCGTCCTGAGCGCGCTTCTTGTTTCCTTTTTCCTTCTTTCATCTTTAATCTTTACTCTTTCATCTTGTA
>JALSTK010000054.1 GCA_026983775.1 Calditrichia bacterium
TCCCACCGAAGCGGCATAAGTGGGCGTATATCCGTACAGCAGTAGGGTAATTAATACGATAAGGGGAATAATGAAATGGGCACCATCCTTAATGACATCCCATAATTTGGGTATATCTTCACTTTCCATAACCGGCAAATTGAATTCATAGGCTTTGATGTGCACGAAAAAAGCGACCGAAAGAAAATACATTACTGCCGGAACGAAAGATACGATCACAATGGTCGTATAAGGAATCTGCGTCCACTGGGCCATAATGAAGGCCCCGGCTCCCATAATGGGCGGCATGATCTGTCCCCCGGTCGAAGCCGCTGCCTCCACTCCGCCCGCAATATGAGCGGGAAGACCGATCCGCTTCATTAAAGGGATGGTCATGGAACCCGTTCCCACGGTATTGGCAACCGCACTACCGGAAATAGAGCCCATCAATCCGCTGGCAAAAACCGAAATCTTGGCCGGCCCTCCCTTGCTTTTTCCCAGTAAGGCCATGGATAATTGCATTAAAAACTCACCCGCACCGGAATTGAGAAGAAAAGCGGCAAATAAGATAAATAAAAACACAAAGGTAGAAGAAATGGTAGTAATACTGCCGAATAAACCGTCCGGTGCAAAATACATGCGATATAGAAGGCGGCTCAGATGTACCCCCCGAAAATAGAAACTGCCTCCGATCCATCTGCCCAGAAACAGCGCATAGGCCAGAGCTAACATGGAAAGTACCGGAATCAGCCAGCCTGTGGCCCGCCGGGTCATTTCCAACACCAGAATAATCGCCAGAGCGGCAAAGATCAGGTCCGGTAAAATGGGCACCTCATTTCTGGCATGCAGGGCATTTTCGAAAAGAATCAAATACAGGCTAACGGCCATGCCCAGGATGGAAAGGAAAAAATCCATCTTTAAAGTCTTTTTGGGATACTTGGATGAAAAGGGATACATTAAATAGCCGATACCCAAAACAAACAGCATATGCAACGCATTACGGCGAATATCCGGTATGACTCCAATGGTATTGTAATACAGATGGAAGAGCGACATTAAAATGGTAATGGCATAAAAATATTTCGCAAGCATACCCGAAGTAAAAACACGATACCTGACTTTGGATTCACCCTGGTCTTCTTCTAACTGGACCTCTGCTTTTAACGGAGTATCTTTTTCTTTTACCATGCTAAACCTGTTTGTGGGAAGATTAAAGTAAAGAAGCGAACCGAACGGCCCGCTTCTTATCCCTGTGCGTTATTTTTACTTGGAAATAAGATTTGCAGGGATTTTGATTCCTTTCTCCTGATAAAATTTTACAGCACCCGGATGAAGAGGAACCACCAATCCGTTGATGGCCCGATCCAGACTCATGGCCATAGTGGCCTTGTGAATATTGTGCAGGAACGGCAAGTTATCATAGATTGTTTTCAGGATCAGGTATACATCCTCGGCAGGAACTTCGGGTCGTACCGCCAGAAAATTCGGCTGGGCAATGGTTTTAATATCTTGCTTCTGGCCCGGATAAGTGCCGGCTTTGATGATAAAACGGGTCCAGATGGGAAATACTTTACGGACCTGATTCATTTGCTCATCGGTAAATTCCAGAACGGTCACCTTATCGGCACCCAGCGTGGCGAAGAGCTGGGTAATGGCCGATACGGGCGGCCCGGCAGGTATATTGGCTCCCGAGATACGATTATCCATCATAGCCTGGGCAGAAGGGGTATATCCCAAATATTCGGTACGAAAATCTTTGTCCGGTTCGATACCAAAGGCGGACAGGATGACTCTTCCGCTCCCTTCCGTCCCACTGCCCCGCTTACCGATGGAAAACCCTTTTTTAAAATTTTTCAGATCGGTAATGGTTCCTGTTTTTTTATACTTTGACAAGATGACAAAATGTTCCACATTTTGCCACAACATGGTTACGGAGCGCATATTCTTCATCGCCTTCCCTTTGTACTTCATCTTACCATTGTAAGCCATGGCTCCGAATAAACCTTGCAAAATAGCAAAATCGACTTCTCCGTTTTTGAGCATATCCACGTTTTCACCGCTTCCTGCAGAACTGATGGCATTCGCCGTAATTCCTTTTTTCCGGAGTTTGATACTCGTCAGCGTAGCCAGGGCCACCCCAACCGGATAATACGTGCCCCCTGTAGTAGCCGTTGCAATCACATATTGCTTGGCCATAAGGTTGCCCTGCACTCCGCTAAGAGCAAAAGCAACAATCAGTAACAACACGGTTAGTTTGCGCATTACATCTCTCCTTTTTTTATTTTAACTTAAAAAAATTAGGTGGGTAATATAGATCAATTATATTAAAAATATTGTATAAAAACAAATTTGAATGGTATCTGCCCGGTATTTTCTGGAAAACGGTGGTTGATTTTGACGAAGCCTGCGGTTGAATCGCATCCCATCTTTCGCTATTTTACATAAAATATGAGGAAAGAAAGTGTCCAAACAAAATAGGCTCGCTCGTTTATTTTTATTCTTTATAACTCTGTTGGTCTGTGTTCTTTGCTATCACCTATTCCAGCCGCTTGGCTTATGGGTTTTGTCGATAGCGTACTCAATGGTCCTATTTGTTCTAATCTTCTTCTATCGCCCCTTATTGGGGGCGTCTAAAGCGCTTATCACCTTTACCTCAGTCCGTTCCATTCATTCTAAGACTCAATTTCTTGAGCAGCTTAATTTACGATTAAACAAAGCCCTCACATATAATGAAGTGACCCAAATCCTTTTTGAAGCTTTTGATTATCTTTTTCATACACAGCCTTATGCCTTTTATATTTTTGAAGACGATAAATTTGTATTGAACCATCATGGCAATATAAATGATGAAACCCTGCTGCAAACCGATATTAAGGCCTCTTGCTTCGAGGCGGTTTCTTTGGACAAGTTGCAGATCAGCGACTTGAAGCAAACCGGTTTGCCGGCAGAAATACAGGTTCTTTTTCTACAACAACGTATTCCTCATCTTCTTCTCTTCCCCGGTCACAGCCGAATTTTCGCTTTTGTAGCCATCGAAATCCCCAGTGTTTCCTTCCTGCGTTACGAAGAACCGGGACGGATTTTCCGGCATATTCAAAATAAAGCGGGATTGATCCTGGAGAATACGGGTCTATTCCTGGACTTGCAGAGTAAGCATGATGCCACCCGAAAAATTATTGAAGTGAGTCAGCAAATTCTATCTTCTTTTGATATAAAAAAGATTCTCGATTTTCTTTTGGAGACACTGGGTTCCATAATCAATTTCGACGCAGCGGCTATTTTCCTTCTGGAAAAATCCGGCAAGCGCTTGCTCAGTATCAGCAGTGAAGGTTATGACCCTTCTATTATCGATCAATTACGTTTGAAGGTCGGACAGGGAGCCTGCGGTTGGGTGGTTGAGACCAAAGAAGTTAATATTCTGGATGATGTCCGGAAGAGTCCTCACTATTTCGAGATACGTTCGGAGACCCGTTCCCAATTATCATTGCCTTTAATATACAACAGCCATGTGCTGGGAGTTATTTGTCTGGAGAGTAATCGAGTCGGTTTTTTTAATCAGAATCAGGCGGATATATTGCAGCTATTCGCTCATCTGGCTTCCATTGCCATCCATAACGCCAGGCAAATGAGAGATTTGTTAACCAAAAAATCCCTGGAGAATGAATTAATCAATGCCGGAATGGTTCAACAAAAATTGCTGGTTCAGCGTTTCCCGCATGTGGCCGACCTGAGAATTACGGCCTATAATAAACCCAGTAAACTGGTCAGCGGTGATCTGTACGATGTGATCCGGTTCGACGATCGGAATGTGGGTATGGCCATCGGCGATGTGTCCGGTAAAGGAGCAGCGGCGGCCCTGATGATGGCCTTGATTCTGGCCGGATTGCGTAGCCAGAAAAGGACCTTTCTCACTGTTTGCGATATGGTATACCGGCTGAATAATCTCTTAACGGAAAGTACCATCGAAGGCCGTTACGCAACCTTCTTTTATGGGGTTGCGGCCCTGGATCAAAATAAATTGTATTAT
>JALSTK010000055.1 GCA_026983775.1 Calditrichia bacterium
TGATTCAGATGAGTCATCACCCATTAGTTACCAACATACGAAAGGTTTGGGCAACGGCTATTCTACCTGAGACCCTGTTCTTCGACGCAGAGCGGAATTCCCGAATGAAAGCCTTCGGTCGAAGAAGACAATTCGCTTACGAGATATTTTTTTTGGCATGTTTATTGGGTCTTTTCTTTTTATGGAGTCCCGGATTAGCTCAAACGGCAGAACTCAAAACCGATAGTACGGTCATTTCCGATTCCACGGTCCACAAGACCGCAGCGAATGAATTGCAGGGGCCGATCAGTTACCGGGCGGATGATGTGTCATTAAGCGACGGCGGCAATACCATCTGGCTGCGCGGAAGGGCCCGGCTGAAATATCAGGATATGGCTTTGAAAGCGGCTATCATCCGCATCGATCAACAGAAAAAAATATTGTATGCTACCGGCGTTTCGGATTCGCTGGATGCGGACAGTAATCGGGTTATGCGCGGTATACCGGTGTTTACGGAAACAGGACAGGAACCCCTGTTCGGTGATTCGATTGAATATAATTTTCACACACAACGGGGGATAGTAAAAGTAGGTAAAACCAAGATGGAACCGGGCTACTATCGTGGCCAGGATATTCACCGCATAGCGGATAGTACCCTGCTCGTGAAAAACGGAATTTTCACTTCCTGCGAATATATTGATCATCCTCATTATTATTTTAAGAGCAGTAAAATACGATTAAAAGTTCATGATAAAGTGATTGCCAAGCCTATTGTTTTTTATATTGCCGATGTGCCGTTAATGTGGCTGCCTTTTGGTATCTTTCCCAATAAAGGGGGCCGCCATTCGGGTATTGTTATTCCCAAATATGGGGAAAGCACGGTTGGCGGACGATTTCTGCGCGGCATGGGTTATTATTGGGCGCCGAATGATTATTTCGATGCAACTTTCCTGACCGATTATTATGACAAGTTGGGTTTCGCTTACCGCACGAGAGCTCGCTATACGGTTCGTTATAAATTAAACGGTTCGTTTAATGCCGAATATTATCCCCGAAATCCGAGTAGCGGAGAGAGAGCGGAACGCTGGCGGTTCAGCTTTACTCATCGCCAGAAAATTGATCCCACCATGAACATCTCCGGCAGCGGTTCTTTTATGAGCGATCGCCAGTTTGCCAGACAACTCTCTCCAAACCTTGAAGACCGCCTGAATCAGAATATTACTTCCAGTCTGTCTTTCAATAAATCCTGGCCCGGCACAGGCAACAGCCTTACTTTAAGTACTTCCCGTAATGAGAATTTACAAACCGGGCGGGTTAGCTATACTTTGCCAAACCTGAGTTTTAACCATTCCAGCCGCAGTTTGTATGAAACACTTACCGGTAAAAAATTAGGCGGTAAACGTAACTGGTTGCAAAGTATCAATTATTCCTATAGTTCCCGCCTGATCAATAGGGGAGATAAAGTTACCCAAAACGACAGCACCATATCCCAATCGCAATCGCGGGGCATCCAGCATAATATTTCGCTAAACGCACCGAATAAATTCTTAAAATATATCACCGTCAACCCCCGCTTAAATATACAGGAAGACTGGGTAGACGAAATAACCCTGGCCCAATATGATTCAGTAACCAAAACGATTGTCGAAAGGCAGAAGAAACAGTTTGCCGCCCGCCACTCTTTTACTACCAGTATTTCGGCCAGGACGAAGTTGTACGGCCTGTTCGAACCGAATATCGGCTCGTTAAAATATATCCGTCATTTAATCGAACCTTCGGTTAGTTTTAACTTTCGTCCCGATCTTTCCGGTGCCTTTTATGGCTATTTCAATGAAATTGCGGACAGCAACGGCGTTATACGGAAGGTCGATAAGTTTAAGAAGAGCCCTTTTGGAGGGACGGGGCGGTCGGAAAGTAAAAGCATGAGTCTGCGTCTGAGTAATGTCTTTGAAGGAAAAAAGATAGATGAAAACGGCAAGGAAAAGAAAATTTCTCTACTCACGGCCACATTCAATACGAATTACGATTTCACTAAAGACAGCTTGCGCTGGAGCGACCTGTCCACTTCTTTAAGAACCCGCCTTTTTGGGAAAAATATCAGTATAAGCATGCGTCACTCTTTCTATAAATTAAAAAAAGACAAGTCGGGTCGTCTGAATCAATTTTTGCCTTTTCCCGAATTGCTTAATTTAAGCACCTCTTTCGGATTTTCAATTACCGATCGGACCTTTTCAAAGAAAAAAGCAAAAGGGGAAAATACGAAAACAACCCACACCGATTCGCTTCAGGCCGGGGAAGGCATTTTAAAGGAAGAGACCTCATGGGTGCCGCACAAGGATTATAAGAAGGAAACCAGTCAAATCAAGCTGCCCTGGTCGACATCGTTTACGTTTAATTATTCGTACAACCGTTTACGGAAAGACCCCAACCGCCTGGATATGACTGTACGGGCCAGCTTCCAATTATCTGAAAACTGGAAGGTGAGTTGGAATGCTTATTTTGATCTGGTCGATAAAAAAATAACCACCCAGCGATTTACTTTTTACCGTAACCTGCATTGCTGGGAAATGTCCTTTGGCTGGCAACCGGCTATTAATTATTACGATTTTCAGATTAATATTAAAGCCAGCGCTTTGCACGATATTAAATTGACCAAACATCCGATCCGGAACTATCGATTACAATAAAGTGTTTTTGCTATTTCCCCTTTTTAAAAACAAGCACAATTCCCAGAAGAACGAGTAAAACCGGCCAGTATTTTAAATATTGTACATAGCGAAAGGCGAATAAAAAAGTGAGAATAATCAAAATTAAAGAGGCCCACAGCGTACTTTTGCCATCTCTGTCGGTTAAATAAAGAAAAAGGAATCCCAATCCCGGGCCCAGTAAAAAGATCGGCCACAACTGTTGCATGGCTTCCCAGGAGAAGAGCGTACAATAGAGAAATAGCAAACCATAGATCACTAAAATAGTACCGGGGATGATAAAGGAAGTATTCCGCCGGTTTAAAAAATAAGCCGTTAAAAAGGAAACACCGACCAGGATAACCACAACCGGCCAGATCGTGCTGAAATTAAAACGATAAGCCCCGAGATTTTCCAGTAAAAAAATGATCCCCAGGAAAATCGATGCCAGACCAAAGCCTTTATAGCGGGTTTCCATGGTTTGCCTTTCTGCTTAAAAATAGATTTAATTTTAATGCAAAATAATCATTTTTCGCGTCTGGACAAAATCGGAGGAGCCCACCTTCAGGCGGTAGTAGTAAAGCCCACTGGCCAGGTTGTGCGCATTAAAAGGAACCCTATACGATCCTCTGAGTTGTTTGGCGTTGATCAGTTTTTTAACAAGTTGTCCCAAAGCATTGTAGATCGTTAATTCCACCCGGCTATTTTCCCTTAATGTATAGCGGATGATCGTTGTAGAATTATTGCCTGAACCGGGAGCGTTTTGACCGAAAGGATTGGGATAATTTTGCATCAGGGTAAAGCGAGCCGGATGTTGGCTTGTCCCCTCATCGATAGCCTGGGCGTCGAAGGCAGCGGTTAAATCGATAGCCCCGTAGCCGAAGACACGGTCCCAGGTATTCGGATCGTCTTTCACCTTGGTTTGATCGGTAGTAACGCCGGCGTCAGGATGCGTACCCTGGGCATGATGAAACAGATAGTCTTTTACATCAGCGGGTGTCCAGTCGGGATTCTTATCCAGAAGCAGGGCTATGGCGCCGGTAGCGACCGGTGCAGCCATGGAAGTACCTTGCATATAGGCGTAGTGCTCGGTATACGGGGAGGGAGGCAGAAAGGAAGTGGAAAAAGAAGCATCTTTGCTTCTGGCCGATAAAATAATCGAACCGCCGGCGATAATGTCCGGTTTTTTCCCATTATCGGCGGTAGGACCTATGGAGCTAAAAGAAGCAATACCACCTCTCTTCCCGGCATTTACATAATGATACGTTTTTCCGTCACTGGCCGGCCAGGATTCTCTGGATATAAATGCACCGACAGTGATCGCCTCCGTGCCGCAAGCCCCATTGGCCAGGGTATAAGGATAAAAAGGATTTGCATAAGCAGTGCCCTGGGAAAAGCCTCCGTAAGGAGCACTAATAGTCGATGAGGCACACCAGGCATGGCGAATGATGGTTTTATTGTTATTAGCATTCTGTAAACTATTTAAAGTAAGGGTGAAGGTTTTATTCTGGTAAGTGGTGTCATCCATAAATACATAACCGGCAATTTCATGGTTATCGGAGGCGGAAGCAGATTGCAGGTAAACATCAATTTTACCGAGATTTTTATGACCGTTTATGGGAACATTATCGATGGAACCGTTATCCCAGCTCAAAGAAATACTGGAGACAAGATCACCGGACTCAATCCAAACCGTGAAATAATCTGTGTAACCGAATTGTATTTGATCACTGCTTGTGACCGAAGTCTTGAGATAATGAATGGAAGAGCTACCTTCATTACCGGCAGAGCGGACAACAATTTTGCCCGCTCCGGTAAGAGCATCCATGGCCTGAGTGTCATCATCGGTGCCGTCATGCGGGCCGTATTGTGAGCCCAGACTCAGATTGACCACGCACGGTTTGCCGAGGGCAGCGGCTTTTTTAAAAATATAATCCACACCGTCCAGTATATCCGGTGTATTCAGAGTTGTTTTAACAATAATTATATTGGCCTCAATCGCTCCACCGTCCAAAGTATCCTGCGGGGAGATGGTAAAGTCACGCCCTGCGGCGGAACCGGCCACGTGCGTACCATGGCCCTGAGTGTCGTGTTGTTTTACAATCGAATAGGGGGAGCCCGATTGAAGATCCTGATTAATTTGGGCTTCCGTATATTCCGTTCCATAAGAATATCCGTCGGGGTGTGCCGTACCCTGGGTTTGATCCCAGATATCCAGAATCCGGGTATCCCCGTTTTGCTTCCGAAAAGCCGGATGATAAAAATCAATCCCCGTGTCTACGATACCGACAATAACATGGGAGCCGGTATATCCTTTATTGTATGCGTACTGAACATTTTGATAGGATACGGCTGCCGAGTTCAGTAGACGGGCCGGGGGGGTAAATGAAATACGCTTAACAGAGGATAATCGGGCAAGTTCTTCGATCCGGTTGGCAGGCAGGGAAACCGTTCTGTAGGAGCCCATTGTACTTTGAATCCGGAATCCGGCTTTTTGCAGATCATGATCCAGGTTCGGATCCCCCTTCACCAATAGGCGAATTTGAACTGCTCTACCTTTATTCAATTGAGTTTGTTGACTGAAGTGCTGAAGATATGGGTCAATGGTCTGGCCGAGCAAGAAACTGATGCCTGCCAGAAGTAACAGAATCGATTTTATCATTTGGAAGATCCCCCTATTTGTTTTTCATTTTTATATTATGAAGAATAGCCTTGCTGCTGCGAATGCGGAGGATGCGTGAATCTTTGATCAGTTTACGCAACTGCCGACGTGTAATTCTCCCCGAATAGAAAGAGCCGTTTAATTTCCGCAAAAAAGGATAGTGGACCGGCTCAGCGGTTTTAATAAGAACGGAGAGTTGTTCATCCTGGCCGGTCGCTTGCCTGGCCATCCACAGATTGACATTGGGATCGATATAAACTTCCCGGTGAGTGGATGTCCCTTGTGTTGAAACACAGGCAAACAGGAATAACGAAATTAAAAAAAGAAATATTTTTTTCATGGCGTACTCCGGTATAATAAATCGCTGACAAAATAACACAATTCAATGAACGTGAAAATGACGATGGCCACATTCGCGAATCTGTCAATAAAATAATTATACTTTACTATTCGTCACGGGGCAAGCATTTCTTGAACAAAATATACGGGAAAGTTACACTACCGCTTTTCATGATGAACCGATTCGCAAATAGTTTGCCCTGAAGCGGTGCCTGTGGTGCGATTTTAAACGCTATTGCAGTGTACGAAGATAGTCTTCCAAAAGAAGTGCCTTTTCATCCACCTGGAAGACATTGTTGATGAAAATTTGCACCGGTTGATATTCTTTCTTAAGACCGATCAGGAAATAAAGCGTTTTACGTAATTTGGCCAGCGAATCCAGTTCATATCCCGGAATGTGCAGAGCATACGCGATTTCGTTATATAAATTCGAATGATGGTAATAGTGAATACTTTCTACTTCCTGAAGAACAGAGGGATTAAATTGCTGTAGTGTTTTGTAGATAACCGGACCCGGTTGTTCGGCAACAGGTTGCCAACCGGCATGGTGATATTGATAATGGATACTGAACAGAATAGTGATGGACTCTAATCCCTGAGTCTGTAAATAGGTATTTAATTCGGAAAACATAAAAAACATCCTTGTTTTTATCTACGTCCCTGTATTTATGGTCATCGTCCGCTCCTTTTGTAAAGTGAATTTTTTATTTGCAATTGCCAGTAAATTTATCACTTGATGCATTTTGCAGCCATTTACCGAGTAAAATCGACGATTAACCGAAAATCATCTTACTTTTTCCTTTTTTTTGCGTAAGGTTGTTCTATAAGACATAAATCAAAGGAGGATAAACTATTATGTCGATTCAAGGCAGACGTATATTCGATACCCGAAACATCATCGCTTTTTCAATCATTTTGGCAGGTGTTCTTCTTTTGCTGCAAAATTACGGACTGATCGCTGCGGGTAATCTTTGGGCCTGGTGGCCCGTCATTTTAATATTTATGGGTCTCGGTCACATTCTGGAAAAGGGGTCTAAAAAAAGCATGGTGAACGGATCGATCCTTATTCTGATCGGCGTGATGATTTTGGATAATAATCTGGACCTGTTTCATATCCGGTGGGAACATCTCTGGCCCATACTTCTCATTCTTTTCGGTATTTTAATTTTAACTCACCATTCCTGGCACAGAGAACAGAACAAATTCAATGAGGATTTTATTGATATTTCTTCTTTTCTGGGTGGAGGTCGGCATCAGGTAGGCTCCACAAAATTAACCGGGGGCAAGGTCTCTACGGTCATGGGAGGCATGACCCTCGATCTTCGTCAGGCGGACATGCAGGGTTCAAGCATGGTACTCGATTTGTTCAGTTTAATGGGGGGAATCGATATTTTTATTCCCGGATCCTGGGATGTAATTATGCAGGGTATGCCGATCCTGGGCAGTATGGAGAATAAAACATTTAGTCATGAGTCCGGTACTGCGGGCCAGACCCGGAAGCAACTGATTATTAAGGGGTTGGTCATCTTAGGCGGGGTGGAGGTTAAGAACTAACATGCACCCTGTATTCCAAAATCGAAAGCAGACCTTACTGATTACGGCAGGGTGGTTGTCGGTTGTAAGCGGGCTAATCTTTTTGCAAGATGTACTTTTGCATTACTCCTGGGAACGTCTGATTGTTTTATTCGCTCCTTTCTGGTACGGCGAGTTATTCGTCTTTTTATCGCTTTACTTTTTGTGTAAAACAATCGATTTTGAAAAGGGACACCAGTGGATCGATCTTGCCAAACATGCCGTTGCTATGGTCATCGTATTAGCTCTGATCCTGCAAACCCTGATGTTGTATGCAGAAATTCTTGTTTTCTTGACCAAACTCGACATCTGGCGTACCATGTTTTATGATTCCATTCCGCTTTTTTTGACGGTCACGGCTCTGCTCTATTTTTTGGCGATCTTGTTTCATTACCTTCTTCTGGCCCAGGATAAGATTCAACAAACCCGGCAGGATATTTTGCAGAATCAATATCTGGCGGTACAGGCTCAGCTTCGTTCTCTAAAAAACAGCATTCATCCTCATTTTCTGTTTAACAGTTTAAACGCTCTCAACACTTTAATTGAAATCGATCCGGGTAAGGCTCAGAAAATCTGTCTGCGTTTGGCCGATTTTTTGCGCTACAATTTGCAATATGCGGAGCAGGACCTGGTTTCTGTTCGTGAAGAGATCGATCAGGTTCAAAACTATCTGGATATTGAGCGTTTGCGTCTCGGATATCGCTTGAGAATTAAGTGGGAAATCGATCCACAGGCAAGAGAGGGTAAGGTACCTCCTTTTATTTTGCAGCCCCTTCTGGGGAATGCCATCAAACACGGCCTGAGCGAAGAGTTGCACGGCGGAGAAATTCAGGTTCGGATACAAGTTATATTCAATCAATTAACGATCCGTGTGGGCAATACCTATGACCCGAACCGGGATACGCGGGGGACGGGTCTGGGTCTGTCTAATTTAAGGAGTCGGCTTGATCTTACTTTCAAGGGAGCAGCGCTTCTGAATGTCCATAAAAACGGGACATATTTCGAAGTTGAAATATCGCTCCCCTATGAAAAACAATAGAGATCATTTTTGATTAGCTACTAAAAATTAAGTATATTCGTATCTATTTTGCCAACGAACTAACCAACAAAGGAGTGGGTATGCTTAAGGATCATCCGAAGGGATTAATGACGCTCTTTTTTACAGAGATGTGGGAGCGATTCGGGTTTTATACAATGCTGGCTGTCTTTACCCTTTATATGGACGAGACACTGGGATGGAGTGACGCTCATAAGGGACAGGTGTATGGCTTATATCTCGGGTTTGTATATTTTACACCGATCGCCGGGGGATGGATTGCCGATAAGTTTTTAGGGTACCGTAAGACCATTATGATCGGGGCTATTGTTATGGGGATCGGCTATTTTATGCTTTCCCTTTCCGGGCCGCACCTGATCTGGTTGTTTTATCTGGCCTTGCTGGTGATGGTAATCGGTAACGGCATGTTCAAAGCCAATATTTCTGTTTTGGTCGGTAATTTGTATAAACAGGGTAGTCCTTTAAAAGATGTGGGTTATAATATTTTTTATATGGGTATAAACTTAGGTGCTTTTATCGCTCCTTTGGCTGCAACCTGGTTACATCAAACGTTCGGTAGTTATAATGCGGCTTTTGCGGCGGCTGCAGTTGGTATGCTTTTTTCTTTAATTGTCTTTGAAGTTTGGAAAAAGCGTTACATGTATGCCGATCATAACGAAGAACACATAGAAGAAAACAGTACGGCCAGAGCTGCTACTCCGGAGATGGAAAAAGAACGTATCTTTGCTCTGCTGACTATTTTCGCCATTGTCGTTTTCTTCTGGATGTCATTTCATCAAAACGGTTTCGCCTTAACTTTATTTGCCCAGCGTTCAACCATCAGGCTGGAGTGGCTCAAACCGGAAACCTATGCAACCTTTAACCCGCTTTTTATCCTGATTCTAACGCCGTTTATTGTTTCTTTCTTCAACTGGCTGCGCAAGCGGAAAAAGGAACCGGGCACACCGGCCAAAATCGGGATTGGGATGCTTATTTCAGGACTGGCCATGGCCGTAATGGTTCTGGCTTCTTTTATGGGTGGTGATGCAGATGCTAATAATATGGGACCTCAGTGGCTCATCTCAACCTATTTTATTGTCACCATCGGTGAACTCTTTTTAAGTCCGATGGGTTTGTCGTTCGTTTCCAAAGTGGCGCCGGCCCGTATGCGTGGATTGATGATGGGCGGCTGGTTCGGTGCTACCGCTATAGGCAACTATTTATCCGGTTTTATCGGCGGCTTTTACAGCACTTTGCCGCACCACTCTTTCTTTGCCATTTTAGTAGGCTTATTGCTTCTTTCGGCATTGATGCTGAAAATCTTTTTAAAACGATTGAACCATGCCACCATCGGCACCTGATCCGTTCTAAGGCTGATTTTATATCAGCCTTTTTTCTTCAGGCAATAAAGGCCGTCCGACTTTTATAAAAATCGTTCCATTAAGAAGAAGAGTATGCCTGCCCATGAGAAATAAAAATCAGATATTCGGCGTTGGCTCATTTAGATTGTTTTTTATTTTGAAGGGTAATGCCAAAAAGAGGAGGCGGATTATGCGTAAGGTACTATTTATTTCCATGTTGTTTGTTTTGTTGAGTCGTGTGCTCTTTGCCCAGGACGGGCTGATTACCGTTAAGAGTGCGCATGATGTTAAACAAACGGCAGACCGGCTTGAGAAGGTTCTGAAAAGCAAAGGATTAACCGTTTTTGACCGAATCGACCACGCAAAAGGAGCCGTATTAGTCGGTCAAAAATTGTTGCCTACGGAACTGATTATTTTCGGTAATCCGGCGATGGGCACAAAACTGATGAACTGTCAGCGAAGTGTGGCGATTGATCTTCCCTTAAAGGCGCTTATCTGGCAGGATAAAAAGGGACAGACCTGGCTGTCCTACAATGATCCCCAATATCTGTATCGCCGGCATCATCTTAAGGGGTGTGAACCGGTGATTAAAAAAATGGAAAATGCTCTTCATAATCTGGCCGCCGCAGCCACCAAACCTTAAAAAATATGTATTCGGAACAAACCTTAATCGAGCTGGCCAGCATCATTGTTCTCGGCATATTTGCCCAATGGCTGGCCTGGCGTATTAAGTTTCCATCGATTCTCTTCCTGCTTATTTTCGGGTTTATAGCCGGCCCGGTAAGCGGATTTTTACATCCCGACCGGTTAATGGGTAACCTGCTCTTTCCGGTGGTTTCCATATCGGTAGCGGTTATTCTTTTTGAAGGGGGCATGACGCTGCGCATCGGAGAGTTGCGCGATATAGGGAAAGTGGTGCTTAGCCTGATTACCCTGGGCGCGCTGGTGACCTGGGTATTCACCGCGGCCTCGGCTTACTATTTGTTGAAGTTGAATTTACAACTATCCGTCCTGATAGGTGCCATTCTTGTCGTTACCGGACCTACGGTTGTCGGCCCTCTTCTACGCTTTATTCGTCCCGAAAAAAAGGTGGGCAGTATTTTAAACTGGGAGGGAATTGTCATCGATCCCATCGGTGCCCTTCTGGCGGTTTTAGTCTTTGAAGCCATTAGCGCCGGACAATTCCGTGAAATGGGGTCTTTTGTCATTCTCGGTATTGTTAAAACGATTTTCTTCGGCGGGCTGATCGGTTATCTGATGGCCCGTTTTCTGGTACTATTTCTCAAACGTTTCTGGATACCCGACTTTTTGCAGGAAACCGTGGCCCTTGTTTTAGTGATCACGGCTTTTCTTGTTTCCAATTATTTTCAGGCCGAATCCGGCCTGCTTGCGGTTACGATTATGGGGCTGGCTTTAGATAATCAGAAACAGGTAAGCATCAAGCATATCGTTCAATTTAAAGAGAATCTGCGGGTATTGATTATTTCCAGCCTGTTTATTTTACTTGCCGCCCGCTTGCAATTTAGTGATTTTACAAGATTTACCGTAAGTAGTGTAATTTTTATTGCCGTGCTGATTTTTGGAGTCCGCCCCCTTTCGATATGGGTTGCCACTCTTGGCTCGGACCTGAAATGGAGAGAAAAACTCTTCATTTCCTGGGTGGCGCCACGGGGCATTGTTGCTGCGGCGATAGCCTCTATTTTCGGTTTGGAACTTTCCGCCATTGCCTTCCCCCAGGCCGAATATCTAAGTCCCCTGGTTTTTCTGGTCATTGTCAGTACCGTGGCCGTTTACGGTTTAACGGCCGCCCCGGTGGCCCGCTGGCTGAAACTGGCCCAATCGAATCCACAGGGAATTTTTATAATGGGAGCGCATTCCTGGGCTTGCGAAATAGCTAAGGTTTTGCTGGATAAAAATTTTAAAGTGGCCCTGATCGATACGAACCGAGTGAAAATTTCCAAGGCTCGTCTGGAAGGGATTCCCGCCTATCACGGAAATGTTTTGGCCGAACATACTTTGGATGAAATTGATCTTGATGGCATCGGACGCTTCTTTGCTTTGACCTCGAACGATGAAGCCAATTCTTTGGCTGCCTTGAATTTTTCGGAATTGTTTGAAAGTCAGGAAGTCTATCAGCTGGCCCCCTCCGGATTAAAAAAAGGAGAGGAGAGTGATAAATCATCTCCCAAATATTTAAGAGGAAGGACCCTGTTCGGCGATGGGTTGAACTATAATTATCTGAACAACCGCTTCATGACGGGCTGGACCATTAAATCCACGAAGTTAAGTGAAGAATTCGATTATTCAACTTTTCAAACTCATTACAACGATTCGGCCATTCCCCTATTTCTTGTCACGGAGAATGAACAATTACTGGTTTTTACTGCTGATGAAAAGCAGGAGCCGAAAGCGGGTCAGACGATTATAGCCCTGGTTAAAGCAGAAAAGGAAACCATCTCCGCTTCCGGGAAGAAGGAGGATTGACTTCTATCCAAAACATTTTTATCACCGATAAACCGAAATGAGATGAAAGCCGGTAAAGCAGCGCTGTTTTTATTGAAGTTCGGGGGTGAGTTAATGTTCGGGCTAAAAAAGTTCGTTTATACGTTTTTAATTGGGGGGCGGTTATACTTAAAATATTCTTGATATTTCATTTAATTCCTTTTAAACTACTTATAGAAAAATAATTTAGAGGGAAGAGATAACTTTTGGTTTCTGTTTAATACAATCTATCTGCGGGGAAAAAAATGCGTTTGTTAATTGCTGTAACTTCATCCATTGCGGCCTACCGTATTCCCAATCTGATTTCTATGCTTGGTAAAAAAGAATTTCGTATTAAAACCATGATCACCGAGCGGGCCAGGGCCTTTGTAGCTCCTCAGTCTCTGTCTGTAATGAGCGGTTTTCCCTGTTATACAGATGAAGATGAATGGAATAATACGGAAAAAGTACTGCACATTGAATTGGCCAAATGGTGTGATATGCTGTTGATTGCTCCTCTGACGGCCAATACCCTGGCTAAAATTGCTTACGGTTTGTGTGACAACTTACTGACTTCCACAGTACGTGCTTTGGGAGATAAGCCTCTGGTGATAGCTCCGGCTATGAATACCCGCATGTGGGAAAATTCGTTGACCCGCAAACATCTGGATTTAGTGCGGGAAATTTATAATCTGACCGTGATTGATCCGGTAGCCAAACGTCTGGCCGATGGGGATGAGGGAATGGGCGGATTGGCGGAAGATGAAACCATACTTCAGGTTCTGTTAAAACTGAAGACCCAATAATAGAAACAGATGTATGCTTCGGTTCCATTTCCCTCCAAGCGCCGGATTTGCTAAAATTTGTGGTTGGGGTTTTAAATATTCCTTTTATTGCGTATTTTGTAAGTATGGACAGGGCAATTACCTTAATCGTCAATAATCGGCAGGTTTCGGAAATCGTTCCCCCTGCTATGACGTTACTGGATTTTTTACGCCGGCGCCTGCATTTGATGGGCACCAAAGAAGTCTGTCGGGAAGGCGACTGCGGCGCCTGTAGTGTACTCATCGGTGAAGGTGAAAAAGATCGGGTCACTTACCGTAGTGTAACTTCCTGCATCTTCCCTGTCATAAAAGCAGCCGGAAAACATGTAGTTACGATTGAAGGCTTGAATCGCCGCGGACTTAATTTTCTGCAAAGAGAATTCTTAGCGGAAGGAGCCACACAGTGCGGGTTTTGTACACCCGGCTTCCTGGTATCGCTCAGCGGGTATCTTTTAACGCATGAAGATTATTCCCATCAGGAAGCAATCAATGCTCTGGCCGGGAACATCTGTCGTTGTACGGGATATCTTTCCATTGAACGGGCGACCCGTAAAATTGTGGATCAACTTCAGGCCGCGAATCTTTCAAGCCGGCAAAAATTAGAATACCTGGTGGATCAACAGGTCTTGCCCCCCTATTTTACCAACATAGCCCGGCGCCTTTCCGATTTACCGAACCAGACTTATGATGAATCGGTACCTTCGGACGGGAAGGCCTATTTAATGGCCGGTGGTAGCGATCTCTATGTACAAAAAGAAGAAGAGATCAGCAAAAGTCCGCTCCTGTTCCTGGACTCCCGAGTTTTTTCTTATATTGAACGGGATGGCAGGGAAATAGTAATAGGAGGCGGTACGACCTTCGAAGCAATACGGCATTCGACCCTGTTACAAAAATACATACCCCGGTTACCCGATTATCTGAATCTGGTAGCCTCTTTACCCGTCCGCAACAGTGCCACAGTAGCCGGCAATATTGTTAATGCTTCGCCCATCGCGGATTTGACTATCCTTTTTCTTGCTCTGGAGGCCAGACTGATTTTGAAAAGCGCACAGAGAGAACGATCCCTGCCGTTACATAAATTTTATCTGGGTTATAAAAAATTGGATAAAAGCAGCGAGGAAGTTTTGACCGAAATAAGGTTTACAGAGCCGCCTGATTCGTTTCGATTTAATTTCGAGAAGGTATCCAAACGCATGCATCTGGATATTGCCAGCGTCAATAGTGCTTTTTCCGTCACCCTTGCCGAAGATAAGATAGCCGAAGTTCGTATTTCTGCCGGAGGAGTGGCGCCGGTTCCCTTGTTGCTTTCCGAAACCAATACTTACTTGAAAGACAGGGAAATCAGTACTTCGACTGTGGAGGAAGCCCTGAAAATTGCGAATCAGGAAATAAGTCCCATCACGGATATCCGCGGCAGCGCCCAATATAAACGGTTGCTGTTGCGCCAGTTGATTCTGGCTCATTTTGTGACACTTTTTCCGGATAAAATTGACTTGGCGGCATTCGTATGAAAAATTCCGATAACATCCGACATGTACGCGGTGAATCGCTTTTCCTGGATGATTTTCCCGTTCCGGAAGGTACGCTCTATGCCGCGGTTTATGCCTCACCTATAGCTCATGGCAGGATGAAGAGGATCGATATCACCAGGGCCATGCAGGTCTCCGGAGTACGGGCTATCCTCACCGCTAAGGATATTCCGGGACAAAATCAGATCGGTAGCATCATCAGCGATGAGACTTTACTGGCTGAGGATCAGGTGCAATATATCGGCGAACCCCTGGCTGTGGTTGTAGCCGACGATCAGGAAACCGCCCGCCGGGCCTGCCGTCTAATCGAATTGAAAGCCGATGCGCTGCCTGTGGTCACCGACCCTCGTGAAGCATATCGGCAGGGACATTTATTGGCGCCTCCGGTGGTTTTTTCCATGGGCGATACAGAATCCGCCTGGGCAAATTGCAATCTAATCGTTGAGGATCGCGTGGATATCGGCGGGCAGGAACATCTTTATCTGGAGACCCAGGGCGCGCTGGCCTGGCCCACGGAAGGCGATGGATTGAAAATCATTTCATCCACCCAGGGACCGACCGCTGTGCAGCGCAACATAGCCCGCGTGCTTAATCTGCCCATGCATCGAGTGGAAGTGGATGTCTTAAGACTGGGAGGTGCTTTCGGAGGAAAAGAAGATCAGGCGACTTCCTGGGCGGTCATGGCAGCTCTGGCGGCCCATCATTTAAAGCAGCCGGTTAAATTGATCCTTTCCCGCAAAGAAGACCTGTATATGACCGGAAAACGGCATCCTTACTCTGCCGATTATAAAATAGGATTGAACGCCGGGGGCAAAATATTAGCGTATCAGGTTACCTTCTATCAGAATGGCGGAGCCTATGCCGACCTTTCTACCGCAATCCTGGAGCGGACCCTGTTTCATGCCACCAACAGTTATTATATCCCCAATGTACGGGCTACCGGTATTTCCTGTCGTACCAATTTACCGCCTAATACCGCCTTCAGGGGATTTGGAGGACCGCAGGGGATGTTTGTCATCGAAGCGGCCATCCATAAGGCTGCCCGGGCTTTAGGCTGGCCTGCATATCGGCTTCAGCAAAAAAATCTGCTGGAAGAGGGGGACCTTCTTTATTACGGACAAAAAACAGAAGCCTGCCATCTGAAACGCTGCTGGGATGAAGCCATCGATCGGTATGAGCTTTCCCGCAGAGAAGAGGAAGTCCACAAATTTAACAGCACACACCGCTTGCTTAAAAAAGGACTGGCCATGATGCCGATCACCTTCGGAATATCCTTTACCAACAGCCTGCTGAATCAGGCCAGTGCCCTTATTCATGTATATACCGACGGGAGTATCGGCATCAGTACCGCGGCCATTGAAATGGGACAGGGAGTCAATCAGAAGATACGTACTGTAGTGGCCCGGCTTTTTTCAGTGGATATCGATCGCGTTAAAATGGAAACAACCAATACCACCCGCATAGCCAATACTTCCGCCACGGCCGCCAGTACGGGGGCCGATTTAAACGGAAACGCCGCTTTGATCGCCGGGCAGACTATCCTCAACCGATTACGCCTGCATGCCGCTGCGCTCCTTGGTATAAAGGACACTAAGAAAATAGACATACGGGACGAACGGGTCTGTATCGACGGGCAACCTGGCGATCTGTACTGGCCGGAGTTGATTCAAAGTGCTTATGTCAACCGTATTAGCTTATCCGCCCAGGCTTATTATGCCACGCCCGGCATCTATTTCAATCGTCGGGAAAACAAGGGCAAACCTTTTGCTTACCATGTGTATGGCACGGCTATAATCGAAGCAACATTGGATTGTCTGCGCGGAACCTATGCAATCGATTCGGTTCAAATTGTACATGATTTCGGTCAGAGCCTGGACCCTCTGGTCGATCGGGGTCAGGTGGAAGGAGCCGTTGTGCAGGGTATCGGCTGGTTAACCCTCGAAGAACTGGTTCAGGATTCGCAAGGGCGCCTGCTTTCCAATACATTTTCTACTTATAAGGTTCCGGATATCTATTCTGCGCCCGGGGAGATTCGTCTGACTTTTCTGTCCGGAGTGGATAACCCCCTGGGGCCGTTCAATTCAAAAGCGATCGGTGAACCGCCTTTGATGTACGGTATCGGAGCTTATTTTGCCATCCTCAATGCCATGCGGGAATTCTCACCGGAATTGAATTTTAACTATCGTGCGCCCTTGACTCCGGAACGGGTCCTGCTTTCCCTCTATCAAACTAAGTTAATGGAAACATGAATAATCTCTTTGTGGATTACAGGTTCTCATGAAGGAAATAGAAATCTGGAATTTTATTGAACGTAAATTGGCAGCCGATATCCCTGTAGTATTGATGGTTGTGGCCGAATCCAATAATTCTTCTCCGGGCCGGGCCGGATTTAAAATGGTCGTGGCCCGTGACGAAGAGATGACCGGTACCATCGGCGGCGGAATCATGGAGTACAATCTGATTAAAACGGCACGGAATTTATTCACCGAGAATGATAGAACCATCATGAAGGAGCTGCATCATGATCCGCACCAGGCTCTGGATAAATCCGGTTTAATCTGTGGCGGTTCACAGACAGTTATCTTGCGTAAACTGGACAGGAAGTCTTTACCGCTGTGTCATGAAATCATTAACAAGTACGATTCCCGGCAAAACAGAGTGCTACGGATTACTGCCGACCATATTACATTGGAAAACGCAAAAGACGATCTGCCTGACATTCATTTCAAATCCTTGCCGGATTCGGAGTGGATTTACGAAGAGCCATACGGTGTTCCGGATACGGTTTACATAATCGGCGGGGGACATGTGGGTCTTGCTGTGGCCAGAGTGCTGGCCAATCTGAATTTTTATATCATTACCATTGACCCCAGAAAAGAGGTGTTTACTTTGAAGCAAAACACCTATGCCCACCGAATCATCCATGTTCCTTATGACGAAGCGGGAAAATTTATTCGCGACGGGCACCGTTCTTACGTGGTTATTGTAACTCATGCTTTTACATCGGATAGAACGTTTCTTCGCTCGGTAATTCATAAAAAAGTGCGCTATATCGGAATGATGGGCAGCCGGGTGAAGATTAAAAAAATTATCGATGAATTAATAGAAGACGGCATGGCGCCTGCGCTGTTCGAACCTTTGCATGCTCCGATCGGCCTTAAAATCGGTGCGGAAACACCGGAAGAAATCGCGGTAAGTATTGCCTCTGAAATTATTCAGGCCAGACATTCGGATTACCTATGAGCGATCGATTTTATAGAATATCTTTGCAACGGTTGTTACGCTGGATTTTGGACGAAGCCGCGCAGGATAGAATCTTCTCCATATATAAAGAACAATTCTTTACACCCTCCGTATCGGATCCTTTTCGTTCTTATCGTTACGGGCAGTTGCTGGAAACCCCGCTCGGTGTGGCCGCAGG